>NZ_JAMYLO010000017.1:0-160039 GCF_040318075.1 Mesorhizobium sp. M1328 | reverse complement strand
GGTTGGTGGGCAACGGGCCCTCCTGGGGGGCCGTTATATTCTGTGTTTGGTGGGGGCGCCTATGGGTGGTTTTTTATTACTTTTTTTAACTGGGCGCGGTGTCCTCGCCGGGGGTGCCCCTCTTGCTTGAGGCCTTTGGTTCACTTCACCACCGCCTCGACCCACACGACGATCCGCTGCGCGAGGAAAGCCGTGGTCGATGGCGACAGCGCGTCGCCGGCGATGACGTGGCGCCCCAGCGACCCGCAAACACGATCCGTCGCCCCGTCACCGATCCTATTCGACCGGTGGCTTGCGGTCGAAATTCAGTGGCCGCGCATTCCAGCGGGTGACCGTGCTGATCACCCATCGGCAGAACGGCCTCGGCAGCATCCTAAGCAGCTTCAGCGTCCAGCTCAGGCGGCGTGGGAAAGTGACTTCGAAGCCGCCGTATTCGATGCCTTGCGCGATGCGGCGCGAGGCCAGATTGACCGGCATCAATCCCGGCATCGGCAGGAAGTTCTTCTCAGTCAGCCGCGTGTCGACAAAGCCCGGATTAATCACCTGGATGCGGACGTTCATCTTGTCGAAATCGTATTTCAGCGACTCGGCCAGGATATTGACTGCCGCCTTGGTGCCGCCATAGGCGGCGGTGGTGGGCCAGCCGAAATAGGCGGTAACCGAACCGATCAGCACGACATGGCCGCGCGAGCGCACGCGCATGCGTTCGATGACAGGCACCAGGCCATTGATGATGCCGAAATAATTGACTTCGAAAGACCGACGGAAATTGCGCGCCACAAGATCCTCGCCCGGCGTTGCGATATAGCTTCCAGCGTTGAACACTGCCAACACGATCGGACCGAGATCTTTCTCGATCGCTGCAACCGTCTTCGCCATGCGTTTTTCGTCGGTCACGTCGCAAGGATAGGCTGCGACACGGCCCGCCATCTGCGCCGTTTCGACGATGAGCGTATCGATCGGATGGTCATCGGGCGCAGTCACCGCGACGACATAGCCCTGAGCGGCAAGATCCTTGGCCAGCGAACGGCCGATACCGCTGCTGCCGCCCGTAATCCAGGCGACGCCATGCTTCGGATTGGCCCGATAGAGTGTCATGTTGCGCCCCGCCGGCTCTTCTTAGCCTGTGCTCTAGCGGTGAAGAAATCGAATGAAAAGAGTGCTTTTCGGTACATGGTTGAAATGAATACCGGCCGGGCGCTCCTGGCTGCAGGAATTGCAGTGTGCGAAATGCGACTGGACCAGGCAAATTCTTGCCTTGAAACCGAAGCTTCGGGTTTCTAGGGTTTCGCCGCACCCACAAAGGAATCTCCATGCCCCGTTCTGTGATCGACGTGATCGGCAACACGCCCCTGATCCGCCTCAACAAGGCCTCGGAAGCAACCGGCTGCGAGATCCTGGGCAAGGCCGAATTCATGAATCCCGGGCAGTCGGTCAAGGACCGCGCCGGCCTGTTTATCATCCGCGATGCCGAGCAGCGCGGGCTGCTGCGGCCCGGCGGCGTCATCGTCGAGGGGACGGCCGGAAATACCGGCATCGGATTGACACTGGTTGCCAAGGCACTCGGCTACCGCACGGTAATCGTCATTCCCGACACCCAGAGCCAGGAGAAGAAGGATACGATCAAACTGCTCGGCGCCGAGCTGATCGAAGTGCCCGCCGTGCCCTACAAGAACCCGAACAACTACGTGAAGCTGTCGGGCCGGCTGGCCGAGCAGATGGCGAAGACCGAGCCAAACGGCGCGATCTGGGCCAACCAGTTCGACAATGTCGCCAACCGTGACGGCCATATCCGCACCACGGCCGAAGAAATCTGGAACCAGACTGACGGCAAGGTGGATGGTTTCGTGTCGGCGGTCGGTTCCGGCGGCACTCTGGCAGGCGTCGGTTTCGGGCTGAAGGCAAAAAACAGCCAGGTCAAGATCGCGCTGGCCGATCCGCTGGGGGCAGCGCTCTATTCCTTCTACACCAGCGGCGAGCTGAAATCCGAGGGCAGTTCGATCACCGAAGGCATCGGGCAGGGGCGGATCACCGCCAACCTCCAAGGCTTTACACCCGATTTTGCCTTCCAGATCCCCGACGAGGACGCACTGCCGATCGTATTCGACCTGATCCAGGAGGAGGGGCTTTGCGTTGGCGGTTCGACGGGCATCAACATTGCCGGCGCCATTCGCCTGGCGCGCGAGCTAGGCCCCGGCCACACCATCGTGACCATGCTTTGCGACTACGGCACGCGCTACCAGTCGAAGCTGTTCAATCCTGAATTCCTGCGCGAAAAGAAGCTGCCGGTGCCGGGCTGGATGGAGCAACGGACCACGATTTCGGTACCGTTCGAAAGGGTTGCATGATGGCGCACAAGACCGAGGCGCTGTTTCGTGACGACGCCTATCTGGGGACGGCCGACGCCACCGTCGTCGCAGTAAACGATCGCGGCGGCATCATTCTGGACCGGACGGTGTTTTACGCCACATCGGGCGGGCAGCCGGGCGACACCGGCAGCTCGAACGCGCCGACGGCACCGGCATAGCGATTGCCGCTACGATCACCGGCGAAACCAAGGACGAGATCATCCATGTGCCGGCGCCGGAGCAGACAGTTCCAAAGGTGGGCGAGCGCATGAGGCTCGCCATCGACTGGCCGCGGCGGCAGTTGCTGATGCGCATGCATTCTGCCTGCCACCTGCTTACCGTCGTCTGTCCGTTCCCGATCACCGGCGCCGCGGTTTCCGAGGACGACAGCCGTATCGATTTCGACATCCCGGACGCCGGCTTTACCAAGGAAGACGTGACGGCCAGACTGATGGAGCTGGTGCGAGCCGACCACCCGATCTTCACCCGGCTCATTTCCGACGAGGAACTGGCATCCAATCCGGGCTTGGTGAAATCCAAGAATGTGCGGCCCCCGGCTGGCACGGGAAAGATCCGATTGGTCTGCATCGGCGAGAACGCTTCGATCGACAGCCAGCCTTGCGGCGGCACCCATGTAAAGAGCACCAGCGAAATCGGCGAGATCCATATCGGCAAGATCGAGAAGAAGGGCCGCGAGAACCGGCGCTTCCGCATTCGCTTTGGTCCTATGCCGCCAGCCTGATATAGGACTGCGACAGGCGGGACAGGAGAGAAAGATGGCCGACGACAGTCCTTTCACCATCGATGCCGATTGGTTGCAGAAGCGGCTCGGCGAACCGGGCCTGACGATTGTCGACGCGTCCTGGTATCTGCCGGCGCAAAAGCGTGACGCGCGCGCCGAGTATGACGCAGCGCATATTCCAGGCGCCGGCTTCCTCGACCAGGATGCGGTTTCGGACCCCGACGCGGCTCTGCCGCACACGCTGCCGTCGCCGCAGCATTTCGCGCAATATGTCGGCGCGATGGGTATTTCGGCCGATGACACGATTGTTGTCTACGACGGGCCAGGGTTCTTTTCTGCACCGCGCGCCTGGTGGTTGTTTCGCGTCATGGGCGTGTTCCAGGTCTATATACTCGACGGCGGCTTCGATCGTTGGAAAGCCGCCGGACGGCCGGTGACGGCGGAGCCGACGAAGATCGCGCCTTGCGTGTTTTATGCCAACTTCGATGCCGCCCGCGTCGCCAGCCTTGCCGACATGCGCCGGATCGTCGAGACGAGGGAGAGCCAGATCGCCGACGCGCGCTCGCCTGGCCGTTTTGCCGGCACCGAGCCGGAGCCGCGCCCCGGCATCCGCTCCGGCCATATGCCGGGCGCGCACAACGTGCCGTTTTCGGCGCTTTCGGATAACGGCGAATTGTTGCCCAAGGACAGGCTGCGTAAAGTGATCGAGGACGCCGGCATCGACCTGTCGAAGCCGGTCGTCACCTCCTGCGGGTCGGGCGTCACCGCGGCAGCCGTCACGCTAGCTTTGGAGACGCTTGGCCATGCCGACAACAGGCTTTATGACGGTTCATGGACCGAATGGGGCGGGCTTTCCGACACGCCCGTCGTGACGGGCAAGGACTGACGGTGATGGAAGACGGATCGCTGGAAGACATCGACGTCACCGTGACGTTTCTCGAAATGCATGTGCCGCCTGCCTATTCGCCGCCGCTGCCGTACAACCGCCAGATCGCGCTGCTCAAGACCAAAGACATTCCCCTGCATTTCTACCGCTATTTGATGGATCGGGTCGGCCGCAAATGGCACTGGGTCAATGTGTTGAGGCTGAGCGACGAGGAGCTTGCGGCGGGCATCCACCGCGAGGACCGCGACATCAGGGTGCTTTATCTGGATGGTGCGCCGGCCGGCTTCTTCGACCTCAAGCCGCATTTGCCGGAGGAAGTGGAACTCGCTTATTTCGGAATGATGGAGCACGCGACCGGGCAAGGCATCGGTCGCTGGTTCCTCGGTGCGGCAATCGCCGCGGCATGGTCGCACGGGCCAAGGCGGGTGACGGTGCAGACCTGCACCCTCGATCACCCAGCAGCACTGCCGCTCTATCAAAAACTCGGCTTTACGCCAGTGGCGCAAAAAAAGGAGGTCGTACATCCGATGTCTTTTGCCGATCGCGCGGCCAGCGTCATGCGGCCCTGATTTTCAGGCCGGTTCATCCGAGCTTCAGCTTGTCTTTGCAACGTCCCAGGGTCTGGATCAACACTCAAAGGCGGACCCGACTTGAATGAGCTTGGCTCTTTCCATATCGCTATCGTCTAAAAACTGATGGTGATGGAGGATCGCATGATGGCAATACGCGTGGTAATGGCCGGCGCGACCGGCTGGGTCGGCAAGGCGCTGGTTCCGGCGATCGGGGCGCAAGGCGACATGGAGCTGGCCGGGGCTGTGTCACGCAGCGGCGCAGGGCAGGATTCCGGCCTGCTGGTTGGCATGCCGGCTAATGGTATCACCGTTTCGGCCTCGCTCGCCGAGGCGCTGGAGGCGCCGTCGGACGTGCTGGTCGACTTCACCAAGCCGCATGTCGTGAAAGACCATGTGCTGCTCGCCATCGACAAGGGACGGCACACGGTGATCGGCACGTCGGGACTGGGTGCTGCCGACTATGCCGACATCGACGCCGCGGCGCGCGCCAACGGCGTCGGCGTCGTTGCCGCTGGCAATTTTTCCATCACCGCCACTCTGATGAAGCGGTTTGCACTTATGGCGGCAAAATACGTGCCGGATGTCGAGGTCATCGATTATGCCAGTGCAAAGAAGCCCGACGCGCCCTCCGGTACCGCACGGGAGCTTGCTGAGGCGCTGGCCGACATCCGCAAGGCCTCAACGGCAAAGCCGGTCTCGGAGGTCTCTGGCGTGCCGGCCACACGCGGGGGTGCGGTCGGCGCAGGCGAGGGGGTGCAAGTGCACGCGCTTCGGCTGCCGTCCTACATCCTGTCCTGCGAGGCGCTGTTCGGTCTGCCAGACGAGCGGTTGACCATACGCCACGACGCCGGCTCTTCCGCGGCGCCTTACGTGGCGGGCACGCTGCTCGCCATCAGAAGGGTACAGCAGATCAAAGGTCTGGTTCGCGGTCTCGACGCGCTGATGGACTGATCCATTTCGGCAGGAATCGGGTGGGAAGCTCTGTCTTGCGAGCATAATTTCCGGTCGACGACACCGGAGATTTTGCCATGACGCTAAAATTCAAAGCCTTGCCAACCGATGCGGTCCGCGCACTTCAGCGCGGCGGGCCGGATGCTTATGGCCTGAAGCCAGAGCGGCAGATTTCAGACGGCGACGGCGTGCCTTGCCGTCATTGCTTGAAGAATGTTGCTGCGGAAGAAGCCTATCTTGTTCTGGCCTATCGGCCTTTTCCGGAGCTGCAGCCTTATGCCGAAACCGGGCCGATCTTCCTTCATGCTGAAGAATGCGAACGCGCTGCCGAGGTTAAGTTGCTTCCCGAAATGCTCGAAAGCAGCGATTACATCGTGCGCGGTTATGGCAAGGACGACCGCATCGTTTACGGCAGCGGCGGCGTCATTCCGACCGACGCCATTGCCGCACGGGCAGAGACGTTGTTCCAACGCGACGACATTGCTTACGTCCACATCCGCTCGGCGCGCAACAATTGCTATCAGTGCCGGATCGACCGCGCGTAACCGGACAGGTCGCACCGGCTTGGGGCTGTCGTACTCCCGTCGCATATCGGCGGTAGAAAGCGACAGTCGATCGATTTACCGACCGCGGATGAACCGGCGGGAATTTTCGACAACCGAGGAAGCGGGGCTTTGGCTCCGCTTTTTTGTTGTCCGGTTATTCCGCGCGCCCGACACTTTTCAGTTTTTCACATAAGAAAAAACCCGTCGGACGAAACCGACGGGCACTGGAGAGGCAGATTCGGACAGCTCAGGCCGCGAGAACGGCCTTCGGCTCGACCAGCTCGTAACCGAGCGCTTCGGCCACTGCGCGATTCGTGACCTTGCCCTTGTGGACGTTCAGCCCGTTGCGCAGATGGTGGTCGTCTACCAGCGCCTTGAGGCCCTTGTCGGCGAGCTGCAGGCCATAATGCAGCGTCGCATTGTTGAGCGCGTGGGCCGAGGTGACCGGCACCGCACCCGGCATGTTGGCGACGCAATAGTGGATGACGCCGTCGACCTCATAGGTCGGCTCGGCATGGGTGGTGGCGTGCGAGGTCTCGAAGCAGCCGCCCTGGTCGATGGCGACGTCGACCAGCACGGCGCCTTTCTTCATGCCCGACAGCATTTCGCGCGTCACCAGCTTGGGCGCTGCTGCCCCCGGGATCAGCACGGCGCCGACGACGATGTCAGCCGAAAAACACTCTTCCTCCAGCGCCTCGACGGTCGAGTAGCGGGTGTGGACGCGGCCGCCAAAGATATCATCGAGCTGACGCAGGCGCGGGAGCGAGCGGTCAATGATGGTGACGTCGGCGCCAAGGCCGGCAGCCATCCGTGCGGCATGCAGGCCGACGACGCCGCCGCCGAGCACAGTGACCTTGCCGGGCAGCACGCCGGGCACGCCGCCAAGCAGCACGCCGCGGCCGCCATTGGCCTTTTGCAGCGCCGTGGCGCCCGCCTGGATCGACAGGCGGCCGGCAACTTCCGACATCGGCGCCAAGAGCGGCAGGCCGCCGCGCTCGTCGGTGACGGTCTCGTATGCTATTGCGGTCACGCCAGAGGCCAGCAGGCCCTTGGTCTGCTCCGGATCCGGAGCAAGATGCAGATAGGTATAGAGGATCTGGCCGTCGCGGAGCTGAACCCATTCGTTGGGCTGCGGCTCCTTGACCTTCACGATCATGTCAGACTTGCCAAAAACGTCGGCGGCCGTCTTGGCGATCGTGGCGCCGGCGGCGCGATACGCGTTGTCATCGGCGCCGATGCCGGCGCCGGCGCCCGTCTCGATAAGCACTTCATGGCCATGCGCGACATATTCGCGGACCGAGCCGGGTGTCAGGCCGACGCGGTATTCATGGTTCTTGATTTCCCGGGGGCAACCGACGCGCATCTTTTTTCTCCTGATCCGGCCCTTTTAGGGCTGTTCCCTGTCTAGAGATAGTGAACCACGAATCGTTCGGTAAGTGTTTGCGAATGCGCTTGCCTGAGAGGTCACTCTTCGATAATCGTTGCGCAAAACATTGGAATTGTCGCAGGAACCCGCAAAAATGCCGCTCGACAGGATTGATATCGCCATTCTCGAGACGTTGCAGAAGGACGGGCGGATACCCAACGCAGCGCTCGCCGAGAAGGTTGGCCTATCCCAGTCGGCCTGTTCGCGGCGGCTGGACAATCTGGAGAAATCCGGAACCATCCGCGGCTATCACGCCCGGCTGTCCAACGCTGCACTTGGGCACCAGATGACGGCGATCGTGCATATATCGCTGTCCGGGCAGTTCGAGAAGACGTTGTCGGATTTCGAGGCGGCGATAAAGCGCTGCCCGAACGTCCTGTCCTGCCATCTGATGTCGGGTGAATATGATTACATCCTGCGCATAGCGGCTAAGGATCTCGTCGACTACGAACGCATCCACAAGGAGTGGCTGTCGGCAATGCCGCATGTGACGAAGATCAATTCGTCCTTTGCCTTGCGCGAAATCGTCGATCGCACAGCCGTGGGAATGAAGCCTGAGCTCGCCTAGGCCCCGAACTCGCCTAGGTGTTGAATGCCTCGGTCACCACACGGTCCATCGGAATGTCGTGCGGCTGTGGGTAGATGGTGACGATGCGCTGCAGATCGTAGCCGACGCCGATGACCAGCGGTTTGAAGGGCATCGCGGCAAGCGTGCGATCGAAGAAGCCGCCGCCATAACCCAGGCGAAACTGCCCGGGATCGATGCCGACGATCGGCGAAATGACGATGTCGGGCAGCACCGGATCGCCCTCGGCCGGTATCGGGATATTCCAGACGCCCTTCTCCAGCCGGTCTCCGTGGGTATAGGCGCGAAAGACAAGCGGCCGGTCTTTCTCGACGACGACGGGCAACGCCGTGCGACCCCCCCGCGCGTTAACGGTCTCCATCCACGGGCGCAGGTCCGGCTCGCCGCGAAACGGCCAGTAGAGGCTGACCATGCGGCCAGCGATGTCGCCGATCACCGCGTCTAGCCCTTCGGCAATGCGCTGCGACATAGCTGCGCGCGTGTCGGCTGAAACGGCAAGGCGGGATACGATCAACCGCTCGCGCTCGGCCTTGCGCCAGCGCCTTACATCGGTCCAGTCGGATAGCGGCGCTTGGAACTCCGGATCGAGCTCGTGCATAAAACAAGGCGGCGAGGCGTATTGCGCTGAGCTTTCGTCTTCATTCCTAGCCATGCTTCACCTGCAATATACTGTTCCAACCAAGTCATATCTGGGACGTAAGCTATATCCGGGAATGAGCCTGCAGCATGCGTATTCACGACATCAAGAGACGAGTCCCAAGCAGTTGCAGCGCAGGTATTGCTGCACTGCACAACGATACTTACATCAGCCTTGGCGAGAGGGATGAGTGAGATGAACATAGCCAACCATCACGTCGTCGTCGTAGGCGCCGGCTTCGGCGGCCTCGAGTTCACCCGCGCACTTGCCGGCGCGCCGGTGCGCATCACCATGATCGACAGGCGCAATCACCATCTGTTTCAGCCGCTGCTCTACCAGGTCGCGACGACGGCGCTGGCCACCTCCGAAGTGGCTTGGCCGATCCGCCATCTCCTGCGCAAGCGCAATGACGTGACGACGCTGCTCGCCACCGTGACCGGAATCGACCGCGACGGCAAGCGCGTGCTGCTGCAGGACGGCGGCACGGTCGCTTACGACACTCTGGTGCTGGCCACCGGCGCGCGGCACGCCTATTTCGGCCATGACGAATGGGAGCCGTTCGCCCCGGGCCTGAAGACTCTGGAGGACGCCACCACCATTCGACGGCGTATTCTTTTGGCTTTCGAGCAGGCCGAGCGGGAAACCGATCCCGCTAAGCGCCAGGCATTGCTGACGCTGGCGGTCGTCGGCGGCGGGCCGACCGGCGTGGAACTGGCCGGCACCATTGCCGAACTGGCGCACGACACGCTGCGCGGCGAGTTCCGCAACATCGACACGCGGCAGACGCGTGTGGTGCTGATTGAGGCCGGCGACCGCGTCCTCTCGAATTTCGCTCCCGAACTCTCCGATTATGCAATGAAGGCGCTCGGACGGCTCGGCGTGACCGTCGAACTCGGCAGGGCAGTTACACGCTGCGATGCCGAGGGTGTCGTCTTCGGCGACACACATTTGCCGGCCAGGACAATTCTTTGGGCGGCGGGCGTCGCCGCTTCGCCGGCCGCCGAATGGCTCGGCACGGCAGCGGACCGCGCAGGCAGGGTGCTTGTCGAGCCCGACCTGAGTGTGCCGGGAAACCCGGAGATTTTCGTCGTCGGTGACGCAGCGCACGTCCTGCGGCCGGATGGCCGGCTGGTGCCGGGCGTCGCGCCCGCCGCCAAGCAGCAGGGACGGCACGTCGCCGCAACGATCAAGGCAAGGCTTGCCGGTGACGCGACACCGCGCCCTTTCAGCTACAGGCATGACGGCGATCTGGCGACGATCGGCAAGCGCGCCGCGGTCATTGATTTCGGCTGGATCAAGCTCACCGGCCGGCTTGCCTGGTGGCTGTGGGGCTTGGCACATATTTACTTCCTGATCGGCTTTCGTAACCGGCTTGCGGTTTCCCTGAGTTGGCTATGGATCTACTTCACCGGTCAGCGCAGCGCGCGGCTGATCACCCAGGGCGACGACGATAAGGGCTGATTGTTCGCCGCCGGACACTCATCGGCGCGTCACCTCCTCTTGATGGAATCGGCTTCTGGACTCGGCTGGATTTCGGCGCGAAGCTTTGCTTCGGGCAGGACTTGTCACGTCGTGGAAGAAAGAGAAAACGAATGTCTCAATTGCGCCACCTCGTCTCACGCCGCGATTTCCTCGCCGGCGTCGCCGCCAGCGGAGCGCTGATCATGCTGCACCCGTTCTCCGCCCGGGCTCAAGCCAATCAGGCGCATCTGAGGATTATGGAGACGACCGACATCCACGTGAACGTGCTGCCTTACGATTACTACGCCGACAAAGCTAACGACACGATGGGGCTGTCGCGAACGGCATCATTGATTGAAGCCGTGCGCAAGGAAGCAACCAACGCGATGCTGATCGATAATGGCGACCTTCTGCAAGGCAACCCGATGGGCGACTACATCGCCTACGAGAGGGGGATGAAGGATGGCGATCTGCATCCGGTCATGAAGGTCATGAACCTGCTCGGCTACGAATGCTCGACGCTCGGCAACCACGAGTTCAACTACGGCCTGTCGTTCATGGACAAGGTGCTGGCCGGTGCCAATTTCCCGTTTGTCTGCGCGAACCTGATCCGCGGCACGGAGCTTGCCGCGAACCCGCGCGACGACAAGCTCTATCTCAAGCCTTACGTCATCCTCGACAGGAAGATCAAGGACGGATCGGGCGCCGAGCAACCGATCAGGATCGGCATCATCGGCTTCGTGCCGCCGCAGATCATGGTCTGGGATCTGAAAAATCTCGAAGGCAGCGTCAAGACGCGCGACATCGTCGAGGCGGCCAAGGCGTGGGTGCCGCAGATGAAGGAAGAAGGCGCCGACATCGTCATTGCGCTCTCCCATTCCGGCATCGACGTGAAGCAAAGCGACCTGATGGAGAATGCCTCCTTCTTCGTTGCCGGTGTCGAAGGTATCGATGCGGTGTTCACCGGCCACCAGCATCTGGTCTTCCCTGGCAAGAAGGACTTTCAGTCGCTGGAAGCTGTCGATACGGCGAAGGGCACGTTGCAAGGCAAGCCCGCCGTCATGGCCGGCTTCTGGGGCTCGCATATGGGGCTGATCGATCTGTTGCTGGAGCGCGACGGATCGACGTGGAAAATCGTCTCGGCGACCTCTGAGGCCAGGCCTATCTTTGAGCGGGTCGACAAGACGAACAAGCCGACGGTCGCTGACGACCAGCGCATCGTCGACGCGCTCAAACAGGACCACGAGGCGACGCTTGCCTATGTGCGCCGGCCGGTCGGCAAAACCTCTGCGCCGCTCTATTCCTATTTTGCGCTGGTCGCCGACGATCCGTCGGTGCAGATCGTCAGCCAGGCGCAGACCTGGTACTTGAAGGACATCCTGAAGAACACCGAGTGGAAGGATATGCCGCTGCTGTCGGCAGCGGCACCGTTCAAGGCGGGAGGGCGCAACGGCGCCGACTATTACACCGACGTGCCGGTGGGTGATATCGCCATCAAGAACGTCGCCGATCTCTACCTCTATCCAAACACGGTGCGCGCCGTCGAAATCACCGGAGCAGAAGTGAAGGAATGGCTGGAAATGTCGGCCGGCATCTTCAACCGGATCGAACCGGGCATAGCCGACCAGGCGCTCATCGACTCCGACTTCCCATCCTATAATTTCGACGTGATCGACGGCGTCACCTACAAGATCGATCTGTCGCAGCCACCGAAATATGATTCGAAGGGTGGGCTGGTGAATGCCGGCTCGAACCGCATCATTGACTTGATATTCGACGGCAAACCAATTGATCCCAAGCGGAAATTCGTCGTCGCCACCAACAACTACCGTGCCGGCGGCGGGGGCAATTTCCCGGAGGTCAATGCCTCGAAGATCATCTACGAAGCGCCCGACACCAACCGCGACGTGATCGTGCGCTACATTATCAGTAAAGGAACCATCAACCCGTCGGCGGACGCCAACTGGTCGTTTGCGCCACTACCGGGAACCAGCGTCATGTTCGAGACCGGCGCCAAGGCGAAGGAGTTTATTGCGCAGATGAAGTCGCTGAAGATCGAGCCGGCGGGCGAGGGCGAAGCAGGCTTTGCAAAATACCGCGTCACTCTTTGAGGCGAGGATTTGAGCGTCGGCTCGAAACTGTCTCAGCGCTAAGATACTGTCCCGATACGGCCAATCCGTTTGAGACAGGTGTCTCTTCAAGCAGGTGGTGCGAAACGCCGCTTGACGGCAGGCATGACCAGATCCAGCGCGTCCATCGAAACCCCACCGGAATAATCGTCCGGCAGTTGGTCGATCGAGGCGGGGTCGTCGAGGCCTTGTGAAAACTCGCCACCGGAATAGGGACCGAGCAGGTAGACGCGGCTGCCGACGCTGTCCATACGGTCGAGAAAACGATCGGGCCAGCCCCACATCCACTTCGCGACGTTGACGGGAATGAGCAAAGTGCCCTGGCGGCAGGCATGCGGAATGTAGCCACTCCAGCCGAGCGCAGCGTAGCGAAGAATGCAGCGCGTCAGGGATGCGCGGCTCAGCGTGTGCATATCCGGCAACGCTGCCTTCACTGCTTCTATAGGCCTGTCACCGCCATAGACCGTCAGATTGGCGCGCTCGGCCGGCGTCAATGTGGCGAGCCAGGCGGCCAGCATCTCGCCTTCCTTGGGATCGTTGCTTTTGATGTTGATATTGAAGCGCCGGTTCGGGAAGCGCTGTAAGACTTCATCTAGCGACGGCATCATGCCGACACTCTTGCCGCGAAACGGTAAGGTCTTGCCGCCATCGGCAGTGTAGCCATAACCGATATCGAGCGTCTTCAATTCGGACATTGCATGGCTGCGCGTTTCACCCTTGCCGTCGGTGCGACAATCCAGCGTCCAATCGTGGAAGACGGCGAACTTGCCGTCCGTAGTGGGATGGACATCGAGTTCGAGCGCGTCCGCATCGAGCGCGAAGGCGGCTTCCATCGAGGGTATCGTGTTTTCGAGGAAGGAATGGCGCAGCGTCAGCATGCGAGCATGCCGTGCATGTTTCCGATCCGAGGTACGGTCGAAATCCTGAGCCAGGCCGCGATGGGCAAGCACCGAAGGGGTGCCGCCCGGCCGGCTCGACAGCAGCGAAGTGTTGTTGAGCCAGATGCCGCCTGCAGCGACAAGAATTGCAACGAGGGAGATTGTCCGTTTGCGCATGATATGATTCCTGAAGCGGTCGTCGAAACCGACAGGGGTTATCTTTCCAAGGCGCCCTGCAGCGGTAGCGCCATTCTGGCCAGCAGGCAGCGCGGCATACAGACCAAAGGCCGCTAAAATTCGGGGGAGGGTCTCAGCAGGGCCGGAATCGCTATGGTTGCAACCACCCATATGCGCTAGTTTTAGTCATGCGTTATGTCATCGTCATCACGACCGTCACCTTTTTCCTGATCTGGGACGGCATTTACAACCAAGGCCGCTACCTCGACAGGACGGTGAGGGAGGTGACCCGCATCGTGCACTATGTAACCAGCATGGTGTAGTTTCTCTTCGTTGCCACGGTTCGCCGACGCGACAAACCTGCCGATTGACGGCACGCTCCCGCTGACACAAAAGAACGCCGGTCCAACGGTCGAGGAGGCTGGGTTGATCCGGCATATCGTTTTCTTCAGCGCACGGCATAAAGCGGATGTCGAGGCAGTGCGCACGGGTCTCCTGGCGCTTGGCAAGATACCTCATTCGCGTCATTTCGAGGTAACGCTCAACACCAAGGTCGACCCGCTCTCGGATGAGATTGATGTGGTCGTCTACGCCGAGTTCGAGGACGAAGCGGCGCTCGCCGCCTACAAGGCGCATCCGCTCTATGCAGAGACGACCAGCCGGGTCAAACCGCTGCGCGAATTGCGTTATTCGGCCGACATCGTTGCAAGTTGACGAGCTGCTGTCCCCTGCGCCCTGATGTGGTCTTGCCGCTGAGTCGCCGGCTAAGCCCTTGAACCATTTTCAGGAATGAGGCACACCGCGCGGGACATGACCGAGAACACCCCCGCAAGCCCTCATCCGCTCGATCACCTGGTGCTGCCGACCGCGAGCCTCGATGTTGCACGGGCGCGCTTGACCTTGCTCGGCTTTACCGTTGCGCCGACAGGTATCCACTCTTTCGGAACGGAAAACTGCTGTGTCTTCCTCCCCGACGGCACCTATCTCGAGCCGCTCGCGGTCGCCGACAGACAGGCCGTGGCAACGGCGATCGCGAACCGCAATGTCTTTGTCGCGCGTGATCGCACTTATCGCGAAGAAAACGGCGATGAAGGATTTTCTGCCGTGGCGCTGGGCACCGAAAGCGCCGCCGCGGACCACGCGCGCTACATGGAAGCCGGATTGTCGGCGGGAGACATGCTCAGCTTTTCGCGCGCCTTCACCGATGCGGCGGGAAAGAGCGACACCGCATCGTTCAAACTGGCCTTCGCGGCTACAGGCAAGGCAACGGACGCTTTTCTCTTCGCCTGCGAGCGGATCAATGCGCCGAACGTCGACCGCACTGCGTTGCAGGCTCACGCCAATGGCGCAACCGGCATTGTCGAAATCGTGGCAGTCAGTGGCGAACCCTTCGAACAACGCAATGTGATTTCGATCGCAGCCGGGATCAAGGCGCAGGGCGGCACTGTCTATGAGCTGCCGAATGCCGTCGTGACCGTTCTGGATCCTGCAGCCTATTCGGCACGCTTCGGCATTCCTGCCGGCGTGCCATCTGAACTCCGCTTTGCTGGGATCGTCTTTTCGATTTGGCACGGCGATGCCGTCGCCAAGCTGCTTGCAGCCAATTCCGTCGAACACCACATGCGCGGCGGTGATATCATCGTGCCGCCGGCGCCAGGCCAGGGCTCAGCCTTCATCTTCCGGGAGATCGCATGAACAAGCTCAATCCACTGATGCCAAATTCCTCCGTTGCGATCGGCAAGGTCATTTTCGGCAACGGTGCGCCCCTGTCGCTAATCGCCGGTCCATGCCAGCTGGAATCGCGGCAGCACGCTTTCGACATGGCCGGTGCGCTAAAGGAATTGACCGAAAGGCTCGGCATTGGGCTCGTCTACAAGACCAGCTACGACAAGGCCAATCGCACGTCTCTTGGCGGCACGCGCGGTGCGGGACTTGAAGCGGCAATGCCGATCTTCGACGACTTGCGCAAGAATTTTTCGCTGCCGATCCTGACCGACGTCCACACTGAGGAACAATGCGCGATCGTCGCTCCGCATGCCGATATCCTGCAGATTCCTGCCTTCCTTAGCCGGCAGACCGATTTGCTGATTGCTGCTGCAAGAACCGGCAAGGTGGTCAATGTGAAGAAGGGCCAATTCCTCGCGCCGTGGGACATGAAGAACGTCGTCGCCAAGATTATCGGCTCCGGCAACGCCAATGTCTTGGTCACCGAGCGCGGCGCATCCTTTGGCTACAACACCCTGGTGTCCGACATGCGGGCGCTGCCGATCATGGCCGAGATCGGCGCGCCGGTGATTTTCGATGCCACCCATTCCGTGCAGCAGCCGGGTGGGCAGGGCGGTTCGTCTGGAGGCGACCGGCGCTTTGTCGAGACGCTGGCGCGCGCGGCCGTCGCGGTTGGCGTCGCCGGCGTCTTCATCGAGACGCACCAGGACCCCGACAACGCGCCTTCCGACGGTCCCAACATGGTGCCGCTAAAGGATCTTCCCGCATTGCTTGAACGGCTGATGGCGTTCGATCGCATCGCCAAAAGCGTGGGTTGAACCAGCAGTTGCGCCACAGCAGCGCCGCCAAGAAAACTTTGAAGAATTTCGAACCCGCCTGGAACCTTAGCCCGCGGCCCTCATTGTCAAAATCTAATGTCAACGACGACGAGGAGCACACCATGACGACCCAGACGGGACACACCGAAGCCATCGCCGCTTCGCGGGTTATCGGCACATCGGTCTACAATACGGAAGGCACTCATATCGGCGACATCGAGGACGTCATGCTCGACAAATTGTCGAACGGAATCATGTTTGCCGTGATCGGTTTTGGCGGATTTCTCGGCATCGGCGAAAAATACCACGCCATTCCGTGGGCGAGCCTTGACTATGACGAGAACAAGGGCGGCTATGTCGTGCCGTTCACCAAAGACCAGCTGATGGCCGCTCCTTCCTATTCGATCAACGAGCTGACCGGCGCCGACGGCGAGGCCGCGCGTGACGCCTCATACAACTACTACAAGGTCGAGCCTTACTGGCACTGACTAAGTCTCCTGGAATCAAAAAAAGGCCCCCGGAAATCGGGGGCCTTTCGATGTGGGTGGCGGGATGCTACTGCGCAATCTGCAGGGCCGGCAAAGGCGACGATCCCTGCGGGGGTTGCTGATTGTCGCACGACGTCAGGAACGCAGCCGCAATCAGGAACAAACTCACAATACCGCTCAACTGGGACATGGCGAAACTCCTCCTGTTTCGCCCCGCGCGACAACAGCCATAGACCAGAAACCGGCATGCGGCGCATGACAAATGATGACAGCGCTTTGTGCTTCGTGAATCCCAAGAGCGGCAATGGGCGCGGGGCAATATTTGCAACTGCCCCGATTGCGTTTTGCGGCGCTTTGGCTAAGAGGTGCGCGACGCTTCAATCGATCAATCGGGGACATCGCAATGACGGCCATCATCGACATTGTCGGGCGTGAAATCCTGGACAGCCGCGGAAATCCGACCGTCGAGGTCGACGTCGTGCTCGAAGACGGCTCGATGGGTCGCGCCGCGGTGCCGTCCGGCGCCTCGACCGGCGCGCATGAGGCAGTCGAACTGCGCGATGGCGGCCCCCGCTATCTCGGCAAGGGCGTGCTGACAGCGGTCGAGGCGGTGAACGGCGAGCTGTTCGAGGCGATCGGCGGCATGGAGGCAGAGAATCAGATCCATATCGACCAGACCATGATCGAGCTCGATGGTACGGCCAACAAGAGCCGGCTCGGCGCCAATGCCATCCTCGGCGTGTCGCTGGCGGTGGCCAAGGCCGCGGCCGAAGCGGCCGGCCTACCGCTCTACCGTTATGTCGGCGGTACCAAGGCCCATGTGCTGCCGGTGCCTATGATGAACATCATCAATGGCGGCGCGCATGCCGACAACCCGATCGATTTCCAGGAATTCATGATCCTGCCGATCGGCGCGCCGACACTGCGCGACGGCGTGCGCTGGGGCTCGGAGATCTTTCATACGCTGCGAAAGAAGCTGAAGGACGCCGGCCACAACACCAATGTCGGCGACGAGGGCGGCTTTGCCCCCAACCTGAAGAGCGCGCCGGCCGCGCTCGACTTCATCATGGAATCGATCGAGCAGGCTGGCTTCAAGCCTGGCGAGGAGGTTGCACTAGGCCTCGACTGCGCGGCGACCGAATTCTTCAAGGATGGCAACTACGTCTATGAAGGCGAGAGGAAAACCCGCGACCCGAAGGCGCAGGCCAAATATCTGGCCAAACTCGCTGCCGACTACCCGATCATCACCATTGAGGACGGCCTGGCCGAGGATGACTGGGACGGTTGGAAAATGCTGACTGATCTCATCGGCAAGCAAACGCAGCTGGTTGGTGACGATCTGTTCGTCACCAACACGGCGCGGCTGCGCGACGGCATCCGCATGGGTGTCGCCAATTCGATTCTGGTCAAGGTCAACCAGATCGGCTCGCTTACCGAAACGCTCGACGCCGTCGAGACCGCGCACAAGGCCGGCTATACCGCGGTGATGTCGCACCGCTCGGGCGAGACCGAGGATTCGACCATCGCCGACCTCGCCGTTGCCACCAATTGCGGGCAGATCAAGACGGGCTCGCTGTCACGCTCGGATCGCATGGCCAAGTACAACCAGCTCATCCGCATCGAAGAGGAGCTCGGCAAGCAGGCGCGATATGCCGGCAAGTCGATCGTGAAAAGCTGATTTTCGAGAGAAAATCCGTGGCGGCGAGGGCGGGGACATTCCCGCCCTTTTTTGCTTCCTGGCTCCGAATCCAGCAATCCGTAACCGTCCATTAAGCACAATCGGGCGACAAAGGCGGCGTAGAGGATTCGGACCATGTGGACACGCCAGCATAAGCAAAGAAACACCGGCCGGCTGATCATCCCCTCGCTCTGCGTGGTGTTCCTGACTTATTTCGGCTTCCATGCCTATCATGGCGAGTTCGGCATCTATTCCAAGTATCAGCTCGAAGCTGAGACTGCCGAATTGCAGGGCAGGCTCGATGCCGTCAAGGCGCGCCGGATCGATCTAGAGCGCCGCGTTCAGCTGATGCATGAGGGCACGCTGGAGAAGGACATGCTGGACGAGCAGGCGCGCAAGGCGCTTAATCTGTCACACGCCGACGAGATCACCATCATGCTGCCGGCCGCAAGGTAACCTGATTTCAGTTAATCAGCGATATTTGCAATGATTTTAATTGTTTAGATGCATGACAGCCATGCGTTTTCGGCATGGCGAAAGCCTTCCCTGCATGTTAGCCTGCCTCAAATCGGTGGGAGAACTGATCTCCCTCGCTGTCCGCCAAGAGACGCCAACAGGGAGTGATGCATGGCCACCGCCACCAGAAAAGCGCCTGCCAAATCCAAATCAGACGGCAAAACGCCGGGCCTTTCCACCCCAAAGCCTGTTGAATTCACCAAGGACCAGGAGCTTGCCGCCTACCGGCACATGCTGCTCATCCGCCGCTTCGAGGAAAAGGCCGGCCAGCTTTACGGCATGGGCTTCATCGGCGGTTTCTGCCACCTCTACATCGGCCAGGAAGCGGTCGTTACCGGCATGAAGATGGCGCTGATCGATGGCGACCAGATGATCACCGCCTATCGCGACCATGGTCATATGCTGGCCATGGAGTTGTCGCCGCGCGGCGTCATGGCCGAACTGACCGGGCGCCGTAGCGGCCTGTCCAGAGGCAAGGGCGGCTCGATGCACATGTTCTCCAAGGAGAAGCATTTTTACGGCGGCCACGGCATCGTCGGCGCGCAAGTGTCGCTCGGCACCGGCATTGCCTTCGCCAACCGCTATCGCGGCAACAACAATGTGACGCTGACCTATTTCGGCGATGGCGCCGCGAACCAGGGCCAGGTCTACGAAAGCTTCAACATGGCCTCGCTGTGGAAGCTTCCGGTGATCTACATCATCGAGAACAACCGCTACGCCATGGGCACCTCGGTCTCGCGCTCGTCGGCCGAAACGGATTTTTCGCACCGCGGCGCCTCCTTCAAGATTCCAGGCATCCAGGTCGACGGCATGGATGTGCGCGCCGTAAAGGCAGCCGGCGACCTCGCCGCCGAATGGTGCCGCGCCGGCAACGGGCCGCTCATTCTCGAAATGCAGACCTATCGTTACCGCGGCCATTCGATGTCGGATCCGGCAAAATACCGCTCCAAGGAAGAAGTGCAGAAAATGCGCTCCGAACGTGACCCGATCGAGCAGGTCAAAGCGCGGCTGCTCGACAAAAAATGGGCAAGCGAGGACGAGCTCAAGGCCATCGACAAGGAAGTCCGCGACGTCGTCGCCGACGCCGCAGAATTTGCCCAGAACGACGCAGAGCCGGATCCGTCCGAGCTCTGGACCGATATCGTACTTTAACGAGAGGGCAAGGACATGCCGATCGAAATTCTCATGCCCGCCCTCTCGCCGACCATGGAAGAGGGTAATGTTTCCAAGTGGTTGAAGAAAGAGGGCGACAAGGTCGCGGCCGGTGACGCCATTGCCGAGATCGAGACCGACAAGGCAACGATGGAAGTCGAAGCCGTGGACGACGGCACGCTTGCCAAGATCGTGGTTCCTGCCGGCACTGAGGGTGTCAAGGTCAACACACTGATCGCTGTGCTGGCCGTCGATGGCGAAGACATCGACGAGGCAGGCGAAGGCATCGGCGAGGAGGCTGTTGAGGCGCAAGCAGCAGCGCCCGCTGCCGCTCCGGCCCCCGCGGCTGCGCCGACCAAGAGCGAAGCGGCAGCACCTGTTGCCGCCGCGCCCAAGCTGGAAATTGCCGCCGATCCGGACATCCCGGCCGGCACCGAAATGATCTCGACCACGGTGCGTGAAGCATTGCGCGACGCAATGGCTGAGGAAATGCGCCGCGACGGCGATGTCTTTGTCATGGGCGAGGAGGTTGCCGAGTACCAGGGCGCCTACAAGATCACGCAAGGCCTGTTGCAGGAATTCGGTCCGCGGCGCGTGGTCGACACGCCAATCACCGAGCACGGCTTTGCCGGCGTTGGTGTTGGCGCGGCGATGGCCGGCTTGAAGCCGATCGTCGAATTCATGACCTTCAACTTCGCCATGCAGGCGATCGACCAGATCATCAATTCGGCCGCCAAGACGCTCTATATGTCCGGCGGCCAGATGGGCGCCCCGATCGTCTTTCGCGGCCCGAACGGCGCGGCTGCCCGCGTCGCCGCGCAGCATTCGCAATGCTATGCCGCCTGGTACAGCCATATTCCCGGCCTGAAGGTGGTGATGCCTTATACCGCCGCCGACGCCAAGGGTCTGCTTAAGGCGGCGATCCGCGACCCGAACCCGGTCATCTTCCTCGAAAACGAAATCCTTTACGGCCACTCCTTCGACGTGCCGAAGATGGATGATTTCGTGTTGCCGATCGGCAAGGCGCGCATTCACAAATCCGGCAAGGACGTGACCATCGTCTCGTTCGGCATCGGCATGACCTACGCGATCAAGGCCGAGGCGGAGTTGCGCGGCATGGGCATCGACGCCGAGATCATCGACTTGCGCACCATCCGCCCGCTCGACTTCGACACGATCATCGCCTCGGTCAAAAAGACCAATCGCCTGGTGGTGGTCGAGGAAGGCTTTCCGCAGAACTCGGTCGGCGACCATATCGCCAATCAGGTTTCGCAGCGCGCCTTCGATTTCCTCGACGCACCGGTCATCACCATTGCCGGCAAGGACGTGCCGATGCCCTATGCGGCGAACCTCGAAAAGCTGGCGCTGCCCAATGTCGGCGAGGTCGTCGAGGCGGTCAAAGCCGTCACGTATCGCTGAGCAGGGTGGGAGGACAAAATGCCAATCAACATCACCATGCCGGCGCTTTCGCCTACGATGGAAGAAGGCAACCTTTCCAAGTGGCTCGTCAAGGAAGGCGACAAGGTTTCGCCGGGCGACGTGATTGCCGAGATCGAGACCGACAAGGCAACGATGGAAGTCGAAGCCGTCGACGAAGGTACGGTTGCCAAGCTGGTGGTTCCGGCCGGCACTGAAGGCGTCAAGGTCAATGCGCTGATCGCGGTGCTGGCGGCCGAGGGGGAGGATGCGGCGGCCGCCGCGAAAAGCGGTGACGGTGCTGCGCCGGCAAAGGCTGAGGCTCCGAAAGCGGACGCCTCCAAAGCTGAAACACCAAAGCCCGAAGCGCCGAAGCAGGAGCCTGCTTTACCTAAGGCGGAAGCGGCGCCGGTCGCCAACGGCCATGCAAACGGTGAGCGCATCTTCGCCTCGCCGCTGGCCCGGCGCATTGCCAGCGAAGCCGGTATAGATGTCGCGGCGCTGACCGGCTCCGGCCCCCACGGCCGCGTGGTAAAGGCCGATGTCGATGCCGCAATTTCCAGTGGCGGCGCCAAGACGGCACCAGCAGCAAAAGCGGCGCCCGCCGGCGCTCCGGCATCTGCGGCCACGGCACCCAAGGCGATGTCGGACGAGCAGGTGCTCAAACTATTTGCCGAAGGCTCCTACGAGCTTGTCCCGCACGACAATATGCGCAAGACCATCGCGCGCCGGCTGGTCGAGGCCAAGACCACCATTCCGCATTTCTATCTGACGCTCGACTGCGAGCTCGACGCACTTCTGGCGCTGCGCACGCAGATCAATGCGGCCGCCCCGGTGAAGAAGACTGAGAAAGGCGAAACGCCGGCCTACAAGCTTTCCGTCAATGACATGGTCATCAAGGCTCTGGCCCTGGCGCTGATGGCGGTGCCGGATGCCAATGCGTCGTGGACAGAAAACGCCATGGTCAAGCACAAGCACGCCGATGTCGGCGTTGCCGTGTCGATCCCCGGCGGCCTGATCACCCCGATCATCCGGCGTGCCGACGAAAAGACGCTGTCCGTCATCTCCAACGAGATGAAGGACCTTGCCGGCCGCGCCCGCAGCCGCAAGCTGAAACCGGAAGAATATCAGGGCGGCACCACGGCGGTGTCCAATCTCGGCATGTTCGGCGTCAAGGATTTTTCTGCCGTCATCAACCCGCCGCATGCGACGATCCTGGCGGTTGGCGCCGGCGAGCAACGCGCAGTGGTGAAGAACGGCGAGATCAAGATCGCGACAATCATGTCGGTAACGCTGTCGACCGATCACCGCGCAGTCGACGGTGCGCTCGGCGCCGAGCTGCTCGTCGCCTTCAAGCGTATGATCGAAAATCCAATGGGCATGCTGGTCTAAGAGAAGGGGACAGGGCGGTGCGGAAATTCTTCACCAGCCTTTTTGCCTTCTTCCTTTCCGGTTTGGCCGGCGGATTGGTGGTGCAGTGGCTCGCCGTCGCCACCAATGCCGACGTGGAGTACATCCTTGTATTCATGATCTCGGCTCTCGTCACCATCTTCGCGACGCTCGCATTCTTCATCGCACAATTCATGTCGGATCCACGACGGGCAACAAAACTGACGGCGATCATAGGGGTAGCATTTTTTGTGCTCATTGGAGTTGCTCTGATCGGCTGGACTTTCTCCCAGCCGCCGGGCAACCGCCAGTGGTCGAGCGATCTTCCTATCGTCGCCGGTCTCGTCCTGCCGGGCATCGCTACGGTTCTGGTCCAGTGGCTTTTTGTGCGCTGGCGATTGGGGCGCTCGCAACCAGGTTTCGGCGGGGCAGCCACATGAAGACGGTCCTCTGCTACGGCGATTCGCTTACCTGGGGCTATGACGCGGCAAACCTCGGCCGGCATCCGCTGGAAGATCGCTGGCCGAGCGTGATGCAGGCGGCATTGGGCAGCGGCGTCGAGGTCATCGCCGAAGGCCTGAATGGCCGAACCACCGCCTTCGACGATCACTTGGCCGGGGCGGACCGCAATGGCGCAAGGCTGTTGCCAACAATCCTGACGACGCATGCGCCGATCGATTTGATCATCATCATGCTCGGCGCCAACGATATGAAGCCGTGGATTCACGGCAATCCGGTCGCGGCCAAGCAAGGCATGCAACGCCTGATCGATATCGTGCTCGGCCACGATTACCCGTTCGATTGGCCGGCGCCGCAGATCCTGATCGTCGCACCGCCCGTAGTCAGCCGCACGGAGAATGCCGAATTCAAGGAAATGTTCGCCGGCGGCGATGAGGCCTCGCTGCGATTGGCGGCGCAGTATTCCGCCCTTGCCGACGAAGCCGGCTGCGGCTTCTTCGATGCCGGCTCGGTGGCCAAAACGACGCCGCTCGACGGCGTCCATCTCGACGCGGAAAATACGCGGAACATCGGGCACGCGCTGGCGCCGCTCGTGCGCCTCATGCTGGAATTGTGAAGGAGAAAGCCGTGGCTGAGAACTACGACGTCATCATCATCGGCTCCGGCCCCGGCGGCTATGTCACGGCCGTGCGCTCCGCTCAGCTCGGCTTCAAGACGGCGATCGTCGAGCGCGAGCACCTTGGCGGCATCTGCCTCAACTGGGGCTGCATTCCGACCAAGGCGCTGCTGCGCTCGGCCGAGATCATGCACTATTCGGATCATCTGAAGGACTATGGCCTGAAGATCGATGGCAAGATCAGCGTCGACACAGCCGCCGTCGTCGATCGCTCGCGAAAGGTCTCGCTGCGGCTCAACGGCGGCGTCGGCTTCCTGATGAAGAAGAACAAGGTCGACGTCATCTGGGGCGAAGCCAAACTGACGAAACCCGGCGAAATCGTCGTGTCGAAATCGTCGAAGAAGCCGATGGAGCCGCAGCCGCCGGCGCCCAAGGGTGTCAAGGGCGAGGGCACCTACAGCGCCAAGCACATCATCCTGGCGACCGGCGCCAGGCCGCGGGCGCTGCCCGGCATCGAGCCGGACGGCAAGCTGATCTGGACCTATTTCGAGGCGATGGTGCCAAAAGAGATGCCGAAATCGCTGCTGGTGATGGGCTCTGGCGCCATCGGCATCGAGTTCGCCTCTTTCTACCGCACCATGGGCGCGGAGGTGACGGTGGTCGAACTGCTGCCGGCAGTGATGCCGGTCGAGGACGCCGAAGTCTCGAAATTCGCGCAAAAGCAGTTCGAAAAGCAAGGCATGAAGATCATCCTAGAAGCCAAGGTGACCAAGGTCGAGAAGGGCACTAACTCGGTCACCGCGCATGTCGAGATGAAGGACGGCAAGGTCGAGAAGATCACCGCCGATCGGATGATCTCGGCCGTCGGCGTACAGGGCAATATCGAGAATCTCGGCCTCGAGACGCTCGGCGTGAAGACGGAACGCGGTTGCGTCGTCGTCGACGGCTACGGCAAGACCAACGTGCCCGGCATCTATGCCATCGGTGACGTCGCCGGACCGCCGATGCTCGCCCACAAGGCCGAGCACGAGGGCGTGGTGTGCGTGGAAAAGATCGCCAATTTCCCCGGCGTGCATGCCACCGACAAGCTGAAGATCCCGGGCTGCACCTATTGCAATCCGCAAGTCGCCTCGGTCGGACTGACGGAAGCCAAAGCGAAAGCCGACGGCAAGGACATCCGCGTCGGCCGCTTCCAGTTCGCGGCAAACGGCAAGGCGATTGCGCTCGGCGAGGACCAAGGCTTCGTCAAGACCATTTTCGACAAGAAGACCGGCCAGTTGCTGGGTGCCCACATGGTTGGCGCAGAAGTAACCGAACTGATCCAGGGCTTCGTCGTGGCGATGAACCTGGAGACCACCGAGGAAGAGCTGATGCACACGATCTTCCCGCACCCGACGCTGTCGGAGATGATGAAGGAGAGTGTACTCGACGCCTATGGTCGCGCGCTGAATGCATGATAAATTAGTTGGGCGAGTCTCACACGAAAGACACAAAGGAACTCGACGGCAGAGCAATTCGTTTCGCACGCATCATCCATCATACAAGGAGAGGGCATATGGAAATGAACGGCGTGGGCTGGGTAGCAGCCATCATCATCGGTGGCCTGGCGGGGTGGCTCGCCGAGATGGTCATGAAGAGCAATACCGGCATCCTCATGAACATCATTCTCGGCATTGTCGGCGCAATCGTGTTGAACGCCATCTTGCAGGCCCTGAACATCGGCATCTTCGGTGTCGGCTGGATCGCCTATCTGATCACCGGCTTCATCGGCGCCTGCATTCTGATTGCGGTTGGACGACTGGTGCGCCGCTAACCTCTGTCGGCACTTGCTATGCGAAAAAGGCCACCGCGGCATGCGTGATCGCGGCCTTTTTCTTTTCGCCGAAAAGTCCTAGATGACGTGGGTAGAGCGAGCGCCGGACAGGCGCTTGCCAATGAGCCGGGTTTCACATGGTCACCGTCCTCGACACGATTGCCAATGCGCCGCGCCTGCGGCATCCCGAAAAGGCGCACAAGCCGGATCAGGACGTTCTGCGCAAGCCTGACTGGATCCGCGTCAAGGCGCCGATGTCTAAAGGCTATGCCGAGACGCGCGAAATCGTTAAGTCTCACAAACTGGTAACGGTTTGCGAAGAGGCGGGCTGCCCCAATATCGGCGAGTGCTGGGAAAAGAAGCACGCCACCTTCATGATTATGGGTGAGATCTGCACACGGGCCTGCGCCTTCTGCAATGTCGCCACCGGCATCCCGACCGCACTCGATCCCGATGAGCCGGCGCGCGTCGCACACGCCGTCAAGCAAATGGGCCTAAGCCATGTCGTCATCACCTCAGTCGACCGTGACGATCTCGCCGATGGCGGAGCTCAGCACTTTGCCGAGGTCATCCGTGCGATCAGGGCGGCAACGCCTCTGACGACGATCGAAATCCTGACGCCCGACTTCCTGCGCAAGGAAGGCGCGCTGGAGATTGTGGTGGCTGCCAAGCCCGACGTTTTCAACCACAATCTGGAGACCGTGCCGTCGAACTATCTGACGGTCCGGCCGGGCGCCCGCTATTTCCATTCGATCAGGCTGTTGCAGCGGGTCAAAGAGCTCGATCCGTCGATCTTCACCAAATCCGGCATCATGGTTGGCCTCGGCGAGGAGCGGAACGAGATCCTGCAGCTGATGGACGATTTGCGTTCGGCCAATGTCGACTTCATGACCATCGGCCAGTACCTGCAGCCGTCGAAGAAGCACCATCCGGTGATACGCTTCGTCACGCCGGAGGAATTCAAGTCCTTCGAGACGATCGGCAAGACCAAAGGCTTCCTGCTGGTGGCGTCGAGCCCGCTGACGCGCTCGTCGCACCATGCCGGCGACGATTTCGCCAGACTACGCGCGGCGCGCGAAGCGTTTCTCAGGAAGTCCGCCTAACAAACTGGTTTCATGCCACAATTCGAAGCCCATCGCCGCGTCGCGCATACGCCTGAACAGATGTTCGCTCTGGTCGCCGATGTCGAATCCTATCCGCAATTCCTGCCGCTTTGCGAGGCACTGACGGTTCGCTCGCGCAAGGAACGCAACGGACGCACGCTGCTCATCGCCGACATGAGCATTGGCTACAAGGCGATCCGCGAGACTTTCACCACGCAGGTGCTGCTGAAGCCTGACGAGAACGCCATCGACGTCAAATACATCGACGGCCCGTTCAAATATCTGAGCAATGTCTGGCGCTTCGACCCGGGGGACGGCCGCGGTTGCAACGTCTGCTTCTTTATCGACTATGAGTTCAAGAGCCGCATTTTGGGTGCGGTCATGGGAACCATGTTCGACCGCGCCTTCCGCATGTTCTCCGAGGCGTTCGAGAAACGGGCCGAAATCATCTACGGCGCGCCATCGGCAGCCTGATCCGCAGCGAGCGCGCGCAGACCCAGCTCAAGCGCATGCCGGACCGTCTCCCTGCGGATGAAATCCCGGCCCTTGTCGGCGAACAGCTGGCATTCGCTGACTACCGGCCGGCCAGCCACGGCAACGCCGAACCAGACCAGGCCGACAGGTTTTTCCGCCGAGCCGCCGCCCGGTCCGGCGATGCCGGTCACCGCCAGGGCGAGCCCGGCCGGCGAATGGGCCAAGGCCCCGGCCGCCATCTCCACGGCAATCTCTCGCGAGACCGCGCCGTGCGCCTCGAGCGTAGCGGTCGAGACGCCGAGCATCTCGGTCTTGGCCTTGTTGGAATAGGTGACAAAGCCGCGATCGACCACCGCGGAAGAGCCGGCAATGTCGGTCAGCGCGGCGATGATCATGCCGCCGGTGCAGCTCTCGGCCGTCACCAGCATGATGCCGCGCTGCTGGCAGGCTTGAAGCAGGGCATCTGCGAGATCGCTATTGCTCATTCAGGGACATCCCCCGGAAATACAACGCTGGCGGTCGCGATGGCCGCTATGCCTTCCTCACGGCCGACGAAGCCGAGCTTCTCATTGGTTGTCGCCTTGATAGAGATGCGGTCGCGCGAAATTCGCAGCATTGCCGAAAGCGCTTCGGTCATGGCCTCTCGATGAGGGCCGACGCGCGGCGCCTCGCAGATCAGCGTGATATCGGCGTTGGCGATGCGGCCGCCGCGCTCTCGCACCAGCTTGGCCGCGTGTTCGACGAAGATGCGTGAAGCGGCCCCTTTCCATTGCGGGTCGGCGGGCGGGAAATGCGTGCCGATGTCACCGGCGCCGCAGGTGGCGAGCAGGGCGTCGGTCAAGGCGTGCAGACCGACATCGGCATCCGAATGGCCGGACAATTTCTTGTCATGCGGGATAGCGACGCCGCACAGGGTGACATGGTCGCCGGGCTCGAAGGCGTGGACGTCGTAGCCGTTGCCGGTTCGGATGTCCGGAAAACGTGGGGCGCTGGAAAGCCGCTGATCCGCCATTGCAATATCCCGTGCCCAGGTCAGTTTGACATTGTCCGGTGAGCCGGGAACGATCTTCACCGGAATGTGCGCCCATTCGGCGATTGCCGCATCGTCGGTGAAATCCGCCTTGCCCAGATGATGAGCCTTTTCGTGCGCAGCCAGGATCGGCCAGAACGGAAAGCCTTGCGGTGTCTGTGCGGCATGAAGCCCGGCCCTGGACACGGTTTCGCCGATCATGCCTTCGGCCGTTTCGCGCTTCAGCGTATCGGCAACGGGCAAGGCAGGCAGTGCTCCCTGGCGCTCGCCAATGGCGGCGATCGTGCGGTCTATCAGTTCCGCGTCGACAAACGGCCGAGCCGCATCATGGATCAGGACCCGGCCCGGCGCATGGCTTCTCAACGCCAGCAGTCCAAGGCGAACGGACTCCTGCCGTGACGTACCACCGGTCACAGCAACGACACGGTCGGCATTTGCGCCGGCGGCGCGACGGAAAAGCGCGCCGTCATCGGCATGGATAGCAACCACGACAGGTCCAATCTTCGGATGCGTCAGAAAGGCGTCGAGTGTGCGTGCAATAACGGCGCCGCCGCCAATCTGCTGATATTGCTTCGGCCCATTGGCCTGTCCGGCGCGCGCGCCGCGGCCGGCAGCAACGATGACCACGGCGACTTTGTCGTCGGCAGCATGCTTTTCGCTCACATCTCTCATGGCGAGACGCTTAGCGCATGATCCAGAAAAGTGGTATCGCTTTCAGAAGACCCAGGATTGATGCGGTCCGGCGATCCTTTTTTTCCCAAATGCGCCTTAATGTCACGACATTGCGCGTTGCACATTGCCGTCGTTCTGGCTAGAGAATGTGCAGCAATCGAAGGTGCTTGGTTTTTGTGCATGCCTGATGTGACCAAATTGGCTTCGCCGCTGGATGTGGGTGGCGTGAGAATCCGCAATCGCGTGTTTCTCGCGCCGATGTCGGGCATCACCGACGAGCCGTTCCGGCAGCGCGCCCATGCCCATGGCGCCGGGCTGGCTGTATCGGAAATGGTGGCGAGCGGTGAGCTTGCAAAGGGCAGGGCTGGCTCGGGCCTGCGGATCCGTCATTCCGGGCTGCCTGTCCACATGGTCCAGCTTGCCGGCCGCGAGGCGGTGCACATGGCCGAGGGCGCGCGAATCGCGGCCGGCGAGGGTGCTGACATCATCGACATCAACATGGGCTGTCCGGCCAAGAAGGTGACGGGCGGCTATGCCGGTTCGGCACTGATGCGAGACCTCGACCACGCGCTGTCGCTGATCGAAGCGGTAGTCGGGGCGGTCGAGGTGCCGGTCACGGTCAAAATGCGGCTCGGCTGGGACGAAGGTGCGCTCAACGCCCCGATGCTGGCCCGACGCGCCGAGCAGGCCGGGGTGAAGATGGTTACGGTGCACGGCCGCACACGTTGCCAGTTCTATCAGGGCAAAGCCGACTGGCGCGCCATCGCACGCGTCAAGCAGGCCGTCTCGATCCCGGTCGTTGCCAATGGCGATGTCGGCTCGCCGGCAGAGGCTGCGTCGATCCTCGACCAGTCCGGCGCCGACGCGGTGATGATCGGCCGTGCGCACTATGGCGCGCCGTGGACTGCCGGCAGCATTGTAGCGGCCGCGCGGGCAGAGCCGGTATCCGGCATGCCGGACAGCCCGCAAGCGCTGAGCGACTACGTCATTGCCCATTACGAAGACATGCTGACGCTCTATGGCGTGGAAAGCGGATTGCGCCAGGCGCGCAAGCATCTCGGCTGGTATCTCGACCGCCACGCCGCCACAAGCGACGACCGGCGCAAGGCCATACTCACATCTTTCGAGCCTGGGCATGTCATTGCCTTGCTGCGCGACATGTTCTCAAGCGCTCCCGAAGCGGCGAACCTGCGGAGTGCGGCATGAACGCCACCGTCACACAGAGCACGGATATGGCGGACGCCGCGCATATTGTGCTCAACACCATTCGTCGGCCGGTGATCATGGTCGATCCGCAAGGCTTCATCACCTTCGCCAATGCCGATGCCGAGGATTTTTTCCGTTCGAGTGCCACGATGCTCGCCCGCAACACGCTGCACAAGCTCATTCCTTTCGGCAGTCCGCTGCTGACGCTTGTCGACCAGGTGCGCGAGCGCCGGGCGCCAGTCAACGAATACCGGGTGGACGTGTCGTCGCCGCGTCTCGGCATCGAGAAGGTAGTCGACCTCTACGTCGCGCCGGTAACGGAATTTCCAGGCTCCGTCGTGGTGATGTTCCAGGAACGCTCAATGGCCGACAAGATCGACCGGCAGATGACACATCGCGGCGCGGCGCGCTCGGTCACCGGCCTCGCCGCGATGCTTGCCCATGAGATCAAGAACCCGCTGTCCGGCATTCGTGGTGCCGCGCAGCTGCTTGAGCTGTCGGCGTCCGACGAGGATCGCGCACTGACCAGGCTGATCACCGACGAGACCGACCGCATTGTCTCGCTGGTCGACCGCATGGAGGTGTTTTCCGACGAGCGGCCGATCGACCGCTACCCTGTCAACATCCATGTCGTGCTCGACCATGTCAAAGCAATCGCCAAGAACGGTTTTGCCAAGCGGATCAAGATATTGGAGGATTATGATCCATCATTGCCTCCGGTTTTTGCCAATCGCGACCAGCTCATCCAGGTCTTCCTCAATCTGGTAAAAAATGCCGCCGAGGCGATCGGCAGCGATCCACAGGGCGAGATCATGCTATCGACCGCCTTCCGCCCGGGCATTCGCGTTTCTGTACCCGGGACTCAGGATCGCGTGTCGCTGCCATTGGAATTCTGCGTACGCGACAACGGTTCGGGTGTCTCCGAGGATATCCTGCCGATCCTGTTCGATCCCTTCATCACCACCAAGCCGAACGGCTCCGGTCTCGGTCTGGCGCTGGTGGCAAAGATCGTCGGCGAGCATGGTGGCATCATTGAATGCGAATCGACGCCGCGCGGGACCACCTTCCGCATCCTGATGCCGGCGTGGAAAGAAACCCAGTTTGGCACCGACGACGACGGTGAAGGAGACCGCAAATGACCGTTCGCGGCAATATTCTCGTCGCCGACGACGATGCGGCCATCCGCACTGTCCTCAACCAAGCGCTTTCGCGCGTCGGCCACGACGTGCGTGTCACCTCCAACGCTTCGACGCTGTGGCGCTGGGTTGCGGCGGGCGAGGGCGATCTGGTTATCACCGACGTTGTCATGCCTGACGAGAACGCCTTCGATATGCTGCCGCGCATCAAGAAGGCGCGACCGGAACTGCCGGTCATCGTCATGAGTGCCCAGAACACGTTCATGACAGCAATTCGTGCCTCCGAAACCGGGGCCTATGAGTATCTGCCGAAACCGTTCGACCTGACCGAGCTGCTCAACATCGTCAACCGCGCACTTTCCGAGCCGCGGCGGCCGAAGATCGATACGCGGGCCGACGAGCCGCCGGAAACGATGCCGCTGGTCGGCCGCTCGGCGGCCATGCAAGACATCTACCGCATGCTGGCGCGCATGATGCAGACCGACCTGACGGTCATGATCAGCGGAGAGTCGGGTACCGGTAAGGAACTGGTGGCGCGCGCGCTGCATGAATATGGCCGCCGCCGAGGCGGTCCCTTCGTCGCCATCAACATGGCAGCGATCCCGCGCGACTTGATCGAATCGGAGTTGTTCGGGCACGAGAAGGGCGCCTTTACCGGCGCGCAGAACCGCTCCACCGGCCGTTTCGAGCAGGCCGAAGGCGGCACGCTCTTCCTCGACGAGATCGGCGACATGCCGATGGAAGCGCAGACGCGGCTGCTGCGTGTGTTGCAGCAGGGCGAATACACCACGGTCGGCGGCCGCACACCGATCAAGACCGACGTGCGCATCGTCGCTGCCACCAACAAGGACCTGCGCACGCTGATCAATCAGGGGCTTTTCCGCGAGGATCTGTTCTACCGCTTGAACGTTGTGCCGCTCAGGCTGCCGGCGCTGCGCGAGCGATCGGAGGACATTCCGGACCTCGTCCGGCACTTCTTCAAGCTCGGCGCCAGTGAAGGCCTGCAGACCAAGCGCATTTCCACCGGCGGCATCGAGCTGATGAAGCGCTATCCGTGGCCCGGTAACGTGCGCGAACTCGAAAACCTCATCCGCAGGCTGGCTGCACTGTATTCGCAGGACGAGATTTCCGCCGAGATCATCGAGGCGGAGTTGAAGACCGGCGAAAGACCTGTCGTTCCAGGTGGCGGCAACCTCATTCCCGATGACCTTTCCATCGGCCAGGCGGTGGAGCATTTCCTGCAGCGCTATTTTGCCTCGTTTGCCGGCGACTTGCCGCCGGCCGGGCTCTATCAGCGAATCCTCTCCGAGGTCGAATATCCGCTGGTCCTCGCCTCGATGACCGCAACGCGCGGTAACCAGATCAAGGCTGCCGAACTGCTGGGGCTCAACCGCAACACGCTGCGCAAGAAGATTCGCGAACTCGGCGTCAACGTCTACAAGTCCTCCAGGCAGATCTAGACGAACCCCTTACGAGCGCTTTCCAGGGGATCGATCACCGAAAGATTTCCGTCTCGGCCACACTTGTTGCATAATCGCCACAATGCGTTGCATACATCCGACGCAATCACTGGCTCTAGACGGCGACATGGCCCTGCACGCACCGACACTGAGTAAACCGCTTTTCAGCAATACCGGCGCGCGAGACGGTCGCCGGCTGCTTGCGCTGCCCGGTGTGATCGCCGTTGCCGGTGCGCTGGTGACGGCGGCGATCTCCTTCGCCATTCTGGTTGGCGCGACGCCGATCACGCCCGACGCGAGGACGACGCTGGCGCTGATTGCGCTTAATGCGGCGTTCGTCCTGTTTCTGATCTTGCTGGTCGGCCGCGAGGTGCATCGCATTCTGATGGCACGCCGGCACGGCAAGGCTGCGTCGCGCCTGCATGTGCGCATCGTTGCGATGTTTGCACTGGTCGCCGCCATTCCCGCGATCATGGTGGCGATCATCGCGTCGATCACGCTCGACATCGGCCTCGACCGCTGGTTCGAGATCCGCACCAAGACGATCGTCAATTCGTCGTTGTCGATCGCCGACGCCTATGTGCAGGAAAACGCACGAAATCTTCAGGGCACGACGTTGTCGATGGCTTACGACCTCGACGCTTCGCGCACGCTCTACGGCCTCGATCGTACCGGTTTCCTCGACCTCATGAACAAGGAGGCGGTGGGACGCTCGCTGGCGCACGCAGCACTCATCAAGCCCGATGGTTCCTTCGTCATGAGCGCCAAGACCGACGCGGACTTTGCCATGCCGGAGCCGCCTGAGGGCGCCGTGGCAAGCGCTGCCGACGGCAAGCCGGTGCTGATAGAACCGCGCACCCGCAACATCATGGGTGCCATCGTCAAGCTGCGCGAGATCGACGGCCTCTATCTCTACACCATCCGCCTCGTCGATCCCGAGGTGATCAAGGCACGGCAGATCGTCAAATCCAACACCGCCGAATATCGAGGTCTCGAAGACAACCGCCGCACCTCGCAAGTGGCTTTCGCGCTTCCCTATCTGTCGCTGACGCTGATCATCATCCTGTCCGCCATCTGGACTGGCATTGCGGTGGCCGACCGCTTGGTGCGGCCGATTCGTCAACTCATCGGCGCGGCCGATGAGGTCGCCACCGGCAATCTCGACGTGGCCGTGCCTGTCCGCCCCTCCGATGGCGACGTGGCCTCGCTCGGCGACACATTCAACAAGATGCTGATGGAATTGAAATCGCAGCGCAACGAGATCCTGTCGGCCAAGGATCTGATCGATGAACGGCGGCGCTTTTCGGAGGCGGTGCTTGCCGGCGTCACCGCCGGGGTCATCGGCGTCGATCCATATGGCATCGTCACCATCGTCAACCGTTCGGCCGAAACGATGCTGGCCATATCCGCCACGGCAGCGCTTGGGCAGAACCTTTCCGCCGTGCTGCCGCATGTCGGCCGCGTCTTCGAGATCGGCCGCAAGTCGGGCAGGCCGGTCTATCGCGAACAGGTCACCTTCTATCGTGCCGGCACTGAACGAACCTTCAACGTGCAGATCACGATCGAAGCCGGCGACGACGGTTCGGAGGATAAATCCTATGTCGTGACAGTCGACGACATTACCGATCTGGTCCAGGCACAGCGTTCCTCCGCATGGGCCGACGTGGCGCGGCGCATTGCCCACGAGATCAAGAACCCGCTGACGCCGATCCAGCTTTCGGCCGAGCGCATCAAGCGCCGCTACGGCAAGGTCATCACCGAGGACCGTGAGGTTTTCGATCAATGCACCGACACCATCATCCGGCAAGTGGAGGACATCGGCCGCATGGTCGACGAGTTCTCGGCGTTCGCCCGCATGCCGAAACCGGAAATGAAGGCAATCGATCTGCGCGATTCGTTGCGCGAGGCCTCGTTCTTGGTCGAAGTGAGCCGCGCCGACATCACCTTCGAGCGCGTCTTCGGCAACGACCCGCTCAAAGGCACGTTCGACAGCCGCCTGATGGCGCAGGCGTTCGGCAACGTCATCAAGAATGCTGCCGAAGCAATCGACGGACTTGATGCAGAGGATCGTCCGCACGGCATAATCCGGATTCAAGCCGGGCGTCAGAATGGCGCGATTCGAATCGACGTCATCGACAACGGCAGGGGCTTGCCCCGCGAAAACCGGCAGCGCTTGCTCGAGCCTTACATGACGACACGCGAGAAAGGCACCGGGCTTGGCCTCGCTATCGTCAAGAAGATCGTGGAGGACCATGGCGGGCGACTCGAATTGCACGATGCACCAGCGGACTTCCACGATGGGCGGGGCGCAATGATCAGCATCATCCTGCCGGTTGCCGCCACCGTTCCGATACGCGGCGAGGGCAAGACGGAACACGAAAAAGAAACTGAAAAGGTCGGTAATGGCGTCTGATATTCTCATCGTCGATGACGAGGAAGACATCCGCGAACTCGTCGCCGGTATCCTGAGCGACGAAGGTCACGAAACACGCACGGCGTTTGATGCCGACAGCGCGCTGGCGGCGGTCGCCGACCGGGCACCCAGGCTGATCTTCCTCGACATCTGGCTGCAGGGCTCGCGGCTCGATGGCCTGGCCTTGCTGGACGAGATCAAGACGATGCACCCGAACCTGCCGGTGGTGATGATCTCGGGCCACGGCAATATCGAAACGGCAGTTTCGGCCATCCGCCGCGGCGCCTATGATTTCATCGAAAAGCCATTCAAGGCCGACAGGCTGATCCTCATTGCCGAACGGGCGCTCGAAACCTCCAAATTGAGACGCGAGGTTTCGGATCTCAAGCTGCGCAGCGGCGAGACTTTCGACCTCATCGGCATGTCGTCGGCAATGAGCCAATTGCGCCAGACCATCGAGCGCGTCGCGCCGACCAACAGCCGCGTCATGATCATTGGCCCCTCCGGCTCGGGCAAGGAACTGGCCGCGCGCGCCATCCACGCGCTCTCGGCGCGCAAGAGTGCACCGTTTGTGACGCTGAGCGCCGCCAACATCACCCCGGAGCGTATGGAGATCGAGCTGTTCGGCACCGAATCGAATGGCGTCGAACGCAAGGTCGGTGCGCTGGAGGAGGCCCATCGCGGCATTCTCTACATAGATGAAGTGGCCGACATGCCGCGCGAGACGCAGAACAAGATCCTGCGCGTGCTGGTCGAACAGCAGTTCGAGCGGGTAGGGGGCACCAAGCGGGTCAAGGTCGACGTGCGCATCATCTCGTCGACCTCGCAGAACCTGGAAGCCATGATCGCCGACGGCCGTTTCCGCGAAGACCTTTATCATCGCCTGGCCGTGGTTCCGGTCATGGTGCCGGGACTGGCCGAGCGTCGCGAGGACATTCCTTATCTGGTCGACAATTTCATGAAGCAGATCGCTCGCCAGGCCGGCATCAAGCCGCGCCGCATCGGCGACGACGCGCTGGCGGTATTGCAGGCGCACAACTGGCCGGGCAACGTTCGGCAGTTGCGAAACAATGTCGAGCGGCTGATGATCCTGGCGCGCGGCGACGATGTCGATGCGCCGATCACCGCCGATCTCCTGCCTGCCGAGATCGGCGACGTCATGCCGCGCACTCCAAACAAATCCGATCAGCACATAATGGCGCTGCCGCTGCGGGAAGCGCGCGAACAATTCGAGAAGGACTATCTGATCGCCCAGATCAACCGTTTTGGCGGCAACATCTCGAAGACAGCAGAGTTTATCGGCATGGAACGCTCTGCATTGCACCGCAAGCTGAAGTCGCTGGGCGTCTGATAGCCACACCAGTCGTGGCCCACGCAATTATCCGTTACGGCCGTCTTGGAATCGCATAAGAAAGCTGGGACTTCTTCCAGGGATTAGCCATGTCGCGCATTGCCTATGTGAACGGGCGCTACGTCGCTCACGCCGAAGCTTCCGTGCACATCGAGGACCGTGGCTATCAATTCGCCGACGGCGTCTACGAGGTCTGCGAGGTGGCACGAGGCTTCATCGTCGACATGCCGCGCCATCTCGCCCGATTGAACCGCTCACTTACCGAACTCTCGATCGATTGGCCGATCACGCGCGGCGTGCTGCCGCTCGTCATGCGCGAGGTGGTGCGCCGCAACCATGTCGTCGACGGCCTGGTCTATGTCCAGGTGACACGCGGTGTCGCCAGCCGCGAGTTTTTCTTCCCGCCGGCGGGCACGAAGCCGTCGCTGGTGGTGACCGCCAAAAAAGCCGATCCTGCAGCTGCCGTGAGGCGGGCCGAGAGCGGGATCCGGGTTATCACGGTGCCGGAGAACCGCTGGGATAGGGTCGATATCAAGTCGGTCGGCCTGTTGCCGAACGTGCTGGCCAAGCAGAAAGCCAAGGAAGCCGGCGCTCAGGAGGCCTGGTTCGTCGATGTCGACGGCACCGTCAAGGAAGGTGGATCGTCGAATGCCTGGATCATCACCAGGGACGGCGTGCTGGTGACGCGCCCCGCCGAGCACGGCATCCTGCGTGGCATCACCCGCACGACGCTGTTCGATGTCGCCGCCAAGCTCGGCCTGAAGATCGAAGAGCGCGGCTTTTCGGTTGCCGAAGCCAAGGCCGCGCGTGAGGTTTTCATCAGCTCCGCCACCACGATCGCCATGCCGGTGGTGGCGATCGATGGCGCTCCCGTCTCCAACGGCCACCCGGGCTCGATAACAGTTTCATTACGGCAGGCCTTTTTTGACGTTGCGGAAAAAAGTCCAGCCTGATAACCGCACAGATGGAATGAACATCAATATATCTCGTTCTGCTTGTCGTTACTGACGGCAAGATGGTGTTTGCGTGCTTGACATGTGCCGGCTAATTTGGCGCATTGGCCTGCAAACCGAAGGGGATCGGCGAAAGACAAGAACAATGGCGGAACGATCGCAAAATCTTCAGGACCTGTTCCTGAATTCAGTTCGCAAGAGCAAAAACCCACTCACCATCTTTCTCATCAACGGCGTGAAGCTGACCGGCGTGGTCACTTCGTTCGACAATTTCTGCGTTCTGCTGCGTCGCGACGGCCATTCCCAGCTTGTCTACAAGCACGCTATTTCCACGATCATGCCGAGCCAGCCGGTTCAGATGTTCGATGGTGAGGAAAGCCAGGGCGCCTGATTGGCACGCGAGAAAGACGCGGACCGCAGCGTTCGCGGAAAACCAGCACACCAGACCGGGACAGAGGCCAACGGTCCGACCCGGGCGGTGGTCATCGTGCCGGTGCTTACCCGGCAGCCGCGTGGCGACGACGATACCAATCGCCCGCGCCTGACCCGTTCTGCCGAGGCCCGTCGCGACGAGGCGGTCGGCCTCGCCAGCGCCATCGACCTTGACCTGGTCCACACGGCGGTGGTGACCGTCAACGATCCACGTCCGGCGACCTTGCTCGGCAGCGGCAAGGTCGCGGAGTTCGCCGAGATCGTCAAAGAGGGCCACGCGGAAGTGGTCATTGTCGATCATCCGCTGACCCCGGTACAGCAGCGCAACCTCGAAAAAGAGTTGAACGCCAAGGTGCTCGACCGCACCGGGCTGATCCTGGAGATTTTCGGCGAGCGCGCCCGCACCAAGGAAGGCACGCTGCAGGTCGACCTTGCCCATCTCAACTACCAGAAGGGCCGCCTTGTGCGGAGCTGGACCCACCTCGAGCGCCAGCGCGGCGGCGCCGGTTTTCTCGGCGGCCCTGGCGAGACCCAGATCGAGTCGGATCGGCGTGTGCTGCAGGACAAGATCACCAAGCTGAAGCACGAGCTCGAAACCGTGCGCCGCACCCGCGACCTGCACCGCGCCAAGCGCAAGAAGGTGCCGTTTCCGGTGGTGGCGATCGTCGGCTACACCAACGCCGGCAAGTCGACGCTGTTCAACCGGCTGACCGGAGCAGGGGTGCTGGCGGAAGACATGCTGTTTGCCACGCTCGACCCGACGCTGCGCCGCGTGCGCCTGCTGCACGGAACGCCGATCATCCTTTCCGACACGGTCGGCTTCATTTCCGACCTGCCAACGCATCTGGTCGCGGCCTTCAGGGCGACGCTGGAGGAAGTGGTCGAGGCAGACCTCGTCATTCACCTGCGCGACATCTCCGATCCCGATACGGCCGCGCAGGCCGAAGATGTCGAGCGCATCCTTGCCGATCTCGGCGTCGATGCCCGCGACAGCAAGCGCGTCATCGAAGTGTGGAACAAGATCGACCGGCTCGACGAAGGCAACCAGGCGCGGCTGCTTGCCGATGGTGCTGACGGCAAGAAGGCACCGCCGATCGCCATATCGGCGGTAACCGGCGAGGGCATCGATGCGCTGAAGGCGATCATCGAGACGATGATGTCGGGCGAACTGGAGACGTTCACTGTCACGCTCAAGCCCGACCAACTCGGCGTCGTCGACTGGCTTTACCGCAACGGCGACATCGTCTCGCGTGATGACAATGAGGATGGCAGCGTGACCATCGCGCTCAAGGCCACGCACAGCGCTCGGCAAGAGATTGAAAGCCGATTGCGTCGTCAAAACAACGGGTAGGGGCGTTTACTTCGCGCTTTTTGCCTGCTGCCAGAGCGCTTCCATCTCGTCCAGCGTCGCCTCTTCGAGGCTGTTTCCCGACGCTTGCAGCGCCTGCTCGACATAGTGGAAGCGCGACCGGAATTTTTCGTTGGTGCCGCTGAGTGCCGCTTCGGAATCAATTTTGAGGTGCCGGCCGAGATTGACGACCGCAAACAGCATGTCGCCGAACTCGTCCTTGATCGGCGCGCTGTCGCCGTTGGCCAGCGCTTCGCGCAACTCGCCGATCTCCTCCTCAATCTTTTCCAGGATCGGTGCCGCCTCGCTCCAGTCGAAGCCGACGCGGGCGGCCTTTTCCTGCAGTTTGAGCGCCCGGGTCAGCGCGGGTAGGGCGACCGGCACGCTGTCGAGAAAGCCCTTGCCATGGTCTTCCGGGTCGAGCCCACGGGCGAGGCGCGCACTGCGCTTCTCCGCCTTTTCCTCTGCCTTGATCTTTTCCCACATGCCCTTGGCCATGCCGGCGCTGCGCGCCTTTTCGTCGCCGAAAACATGCGGGTGGCGGCGGATCATTTTTGTGGTGATGGCCTTGACCACGTCACCGAATGAAAATTCGCCGGCCTCCTCGGCCATTTGCGCGTGGTAGACCACTTGCAGCAGGAGATCGCCGAGTTCATCGCGCAGATCGTCCAGGTCGCCGCGCGCGATGGCGTCCGCCACTTCGTAGGCTTCCTCGATCGTGTATGGCGCGATTGTCGAAAAATCCTGCTCGATATCCCACGGGCAGCCGGTTTCCGGTGCTCGTAGCGCGGCCATGATCTCGATCAGCCGGGAAATGTCTTTCGAGGGTTTCATCAGGCGAACGCTATCCTGTACACGGCTGTGCGGCCAACGGCTTCAGCCGGTGAGGGCGCCTTGTCCACAGATGGGCGGCCAGACCATGATACGAAAGTGGAAGCCGGTTTCCGAAAAAAGATCCTAGTTAGCAAAAGTGTCAGTCGAGCACGGAGACGATCGCCTTGGCGAGCGCATCCATGCTGTCCTCGGGCAGGCCCGCAACGTTGATGCGGCTGTCGCCGACCATGTAGATGCCATGCTCGGCGCGCAGCCGCTCGACTTGCGCTTCCGACAGGCCAAGCCGGGAAAACATGCCGCGATGGCTGGCGACGAAATCGAAACGGTCGGAGTTGGACTGCCGCCGCAGCGCCTCGGCGAACTGGACGCGCAGCCGCAGCATGCGCAGCCGCATCTCTTCAAGCTCTGCCTCCCAGTCGGAACGCAATGCGGGGTCTTCAAGCACGATGCGCACCGCCGCCGCGCCGTGGTCCGGCGGCATCGAATACATGGCGCGCGCCGCCGACAGCATCTGGCCCATCGCCAAATCCGCCTGCGCGCCGTCTTTCGCCATGATCAGCGCTGCACCGACGCGGTCGCGATAGACGGCAAAGTTCTTCGAGCAGCTCGAGGCAACCACCATTTCCGGAACTTTTGCCGCTAGCATGCGCAAGCCGGCGGCATCCGCATCAAGCCCCTCGCCAAAGCCCTGATAGGCGATGTCGACAAAGGGCAGCAGGCCGCGCTCAACGACAAGATCTGCAATGGCAGCCCATTGCGAGATGTCTAGATTGGCGCCTGTCGGGTTATGGCAACAGCCATGCAACAATACGACGTCGCCAGGATTCGCGGCTCTCAATGCATTCAGCATGTCGTCGAAGCGAACCGCACCAGAAGCAGCGTCGAAATAGGGATATTCGCGTATCTGCAGGCCAGCGGCGCGCAACACCGGCATGTGGTTCGGCCAGGTCGGATCCGACAGCCAGACCGTCGCGTCGGGGCGGGTCCTTTTCAGCAGCTCTGCCACCAGCCGCAGCGCGCCGGAGCCGCCGGGGGCTTGCGCCGCACGAATGCGCGTCATGTCGGCGGTTGGGCCGAACACCAACCTGGCCATCGCCGCGTTGAAGGCGGTATCGCCGGCAAGGCCGAGATAGGTCTTGGTATCCTGGCCTTGCAGCAGCCGCTTTTCGGCTTCGCGCACCGCGCGCATCACCGGCGTCTTGCCCTCGCGATCCTTGTAGACGCCCACCCCAAGATCGACCTTGTCGGGACGCGGATCAGCGCGATAGAGGCCGATCAAGGCAAGGATCTTGTCGGCAGGCGCGGGCTGGAGATTTTCGAACATCGATAAGGTTCCGTTGGCGGCGGAGTGATACGCAAACCAGCCGTGCTTTGCCAGCAGTTTCATATGCGCCAACTCGGCGTCGGGTTTGCCTCGAGGGCGGCCAATACTATCTGCCGCGCGAGGGCAGGCGCGATATCTCCCAGGAGAGAGCGCGGCGAGCCGCCCAAGATAAATTCGGGGAAAGCGGGATTAAAATCACGACCTGCTCCGTAAACAGGACATGAAACGGCCGATGCCACGCTTCGATATTCTGGGACAGCTCGGTTCGCTGCGCCGCTATACACGCTCGCTGACACGCGACAGCGCCGATGCAGAGGATCTGGTGCATGATGCGCTGGTGCGTGCCTATGAGCGACGCGGCAGCTTCCGCTCCGGCGGAAACCTTCGCGTATGGCTGCTGTCGATCGTCCACAACGCGTTCATCGACGGATTGCGATCCCGCAAATCGGAAGCAATGCGCATCGAACAGGCCGGCTATCTCGCCGAGGCGAATGTCCGGGCTCCGCAGGAACATTCGGTCCGTCTGGCGCAGGTGCGCGACGCTTTTTTCAGATTGCCGGAAGAGCAACGTTGCGCGCTGCATCTCGTCGCCATCGAGGGACTTAGCTACAGCGAGGCTGCCGAGGTCAGCGGCGTGCCGCTGGGGACGCTGATCTCGCGCATCGGCAGGGCGCGTGCGGCCCTGCGCGAGATGGAGGACGCGGTGCCGGCACGCGCGAAAGGCCATCTGAAGATCGTCGGAGGTCGATGATGAACCAACTGCGCGATCCCGTGACCGACACCGATCTCGACGCCTATGTCGACGATCAGCTGGACGTGGCTCGTCGCATCGAGGTCGAGGCGTTCCTTTCGGCCCGCCCGGAAGCGGCCGCGCGGGTGATGTCCGACTTACGGATGCGTGACGAATTGCGCGTGGCGCTTGCCGGATCGAAAGGCATGGCGCGGCCCGCGACGGCCGATGCCGCACGGCGGCTGGAACGGGGATTGGCGCGCGGCCGCGTCCTTGGTGCTTTGCAGAGAGCGGCGGCAGTCGCCGTCTTCGTCGCTGCCGGCTGGCTTGCGAACGGGCTCATCGGACCGATATCGGTGACGGAAGTCGTCGCTTCGACCCATCCGCCGGCCTATGTGGAGGACGCGGTCCGGGCGCACCGCACGACGCTCGTGCGCGAGGCGATGTCGTCGCAACCCGAAGCACCCGGCTACAACGCCGACGAAATCCGCGCCGCGACTGCGATCGTGATGCCATCGCTGCCAGCGGACTGGACGGTCCGTGACGTGCAGATCTATCCATCGCAATTCGGCCCGAGCGTCGAGATGGCCGTCGAGACAAAAGAGATGGGGCTGGTCTCGCTGTTCGCCATCCGACCCGGAACATTCGATGTCGTCAAACCGACTGTCGTTCTCTCGGGCGAAGTTTCCTCGGCCTATTTCCAGATCGGCGAGGTCGCCTACGCGGTCGTCGGACGCAGCGATGTCGGCGGTCTCGATCGCACGGCCGAAGCGCTCGCCAAAACGCTTTACTGATCGACCTTCAAGAAGGAGAACCACATGAACAATCTCGGATATATCGGGGCCCGAGCCGGAGCCGTCTACGACGAAGGCCTGCGCCGGCACATGCTGCGCGTCTATAACTACATGGGCCTTGGCCTCGTCGTCACGGGCGTGATCGCGTTCGTGGTGGCTTCCACGCCCGCCCTTTACGTGCCGATCTTCTCCACCCCACTGAAATGGGTGGTGATGCTTGCCCCGCTGGCCTTTGTGCTCTTGTTCTCGTTTCGGATGCAGACGATGTCGGCAGCCGGCGCCCAGGCGATGTTTTGGGCATTCTGCGCCGTCATGGGCCTGTCGCTGGCTTCCGTGTTCCTAGTCTTTACCGGCACCAGCATCGCACGCACCTTCTTTATCGCCGCCACCATGTTCGGCGCGACCAGCCTTTACGGCTACACGACCAAACGCGACCTGACGCAGTTCTCGTCGTTCCTGATCATGGGCCTGATCGGCGTGGTGATCGCCATCATCGTCAATATCTTCCTGGGCTCGACCGCGCTCCAGTTCGCGATCTCGGTGATCGGCATCGCCGTCTTCATCGGCCTCACCGCCTGGGATACCCAGACTATCAAGGAGCAGTATGCGGAAAACTTCGGTGCGGAATCACAGCAGAAGCTCGCTGTCTTCGGTGCATTCTCGCTCTATCTGAACTTCATCAACATCTTCCAACTGCTGTTGAACTTCTCCGGCGAGCGCGAATAGCCGACGTCGGACCACGACCGGAGTTGGATATCATGGACAGAAACGATCAACAGGCGATCGGACAGCTCTTCGAGAAGTTGGCAAGCGTCGAGCGCCAGGCGCCGCCGCGCGATGCCGAAGCAGAGCGCTTCATCCAGGACCAGATCACCCAGCAGCCTGGGGCGCCATATTACATGGCCCAGACGATTGTGATGCAGGAGCAGGCCCTGAACGCAGCTCAGGCGCGCATCGAAGAACTGGAAGAGGAGGCGCAGCAGCCGGCCGGCGGTGGACCGCTGAGCGGCTTCTTCGGCCGCAGCGGCGGCAGGCGCTCAGGCTCGGTTCCGCGGGTAGGGCGCACCGCCTCCGTCGCAACTGAAGGGCCGCAGGACACACCACAGCGGGCAGGCGGCGGGTTCCTTGCCGGCGCCGCGCAGACCGCGATGGGCGTGGCGGGCGGCGTGCTGCTCGGCAACGCGATCGCCGGCATGTTTGGTGGCAGCGAAGCCAAGGCAGCCGAACAGCCGACGCCGCAGCCGGACGAAGCCGATCAGGCAGGCGATGCCAGCTCCAACAATGGCGGTGACTTCGGTGATATGGAGTTCTGACGAGCGACCCAGCCTGTGCCGGTGCTGGCGCTGGTGACGATTGCCGGTCAGCATAGGCGAGGTGGCGAGGGCAACATCCGGGAAGCGAGCCCCCGCCGGCGGCTAATAGCCCAGGCGCTTCAGTTCAGTCTTGACCGCCGCGATGGTCTTGAAGCGGAAGCGCTTCGTTGTGCCATCGCGCCAATGGCAGTCGCATGTGGCATCGAACTTCCGGCTCGCTTTCAATTGAGTCAGCGCCTTCTGGCCCGGCTTGGGATCATCGAAGATGCGAACTTCGTAGAGCGTCCCTTCGACATCGTAGTGGATCTGAGCCCAGGAAAGTATCACGATCAGTTCCTTTGCCGGGTCGTGGTCGGCGTTGGCGAGGCCGAGCGCTATGTCCGGTGTGTCGCCCTCTTGTTCACCGAGCGTGACCTGGATTGCACGATACCTGTTGTCAGCTAGCCGTTGCAGCGCGACGAGCGGGCGTTCCGGATAGTCCTCAGCGGTCTGGTAATCGACAAAGAGTGTCTGGAGGCCGTTCCAGCTCACGGCTGTGGTGTGCGGATCAGCATTGTCGGCGAACCCAACAACACGTTTGGCGAAAGCCAGGTCGTTCTCGCCTAGCGCACGATCAAGGTCCTGCGCTCGCGCGCCCGTGAGCGCGCACGCGAGGGTGAGGGCAAGACTTGCAAGCAGCGGGAGTGTCTTCATGATTCGCAACCCTAGCATGCCCGTTGCCTCCTCAGCGCTATAGCGAATGTCTAAGAGTGACCGGTCTGATCTCGCCGCCAACGGATGCTATAGGCTTTAGTCGCATAAGATAGATTATGGAACTGGCGTGGCCGGTTGGATGTGGCGTGAAGATAGCACCTCGCGAGATCCAACCCGGGAACCCAGCCGTAAAAACTTGGTCCTTCACGCTGATTCGTAAGGGATTTCGATCGTCATGCCGTCATAAGCAGGCTCGACGTTGGCCGGCGTCTGGGCCATTACCGTGGCGTAGTCGAGCGGAACATGCATATGCGTCAGCACCGCGTTCTTCGGCGCTAGTCTTTCGATCCAGCCAAGCGCCTGGCCAAGCGACAGATGGCTCGGGTGGACGGTGTATTGCAGCGCGTCGATGACGAGCATGTCCAGCCCGCGCAAACGCTCGGCCGTCGCGTCCGGAAAGTCGCTGACGTCAGGGCAATAAGCCAGCCCGCCGATGCGGAAACCCAGCGAGGTGATGTCGCCATGGAGCTGCAGCAGCGGTTCGAGGGTGAGGGCGCCGCCCTCGCCTTCGATCACCACCGGCCTGTGGTGGTCGATGATATGGGCGTCGACGATCGGCGGATACGAACTGCCTTTCGGTGTTTCGAAACAGTAGCGGAACGCCTCGCGTAGGCGCAGCATGGTGGCCTGATCGGCATGGATGTCGATCCGGTGGCGCTGCTCGAGCACGAAGCCGCGCAAATCGTCTATACCGTGGATATGGTCGGCATGCGGATGTGTATAGACCACCGCATCGATGCGCTTGACCGATGCCAGCAGCATCTGCTCGCGGAAATCCGGGCCGGTGTCGATGACGACCGTGGTCCGGGCGCCATTCGCCGCGATCCGCTCGACAAGCGCTGCGGTGCGCGTGCGCCGGTTCCGGGGGTTCGCGGGATCGCAATTGCCCCAGTCGCCGGTGATGCGTGGCGTGCCCGGCGATGAGCCGCAGCCGAGGACGGTAAGACGCAACCGGTCGCTCATGCGTCAGGCGCCCGGCGCGCTCGGGCGCGGCATTTTCCTGAATAGCCGGAAGAAATTATCCGTGGTGATACCAGCGATCTCGGCCTCGCGGACGCCGATCGTCTCGGCCAGTATCTTGGCTGTATGCGCGACGTAGGCAGGCTCATTGCGCTTGCCGCGAAACGGTATCGGCGCAAGGTATGGCGCGTCGGTTTCGACCAGCAGACGGTCGCGCGGCACATCGGCGGCGACGGCGCGCAACTCGGCGGAGTTCTTGAAGGTCAGGATGCCGGAAAAGGAAACGTAGCCGCCGAGCGCCACACCGATCTCGGCCAGCCTGCGTCCGGACGAAAAACAGTGCAGGATGAAGGGGAAGGCGCCCTTCCCTGTTTCTTCTTCGAGGATATCAGCCATGTCATCGTCGGCGTCGCGCGAATGGATGACCAGCGGCAGACCGGTCACGCGCGCCGCGGCGATGTGTGTGCGAAATCCCTGTGCCTGTGCATCGCGCGGCGCATGATCGTAGAAATAATCGAGCCCGGCCTCGCCGATCGCCACCACTTTTCGATGAGCGGACAGCCGCACCAGGTCATCGACAGTCACATCAAGCTCTTCAGCCGCATTGTGCGGATGGGTGCCCACCGAGCAATAGACCTCATCGAAAGTCTCGGCAATCTCAAGCACTTGGCTAAATCGCTTCACTCTCGTCGAGATCGTCACCATTCGGCCGATGCCGGCCGTAAGGGCGCGGGCGACGATGGCCGCCCGCTCTTCGGCGAAATCCGGAAAGTCGAGATGGCAGTGACTGTCGACCAGCATCAGGCGCTTGTATCCGTTTGCTCGACATAACGTGGAAATACCGGTTCCGGCGCCGGCAGCGCCGTGCCGGATACCAGCGCATGGCCTTCCGCGACATGCTCGAAATTACGGCTGCTGGCCGGCACCGCCAAAAGGTCTAGCAGCTTTGCCGCCGACTGCGGAATGAAGGGCTGGCACAGCAACCCGACACGCCGGATCACCTCAGCGGTCGTCCACAGCACCGTTTCCATGCGCGCCGGATCGGTCTTCTTCAGCGCCCATGGCTCCTGCCCAGCGAAATAGCGGTTGGCTTCGGCCACCACGCCAAAGATCGCCGCCAGAGCAAGGTGGATGCCCTGGTCGGCCATCGTCCTGCGCGCCGTGACAAGGGCGGTATCTGCCTGATCGAGGATCGCTTTGTCGGCATTACTCAATTCGCCGCGCTTAGGCACCGCGCCGCCGCAGTTCTTGGCGATCATCGACAGCGAGCGCTGCGCCAGATTGCCGAGATCGTTGGCGAGGTCGGCATTGGTGCGGTTGACGATTGCCTCATGGCTGTAGCTGCCGTCCTGGCCGAACGGCACTTCGCGCATGAAGAAATAGCGCACCTGGTCGAGGCCGTAGTGCTCGATCATCGCGAACGGGTCGACGACATTGCCGACCGACTTCGACATTTTCTCGCCACGGTTGAACAGAAAACCATGCGCGAACACGCGCTTCGGCAATTCGATGCCGGCCGACATCAGGAATGCCGGCCAGTAGACCGCGTGGAAGCGGATGATGTCCTTGCCGATGACGTGGACGTTCGCCGGCCAGAAAGACCATCTCTCATTGGCCGGATCCGGATAACCGGCCGCGGTGATGTAGTTGGTTAGGGCATCGACCCAGACATACATCACATGCTTCTCATCGCCGGGCACCGGCACGCCCCATTTGAATGTGGTGCGCGAGATCGACAGATCCTTCAGGCCGGATTTGACAAAGCTGATGATTTCATTGCGCCGCTCCGCCGGTCCGACGAATTCGGGGCTGTTCTCGTAGAGCGCGAGCAGTCTGTCCTGATAGGCGGAAAGGCGGAAGAAATAGCTCTCTTCCTCGGTCCATTCGACAGGCGAGCCGAGCGGTTCGCGGCGCACGCCGTCGTCACCGACCTTGGTTTCGGCCTCGTCGAAATAGGCTTCCTGCCGCACCGAATACCAGCCGCTGTAGCGGTCGAGGTAGATGTCGCCATTCTCAGCCATGCGCGTCCAGATCGCCTGGCAGGCCTTGTAATGACGCTCTTCGGTGGTGCGGATGAAAACGTCGTTCGAGCAACCAGTCGCTTCGAGCATCGAGCGGAAGATCGCCGAGTTGCGATCGGCAAGCGCTTTCGGCGTTAGGCCTTCGGCGTCCGCCGTCTGCTGCATCTTCAAACCGTGCTCGTCGGTTCCCGAGACGAAGAAGACGTCCTTGCCATCGAGCCGCTGAAAGCGGGCCAGTGTGTCGCTGGCGATGACATTGTAGGCATGGCCGATATGCGGCTTGCCGTTCGGATAGAAAATCGGCGTCGTGACGTAGTATTTTTCGCGTGCCATGGATGAGCCGTCATGAATGTCTGAATGAAAGATGTCGCGGTGAGATATCGCATCGAAACGGCAATTGCCATCCGACGCCAATGTGGTGGCTTTCGAAGTTCCTGCGATTGATTGGGAATCAATACTCAGGGGCTTCAAAGCCACGCCAGCGGCCGTCACATTCGCATTGCAGAATTCAGGCGGTCGATCATGGTCAGGGCGTGCTGCTTTTTGTCGAGATTGTAGGTCTCGGTTTCAGATATAGCGTTCAAAGCCTCGTGCCAAGTATCCGATAGCGTTTTGGCCCGCGCGAGATCGCCGGCGAGCGCGGCCTGGCTGGCGCCGGCCGACAGCAGATCAAGCGCGCGGCGATTGAATATCTCGAACGGGATCGCCTGGTCGCGGCCGGCGACCGCCTCGGCAAGACGGTAGGCGCCTGCGACATCTATCTTCTTGGACATCACCAGAGCGTCGAGGGTGGCGGCGATTTCAAGCCCGCCATACTGCGTCAACAGGATCGCATTGCGCGCGCTGCCCCCTGCCCGCTGCGCCAGCGCCGCGCGCGCCGCAGGATCCTCCGGTGGCGGCGGCTCGATGCCCTCCAGAACCGTCATCAAGCTCTCGGCATCGAGCGGCGCCAACCGCACCATCTGGCAGCGCGACCGGATCGTCGGCAGCAGACTGCCCGGCGCATGGACGATGAGGATGAACAAGGTGCGCGCGGGTGGCTCTTCAAGATTCTTCAGCAAGGCATTGGCAGCATTGGTGTTCATGTCGTCGGCGGGATCGACGATAACCACCCGGTAGCTGCCGTCGTGCGAGGTCAGCGACAGAAAACGGCTGACCTTGCGGATTTCGTCGACCGTGACCACCGTCTTGAAGCTCTTGGTCTTGTCGTTCGCGGGGCGTGTAAGATGCAGCGCCGAAGGATGTGCCCCGGTGGCGATCTGGCGAAACAGCGACGAAGCCGGATCTGGAACGGCAAGGCTTTCCGGCGCCTGCTCGAAGGCCGGGTGCTTCAACAGATGATGCGCCAGGTGAAAGGCCAGCGTCGCCTTGCCGATGCCAACCGGTCCGGCAAAGATCAGTGCGTGCGGTAGCTTTCCCGAGCGATAAGCAGTGGCGAGCATGTTGGCCGCCTGCAGGTGACCGACAAGACGCGGCGTCTCGGATGGCTCGGGCACTCCGTCCAGCGTGTCGTGCTGTTCGGGCGCGATGCGTTCGAAAATCATGCCGGCGCCGCCTGCCTTCTTTGCGCCGGCATCATCCTCTCGAGAGCCGTGAAGACCGTGGCGGTAACGACATGCTCCACCGCATCTAGGTCGGCTGACGCATCGACGACGACGCAGCGTTCGGGTTCAGCTGCGGCGATCGCGAGAAACGCCTCGCGCCGACGTTGGTGGATGGCCAATGTTTCCTTCTCGAAGCGGTCCGGTCCGTCAGTGCTGCCCCGCCGGGCGGTAGCGCGCCTCAGGCCCTCGGCGGGGTCGATGTCGAAGATCAGTGTCATGTCCGGCACCATGCCATTGATGGCGACCTTCTCCAATGCGTCCATGAATGCCGGGTCGAGGCCGCCGGTGACGCCCTGGTAGACGCGCGAAGAATCGATGAAGCGGTCGCAAAGCACGACCGAGCCGCGCTCGACTGCCGGCCGGATGACCTGTTCGACATGGTCGGAACGCGCGGCGGCGAAAAGCAGCGCTTCCATCTTGGGGCCGAACGGCTCGGCTGCGCCTGAAAGCAGGACATGTCTGACCGCCTCCGCGCCCGGCGAGCCACCCGGCTCACGCGTCACCAGCACATCGTATTTCTTGGCGCGCATCTTCCTTGCCAGCCGCTCGATCTGCGTCGACTTGCCTGCTCCTTCGCCGCCTTCAAAAGTGATGAAAAATCCGCGCGCCAAAGCCTTTGTCCATACTTCGGGGACCGTATAGTCCCCGCGGGAAAAAAGGTCCACCGCGACGGTGCTAACGCAGCCAGCCGACGGCCAGTTCCTTGGCGGCGTCGAGCGCGCGCTGCGGCAGCGAGCCGACACCGATCGACTCGGCGGCAAACAGCGGCGTTTCCTGGCTCAGCGTATCGCCGATCCAGACGCGCAGCGCACCCACCGGCTGCCCCTCCTCCACCGGCGCGGCAACCGGTCCGTCATAGACGATCCTGGCGGTGAGCTTGTCGCGGTTGGTGATCGGCAGGAAGATCTGCACCGGTCCTTTTGCCTTTAGCGCGACACCGGACTTGGCGCCGCCAAAGACCTGGGCTTCGCCAACCACTTCGTCCTTGGCGAATATTTCAGTCTTCTCGAAGGAGCGAACGCCCCAGTCGAGCAGCTTTCGCGCTTCCTCAGCACGCTCGCGGTCGTTTGCCAGGCCGCTCATCGCCGCGATCACCCTTGTGCCATTGTGGCTGACCGAGCCGACGATGCCGAAGCCGGATTGCTCGCTGGCGCCGACCGCGAGCCCGTCGGCGCCTATGTCCATGGCCAGCAGCGGATTGCGGTTCCTCTGGGAAATCTTGTTCCAGGCAAAATCCTTCTGGCCGTAATAGCGGTAGAAATCCGGGTAGTTGCGCCAGATATGCAGGGCCAGAAGCGCGAGTTCGCGAACGCTCGTTTGCTGCCCATCGGCCGGCAGACCGGTGGCATTGACGAAAGTCGATTTTTGCAAGCCGATCTGGCGGGCACGCTCGGTCATCTGCGCCGCGAAGTTTGCCTCGGACCCGGCCATTCCTTCAGCGATGACAATGCAGCCGTCATTGGCCGCCTGCACGGTCACGCCCTTGATCAGGTCTTCCAGCCGGATCGTCGACTTGAGTTTCGCGAACATCGTCGATGTCCCCGAAGGAGCGCCGCCTTTGCGCCAGGCGTTCTCGCTGACCACGAAGGTGTCGTCGAGCGTCATGCGCCCCGATTTGATGGCGTCGAAGACCACCTCCATCGTCATCAGTTTGGCCAGCGAGGCCGGCGGGATCAACCTGTCCGCGTCCTTGGAAATCAGCACCGTGCCGGTTTCGGCATCGATCATGAAGGCCTGCGCGGCCTTGGTCTCGAAAAGCTGTGCCGAGGCCGGCACAAGCGAGAGCAGCAGCAGGCCGAGCGTCATAAGCCCGGTGAAAGGGTGGAAAAATTTCATCAGGTTCGACCAGTGAGCCGGCGCTTTTGCAAGTTGGCAGAAGCTATCAGGCTTTTGCCTGGCGGATCAATCGCGCACGAAAAAACCAGGCAGCCCGAGGTCAGTTGCGTACAGCAAGCGCGTCCGGCGCACCATGCGACCACGCTGCCTGCAGCATCTCGTCCAGGCTGCCGCGGCCGTCGGCATAGAGGTTAACCGAGTACCAGCCCTTGCCGTCGAGTTCGGAGCGCTGGATCTCGATCTTGCCGAAGCTGGAAAGCTGCGCCGCCACCCGCTCGGCTTCGGCGGCATTCTCGAACGAACCCGCCGCGACATAGGCTGTGGGCGACCCAGCTGGAGGAGCTTGCCGCTTCCACGATTGAAGAAGCTCGGCGGGCGACATGCCTGTGCCATCCAGCCCGGCAAACGCGTTGGAGGCGCGCTGCCCGCGCTCGTCGGCGTAAGACAGCGACGCCACGGTGAATGGCGATTGCGCCGGCAAGTTGATCTCCGGACGCTCCGGCACGATCGGGCCGAAGTCGGGCAGTACGATGTCTCCCGACGCTGATGCTTGCACCGCCATGGCAGGCCCTGCATCGGATCCCTGCCCGGAATTCGTCAGCTGACCGGGGAATGGCACGGCAGCAGCGCTCACCGGCAGGCTTGGCGACGGCCCATTCATGGCGACCATGACACCGCTGGGCAGGCCGTCCGACGGATCCGGCGCCCTGTTGCCTGGACGATACGAAGCCATAAGATACTGCCCGTCATTGCCTTCGAGCGGCGCACGGCCGACATATTCGACCTTCACCTCGGCCGTACCGATATTGGCGTAATCGAGCATTTCAGCAGCGCGCTTCGACACATCGATGATGCGTCCATCATGGTAGGGTCCGCGATCGTTGACGCGCACGATCACCGAGCTGCCGGTCTTCACGTTGGTGACACGCGCATAACTCGGCAGCGGCATGGTCGGATGCGCCGCCGTCAGATCTGCCATGTCGTAGACTTCGCCGTTGGCGGTCAACCGGCCGTGGAACGCCTCACCGTACCAGGACGCGAGACCAACCTTGGCGTAACGTTTGTCTTCCTTCGGATAATACCACTTGCCGCGCACCTGATAGGGCTTGCCGAGCTGGTCGCGTCCCCGAGACGTCTTGAACATCACGCGCGGGCTGGCTTTCACGCCATACTCGGCTTCGGAAAAATATTCCTTGGAGCGAGGTTTCTTGTTGACCATCGCCTTTTGCTGCGGCCCGGCACATGCCGCAAGAAAGGCTGCCGACAAGGCAAACAGCGCGAAAGCGGAAGCGCGACGAAGACGCGGGCGCGCCGTGGTCTGCATATTTTGATTGTCCCCTATAGCATCGACGAAGGCACCGCAGCATAAACATCAGCGATGCCAAAGCACCCACTCCAGAAACGCCGGCGACGCCCTACCCCAATCCTTTTTGTGCGCAGGAATTGTTTATCACCGTATTAACCGATTGTGGTCGGAACCGGGCGAGATTGTGGCACGGACCGTCTCGCCGATCGGCATCAAAATCATCGCTTGTCGATCAGCAGCGCCATTCATTGCTGCGCTTTGCCCTTGCCTTGGCCTGGCTGCCAGCGCAGATTCAGGGACCGAAGATCACAAGCTCGGTGAACGTCAGATCTCCAGGTGCGGGTGGTCTGGGACCCTTGAAGTATTTCAGCCCCTTGTTGGGCCGGTACCATCCCACCAAACCTGGAATCGGCTCCTTGGCGTCGACAAAGCAAACCAGGATTCCGCTTCGCAAGAGAAAGCGCCCCATCGCACCGGCGCAACGGCTCAAATCTGCGAGCGAGCGGCAATAGATGACCTGATGGCACCGGACAACACCGTGCAACATTCGGCGCGGCATCAACACCAGGGGGAACGCTGCTCCGTCGCAAATGCAGATCAACGACAGGCAGCCCAGCGCGACGTGTTCCGAGAGTATGTATCTCTCACTCTCGGGCAGCATCGCCAATTCCGGAAGACCGGGACGCACTTCGAGCACGCGACTTGACCGCTGCGCCGAACTTAAAGCCGGCAAGAAGGTAAATTGTCCACTGGAGAAGAGCCGAAAGCCAAGCGCCCGGTTGGCTTTCAACGTCGCTTGTGCCGGCGAAATGTTCGTGTAGGTCACGTCCTTCCGCTTGAGAACCGCCGCAACCAACATGGCACCATAGGGACGGAATTCTGCATCGACTGACCAGCTTGAAAGATTGCAGCGGATTTCCTCGCTCTCCGACCCTTGGTAGCGAGCATAAAGGGTGAGCACAACGCCGACGATCCGACCGGCATGCTCCAAAGCAAAGCCATATTGTGGGAACTCGGCAATCGCAGGCCGCTGCGACAAACGGGTCAAAGCCTGGATCCAGTAACTCCGGTTACGCGCCGGAAAGCCTCTGCACAGGCAATCGACCACCCCCTCCCAGTCGGTTTCGCGGATTGGTCTACAGCGGAGACCGGGCGGGAGAGCGCCAAGTACGGCCAAAATCAACTCCAGAATACGATTTTACTTACATGTGCCTAATGCGCCCAACATATCAGCGCGCAACGATTAATAGTCCGTGCGGGTTTTAAAAACGATTTTCCACACCCAGCACAAACACAGCTCGCCATGACGCTGCTCACCGTCCTGGATCGCGCCGAAAGCTGCGGCCGCCACGGTTGACTTGGTGTTGAATGCGGCTTTAGAGGAATGAAGCGCGAACCGGTCGGGGAACGTCCTGGTGCCAATCCGGTACCGATTGCTCGAACCCGCTCCTCTCGCGATATCCTAAGTGATTGAAAAATCACCTTGGAGGGATGGCCGAGCGGTTTAAGGCACCGGTCTTGAAAACCGGCGTGGGTGCAAGCCCACCGTGGGTTCGAATCCCACTCCCTCCGCCATTTTGAAGCCAATTTCTTCGTTCCTGCGCGCACGACGTCGAGTTTCCGGGCGCAAGGCGGACCACCGCCCGCCATGGGCGCCACCGCATTCGCCGGCGCACTCGATGTGGTCGACAACATCCGGCCATTCTACACCGACAGCAGCATGAAAACGCTGAAGCCGATGCCGGAATTCAAGGTTGTCTTCATGGTCATGCCGAAAGCCCAGCGCAACATGATGATGAGAGAATGCCAAGATGCGGCCCAGAGCAAGCCTTACGCGGAGTTCTGCGGCGACGTGAATGCACTGGCCGGAATGAAGTAGCCGCTCCTGATCCCCAATCGGGAATGAATACTATCGAATGCATGGATGATGGCGAGCGGTGCCCGCCATCATTCGGAGTGGCGGTGCTCAACGACCGAACACTTCTTTCACGGTATCAACAACCTGCCGCAAAGCGAAAACTGTCACCCGCCGCGCCAAGCACGGACAGACCGGCGGCTGGCGCTTCGTCGGGTTGATTTCTCCGCCCGAATATGATGCTTCTCCCGCCTATGAATAAACTATTTTCTGCGGTTCTCGCATGGATGATACTGGCTTGGCCGGCCAGCGCGATGGACAGCGCATTGCGCGCCGGCCTGCTGAAACTCGATCCGCAAACCCGGCTGGAGCAGCGATGCGACGCCGAAATTCTCGACCGGATTACCCGCGACGACCACAAATACAAAGCCGATCGTGTCGTCGCCTACGCTTTTGCGACGCCCGAAATGGGCGCCGATGCGATCAAGAGCCCGGGTGCTGCGTTTCGTAGCAAAGGACAATGGTACCGGCTGAAATTCAAATGCGAGACAGCGCCGGACCATATGGAAGTCCTGCAGCTCCGCTACCGGATCGGTGATGAAATTCCGGAAAGCGACTGGCCCAAATACAATCTCTATAACTAGGCATTCGCGACCCGTGGCCGCATTTTGCCGGTGTTTCGGGCCGATCGTCGCAAACTCTGTATATTGCCGCAATAACGGGCGGTTTGCCGACCTTGTTCCAACCAGTCCCTTGACGCCCGGGAACCATACACGTTAGGGCCCTCCAGGCATTCGACGCGAACGGTCGGCCAACCAGCAAGGGACTTCCAGTCGATGGAAATTTTCACTGCCGCGGGCTTCTCTGCCCTGCTCCAGGTCATCGCCATCGATCTCGTGCTTGCAGGCGATAACGCCATCGTCATCGGCCTGGCCGCGGCGGGCTTGCCGGTCGAGCAGCGCAAGAGAGCGATTCTCATCGGCGTGGTGGCGGCGACGGTGCTGCGTATCGGTTTTGCCGCGATCACCGTCACCCTGCTGCAGATTGTCGGCCTGCTGCTGGCCGGCGGTATCTTGCTGCTGTGGGTGTGCTGGAAGATGTATCGCGAGCTGCGCACGTCCGATGCCGACGAGGTGGAGGCGACCGAAGCGTTGTCCAATTCCGATATCAACAGCGATGATATGGTGGCCGGCAAGGCGCGCAAGAAGACCTTGGGTCAGGCAGCATTGCAGATCGTCATCGCCGACGTGTCGATGTCGCTCGACAACGTGCTGGCGGTCGCCGGCGCAGCGCGCGATCACTTCCAGGTGCTGGTGATAGGCCTCGTCCTGTCGATCGCGCTGATGGGCCTTGCCGCGAGCTTCATCGCCAAGCTCCTGCACCGCCATCGCTGGATCGCCTATATCGGCCTTTTGATCATCTTCTATGTCGCACTCGACATGATCTACCGTGGCGCGGTGGAGGTCTTGCCGCATGTCAGCAGTGCGGTGAGCTGACGCGTCGACTCGAATTCGCATCGGCCGGCCTTTCAGCTTCGGCGAGCCTTCGGCGACACTGGCGGTTGCGTTTCGCCGCAGCCGCTGCCCATACCAATGCCCCGACAAGTGTGATACTGCGCCGCCAATCCTGAAAATCCGGAAAGCTTTGATGTCCGCCCCTCGCGTTAGTTTCGTCAGTCTTGGATGCCCGAAAGCCCTTGTGGATTCGGAGCGCATCATCACGCGCCTGCGCGCCGAAGGCTACGAGATCGCCCGCAAGCACGACGGTGCCGACCTGGTCGTCGTCAACACCTGTGGCTTCCTCGATTCGGCCCGCGACGAATCGCTCAACGCTATCGGCTCGGCACTTTCGGAGAATGGAAAAGTCATCGTCACCGGCTGCCTCGGCGCCGAGCCGGACGTCATCCGTGAAAGACATCCCAACGTCCTCGCCATCACCGGCCCGCAAGCTTATGAGAGCGTGATGGCGGCGGTGCATGAGGCAGCACCGCCGAGCCACGATCCCTACATCGACCTTTTGCCGCCGCAGGGCGTCAAGCTCACGCCGCGCCACTATGCGTATCTCAAGATTTCGGAAGGTTGCAACAACCGCTGCACCTTCTGCATCATACCGGCGCTGCGTGGCGACCTCGTATCGCGGCCGGCCGCCGACGTGTTGCGCGAAGCCGAGAAGCTGGCCAAGGCGGGGGTCAAGGAGATCCTCGTCATCTCGCAGGATACCAGCGCCTACGGCATCGACATCAAATACCAGGCCAGCATGTTCGGCGATCGCGAAGTGCGGGCGAAATTCCTCGATCTATCGGAAGAACTGGGCAAGCTCGGTGTCTGGGTGCGCATGCACTATGTCTATCCCTACCCGCATGTCGCAGACGTCATCCCACTGATGGCCGAAGGCAAGATCCTTCCCTATCTCGACATTCCGTTCCAGCACGCCTCGCCGCAGGTGCTGAAGAACATGCGCCGGCCCGCTCATGGCGAAAAGACGCTCGAGCGCATTCGCGGCTGGCGCGAAGTCTGCCCGGACCTTGCCATCCGCTCCACCTTCATCGTCGGCTTCCCCGGCGAGACGGATGACGATTTCGAGATGCTGCTCGACTGGCTGGACGAGGCCAGGATCGACCGCGCCGGCTGTTTCAAATACGAGCCGGTCAGAGGCGCCCTCTCCAACGGGCTCGGCCTCGAGCAAGTGCCGCAGGAGATCAAGGAAGCCCGCTGGCATCGCTTCATGCAGCGCCAGCAGAAGATTTCGGCAACGCAGCTCACCAAGAAAATCGGCAAGCGCCTGCCGGTCCTGATCGACGAGGCGCATGGCAATTCGGCCAAGGGCCGGACCAAATACGACGCGCCCGAAATCGACGGTTCGGTCCATATCCAGTCGCGGCGGCCACTGCGCGCCGGCGACATCGTCACGGTCAAGATCGACCGCGCCGACGCTTACGACCTCTACGGCTCGGCGGTCTGATATCATTCAGTCCAAAATAAAAGGGCGCCGCGTAGGCGCCCTTTGGTTCGATTTGTTTTCGCCTGCTTACTGCGGCAGCTTGTCGTCAACGCCCTTCACGTAGAAATTCATGCCGAGCAGCGTGCCGTCGTCCGCGACCTCGCCTTCCTTCAGCCACGGTGTGCCGTCCTGCTTGGCGATCGGCCCGGTGAAGGGGTTCCAGCCGTCGGCGATCTTCTTGGTGGTGGCCTCGGCCATCGCCTTCACGTCGTCGGGCATGTTGGTGAACGGCGCCAGCTTGACGGCGCCGTCCTTGATGCCGAGCCAGACATTGTCGGGCTTCCAGGTGCCGTCGAGCGCCGCCTGGACCCGGCTAATGTAGTACGGGCCCCACTCGTCGGTCAGCGAGGTCAGCTGCGCGTGCGGCGCGAACTTGATCATGTCGGAGGACTGGCCGAAGCCGTGCAGCTTGCGCTCCTCAGCCACCTGCAAGGCAGCGGTCGAGTCGGTGTGCTGGACGATGATATCGGCGCCCTGGTCGAACAATGCTTTGGCAGCGTCGGCCTCCTTGCCGGGATCGAACCAGGAGTTCACCCACACGATCTTCGCCTTGAAGTTCGGGTTGATCGACTGTGCGCCGAGCATAAAGGAATTTATGCCCATCACCACTTCCGGGATCGGGAAGGAAACGATGTAGCCGGCGACGCCCGACTTCGATTGCTTGGCGGCGATCTGGCCAAGCACGTAGCGGCCTTCATAGAAACGCGCATTGTAGATGCCGAGATTTTCGGCCGTCTTGTAACCGGTGGCGTGCTCGAACATCACCTTGGGAAATTTCTTGGCGATCTTCACTTCCGGGTCCATGAAGCCGAAGGACGTGCCGAAAATGATCTTGCATCCCTCGCGCGCCAGGCGCTCGAAGGCGCGATCGGCATCGGGGCCTTCGGAGACGTTTTCGAGATAGGCGGTCTCGACCTTGTCGCCGAGTGCCTTTTCCACCTCGAGGCGGCCTTGGTCGTGCTGGTAGGAGTAGCCGAAATCGCCGATCGGGCCGGTGTAGACCCAGCAGGCCTTCAGCTTGTCCGCCGCCTGGGCTGAGGCCGCCAATGACAATGCGGCCGTCGTCGCCATCAGGGCAATAAGCAGTTTTTTCATTGTGTTACCTCTCTGAGTTAAGCCTTGGAGCTTCCGTCTTTTTGTTGTCAACGATCCGGAACGAATGGCTGGCCCAAGGATGCCGGCGTGTTCATCATCGTCAAACGCTTGTTGCGCGAGATTAGAACGAGAACCACGATGGTTGCCAGATAGGGCAGCGAAGAAAGCAGTTGCGAGGGGACCGGAATGCCGAATGCCTGTGCATGAAGCTGGCCGATCCAGACCGCGCCGAAAATATAGGCGCCGGCCAGCACCCGCCACGGCCGCCAGGAAGCGAAGACGACCAGAGCCAGCGCGATCCAGCCGCGGCCGGCGGTCATGTTCTCCACCCATTGCGGTGTGTAGACCAGCGACAGGTGGCCGCCGGCAAGGCCGGCACAAGCGCCGCCGAAAATCACTGAGAGATAGCGGTAGCGGATGACGTGGATGCCAAGCGCATGGGCGGATGCATGGCTGTCGCCGATCGAGCGCAGCGTGAGCCCGGTGCGGGTCTTGAACAGGAACCACATCACGGCGGCGGTCAGCGCGATCGAGATGTAGAAGATTGGATCCTGGCCGAACAGCAGCCTGCCAATGACCGGGATTGGGGTCAGGCCGGGAATATCGAGGTTTGGCAGCCTTTCGCCGGGCTGGCCGACAAAATTCGTCCCCATCATGCCGGAAAGACCGAGGCCGAGCAGTGTCAGCGACAGGCCGGTTGCCACCTGGTTGGTGGCCAGCGACAGCGTCATGACGGCGAACAGCAGCGAGAACACTGCCCCCATGGCAATTGCCGCCAACAGCCCTATCCACGGCGAGCCGGTGAGATAGCCGGTGCCGAAGCCGCCAACCGCACCCATGATCATCATTCCTTCGACGCCGAGATTGAGCACACCGGAACGTTCGACCACCAGTTCGCCGATCGCCGCGATCAGCAGCGGCGTCGCCGCCGTCGCGATGGTCAAAAGGATGTTGACGGTGATGTCCATCAGCGAGCTTCCTCCAGCTTCGGGACTGTCTCGAGTTTCGGCGCAGCAAAGCCGATCAGGCGGATGCGATAGTGAATGAGCGTGTCGCAGCCGAGCACGAAGAACAACAGCATGCCCTGGAACACGCGCGCCACCTTGTCGGAGATGCCGAGCGCGCTTTGCACCGCCTCGCCGCCGAGATAGGTCAGCGCCAGCACAAGGCCGGCGGCAACGATGCCGAGCGGATTGAGCCGGCCGAGGAATGCGACGATGATGGCGGTAAATCCGTAGCCGGGCGAGATCACCGGCTGCAACTGCCCGATGGCGCCCGAGACCTCCGAAATCCCGGCAAGTCCGGCCAGTGCGCCCGACAGCAGGAAGGCAAAGAAGACCATGCGGTTAAGGCCAAACCCGGCGAAGCGCCCTGCCCTCGGGCTTGAGCCGAGCACGCGGACCTCGAAGCCTTTCAGCATACGGCTCATCAGGATCCAGATCAGTATCGCCGCGACCAGCGCGAAGACAAATCCCCAGTTTGCCCGGCCGGATTCCGGAAGGAGTTCCGGCAGTATGGCCGAGTCGTTGAACTGGATGGTTTGCGGGAAACCGTGGCCCTGCGGATCGCGCCACGGCCCGCGTACCAGCCAATCGAGGAAGAGCTGGGCGACATAGACCAGCATCAGGCTGGTCAGGATCTCGTTGGTGTTGAAGCGCGTCTTCAGCAGTGCCGGGATTGCAGCATAGGCGGCCCCACCGACCATGCCGAAAAGAAGCATCAGCGGCAGCACCAATGGGCCTTCGAACTGCGGAAACAGCACGGGGGAGATCGAGCCGACAATCCCGCCCAGGATGAACTGGCCTTCGGCGCCGATGTTCCAGATGTTGGCCTTGTAGCAGACCGACAGTCCGACCGCGATCAGGATCAGAGGGGTGGCCTTGATAGCCAGCTCATGCAGCTGCCAGACCTGGCTGATCGGTTCGATGAAGTAGATGCGGAACGCGGTCAACGGGTTGACGCCGAGCAGCGCGAACATGATGGCACCGGCAATGATCGTCAAAACGAAAGCGATGAAAGGCGAGAGTGCCGAAAACAGCATCGAGCGCTGCGGGCGTTTTACAAGTTCGAGGCGCATCAAGCCGTCTCCAGCGTATGTTCGGCATGCCCGGGTTCGGCGCCGCCCATCAGCAGCCCGATCTTCTCGAATGTCGCTTCAGCTATCGGCAGCGGCTTCGACAATTCGCCATTGTGCATGACCGTGATCGCATCGGAAATCTCGAACAGTTCGTCGAGGTCCTGGCTGATCACCAGCACCGCCGAGCCGCTGCGTGCCAGTTCGATCAGTGCCTGGCGGATGTGGGCCGCCGCACCCGCGTCGACGCCCCAGGTCGGCTGATTGACCACCATGACGCTTGGCCGGCGGTCGAGTTCGCGGCCGACGATGAATTTCTGCAGATTGCCGCCCGAAAGAGCCGCAGCCTCCGGATCCGGCGCGCTCTTGCGCACGTCCATCGCCTTTATGATGCGCTGGGCAGCGGTATAGATCGCATCGCCCTTGACCATTCCACCGGCGCCGACAAAGATCTTGCCATCGGTGGCGTGGCGCGACAGAAGCAGGTTCTCCGAAAGCTTCATGCGTGGTGCTGCGCCATGGCCGAGCCGCTCTTCCGGGACGAAGGCAGCGCCCATCAGGCGCCTGCCGGTGATGGTGAGGCCCCCGGCATCCTTGCCACGGATGCGGACCGAGCCGGCATCCTGCTGCAGCACCTCGCCGGAAACGGACTCGAAGAATTCGCCCTGGCCGTTGCCGGCGACACCGGCAATGCCGATCACCTCGCCGGCGCGGACCTCGAGATTGATGTTCCTGAGCGGGATCGAGAACGGGGTCGCCGGCTTGCGGGTGAGTTCGCGGATTTGAAGCAGCGCCGGCGCGGTCTCGATACCCTCGGCCGGCGCCCGCACCACGGCCTGCACCTCGTTGCCGACCATCATCCGCGCCAACGAAGACGCGGTTTCCTGGCGCGGATTGCAATGGCCGACCACCTTGCCGTGACGCAGCACGGTGGCGCGGTCGCAGATGCGTTTGACCTCTTCCAGCCGGTGCGAAATGTAGAGGATAGACTTTCCTTCCGAACGCAGCCGTTCGAGCGTCTCGAACAGCTTATCGGCCTCCTGCGGCGTCAGCACCGAAGTCGGCTCGTCGAGGATGATGAGTTGTGGCGTCTGCAGCAGGCAGCGGATGATTTCGATACGCTGGCGCTCGCCGACCGACAGATCACCGACCAGCGATAGCGGATCGAGAGGCAGGCCGTAACTGTAGGAGAGCGCCCTCGCCTTGGCCGCGATCGTGCTGATCGGCGAGCCGTCATCCAGCGACAGCGCGATATTCTCCGCCGCCGTCAGCGCTTCGAACAGCGAAAAATGCTGGAAAACCATGCCGATGCCGAGCTTTTTTGCAGCGCCGGGGCTGGTGATCCTGACCGCCTGGCCATTCCAGAAAATCTCGCCGGAATTAGGTTCCAGCGATCCAAACAGCATTTTCACCAGCGTCGACTTGCCGGCGCCGTTCTCGCCAAGCAACGCATGGATCTCGCCCTTGGCGATGTTGAGATCGACATGGTCGCACGCCGTCAGCGTGCCGAATATCTTTGTGAGGCCGCGAACCTCCAGCAGGTTTGCGCCGTCCTGATCTGCACTCACGGTGCCTCCATCTGGTTTGCCAGACATGTTCTGTGTTCCCGCAAACATCGTATGCGCGGCCTGCTCTCTACGGTAAGCGCCTCACGACTTGAAAGAGCTTCAAGAATTTCAGCGGAAACTCAAGCGGTAAAGAGCAGTTCGCAAGAACGGCGGCGTCGGCGGGCCGAAACTGCGGGCGCTCAAGGGATAAGTATCGTTGTCCCGGTGGTCCTGCGCCCTTCAAGATCGGAATGTGCCTTGCCCGCATCGCTGAGCGCGTAACGCTGGTTGATCTTGATCTTGACGGCGCCGCTGAGCACCACATCGAACAATGCGGCGGCGGAAGCCTCGAGGTCGTCGCGCATGGCATTGTAGACGAACAGCGTCGGCCGCGTTGCGAACAGCGAGCCCTTCTGCGCCAGCAAAGAGATGCTGAAGGGCGGGATCGGCCCAGACGATTGACCGAAGCTGACGAAAGTGCCGAGCGGCCGCAGGCAATCGAGCGAGGCTGGAAATGTGTCGTTGCCGACCGAATCGTAGACAACGTCGCATTTCTTGCCACCGGTGATAGCGGCAACGCCGGCGACGAAATCCTGTTCGCGATAGTTGATCACGTGATCGAAGCCATGCGCCTTGGCGAGCTCGATCTTGTCGGTTGAACTCGCGGTGCCGATCACCGTCGCGCCGAGATGCTTGGCCCATTGGCCGAGGATCAGGCCAACACCGCCTGCCGCCGCGTGGAACAGGATCGTATCGCCGGCCTTCACTTTGAAGGTACGGCGCAACAGATACTCGGCGGTCATGCCTTTCAGCATCATCGCCGCGGCCTGTTCGTCGCTGATGCCGTCGGGCACCTTCACCACGCGGTCGGCGGCGATCACGCGCTGCCCGGCATAGGCACCGGTGGTCACTGCATAGGCGACGCGATCGCCGGGCTTGAGCCAATCGACATCTTTGCCGACCTCCAAAACCACGCCGGCCGCCTCGCCGCCGGGGATCAGCGGAAATCCGCCCTGCGGCGGATAAAGGCCCGAGCGATAATAGACGTCGATGAAATTGAGACCGATCGCGGTGTGCTTGACCAGGATCTGTCCCGAGCCCGGCTGCCCGGGATCGGCATCCTCATAGGTCAGGACCTCCGGGCCGCCATGGGCATGGATGCGGATCGCTTTGGACATTTTCAGGCTCTCTTGGGATCAGGCTTTCTTGTCCGGCTTGGCGCCGAGATTTGGAAAGAACTGCATGATAGCGCCGATGCAAGCGAGGTAAAGCCCGGTGACCGTAATCCCGATCTTGATGAAATCGCTGACCTGCTCGCCCAGCACGCCGATCTGGTCGTAGAAGGAGGCAAGTGCGGCCTGGGCCAGCGCCAGCGCGCCGAAAGCGCACCAAAGCAGCGTCATGCCGAGATTGATTGGCCGCAGCCGCTTCACCCGCACCGGATGGATGAAATTGATCGGCACGAAGGTGAGAATGCCGGCCACCACGACCATGGCGAAGGAAACCCATTGTCCTGGTTCGATGACGAACAGCGTGAACACCACCATGTTCCAGACGACCGGAAAGCCTTTGAAGAAATTCTCCTTCGTCTTCATGCCGGTATCGGCATAGTAGATTGCGCTCGACACCACGATTATCGCCGCCGACAGGAACGACAGGCGCTCGCCCATGAAGCCGCGCTGATAGAGCGCGAAGGCCGGAATCAACACGTAGGTCACGTAGTCGATGATGTTGTCGAGCAGTTCGCCCGACCATGTCGGCAGGATTTCCTTGACGTCGAGCTTCCTGGCGATCGGCCCGTCGATGCCGTCGACGAAAAGCGCCAGCCCCAGCCACCAGAACATCGCCGTCCAGCGCTGCTCGCTTGCTGCCACTAGCGACAGAAACGCCAGGAATGAGCCCGACGCGGTCAAGAGATGGACCGAGAACGCCCGCGCCTGCGGCCATGTGACTTTCTTCTTCGGCCGCGGAATCCGGTCGGCGATTTTCCTGGCCGTCGTCTTCTTGCTCACGGGCCCCGCCAGTCCAGCTTGCAGATTTCGGCCGAACGGCCGGCAAAGTTCCAGTTGCGGCCAAAGGCCCGCATTTTGCTCTTGTCGGATTTGGCGACGATGATTTCCGGCGCAATCCAGTATTCCGAATTGCTGATGACCGTATCCTTGTCGCGATCCTTGCCGGTGATTGGCGTCACCGCGCCATCGATGATCTTCGGTATCTGGAAGATGCGCGTTTTCTCACGCGTCTCGTAGGTGATCGGCACCTGCTCGGCGCCGAGGAACTTTCCGACCAGGATGGAGAGCAGCGATGTGGTTCCGCCAGCCTTGCCGGTGAAGATCTTGGTCAGTGCTTTCACAGCGTAGACCGAAGCGCGCTTGTCGATGAACAGACCGGCCGTCCAGTTGCCGCGACTCATATAACCGGGGATTTCCATGATCAGCCCAAGATTGAGACCGGACAGGTCGACCTCGCCGAAATGGCCGGCATCGATGCGGAACCCCGCCCAGGTCTGGCAATAGCCCTCGGTCGGCGGATGACTGCCGAGCGACAGAACGCAAGGGCAAAAAACCGTGCAATTGCAGGAGAGGACGAGCTCTCCCTTCATTGCCCAGTTTTGATCTGTCATCGAATTCTCCCCCTCATGCCGAGACTACTAGTAGCGCGGCCGCCCAGACAAGCAGTATCGCACCGCCCAACCGCGTCGGCAGATTGCCTGCCGTCTGTTTTTCGACCAGGCTGAACAGGCCGATCAGCGCCATCCAGAACACGTTCATCACACCGACGGCAAACATTACCAGCATCAGCGCCCAGCAGCATCCAAGGCACCACAGGCCCTGCTCCATGCCGAGCTGGAAAATGCGAATGGGCCTGGCGCTCCAGTTGGCGAACAGGACCGAGAACGGATTTCTGCACTTCTCCAGACAGGCTTCCTTCAGCCAGCTGAACTGATAGAGACCAGCGATCGACAGCGCGGCTGCTCCGGCAATTCCAACCAGCGGATCGAGCATCTGCCCGGATGACGCGAATGCATCGACTGCGAGTATCAGGGCCGCCAACATTGCCGAGGCGCCAAGCCAGACGCTCAAATATCCAGCGACCAGGATCAGCGGATGGACGACCGGCTCCCTCTTGATCCGGGCGGTATCTGCGATCTCGCAATAGGTGCGGATCATCGGCGCCGCGGAGGGCAGCATGGTCGCGATAGCCATCAACAGCCACATCGCGGTGAGTGCCCCGCCTTGCGCGCCTAGGCTTGCGCGAAGCGGCGCCGGCGCAAGGCAGAGGGCGAAGAAACGCGCGAGGAAATCCGGCAACGGCAGTTGCGGCAGATATTCCAGCACGGCGTCGCCGGGTACATCGGCGCCCGGGAGCCGGCTTACCGCCCCTCGAACTGCCATTGCGCCGAGAAGGAGCCAGGCAAGGGCGATGCCCATGCCGGCAACAACGCTCACGGTCAGTCGAGGGCTGCGCGCAACGCTCGCCATCGCGCGGCCGGTACCGTCGAGGTGGCTGAAATCGTCTTTTTGGCCGGTCATGGCAACCGAATGGGCCGAATCGCCGCGTTGATCAAGCCGCATCACCTGACCTATATGGACCAGCAGGTCGGACAGGCCTCACCTCGCAATTCGGAAGCCGAATTTGGACCATCGGGAAACAGCACGGATACTGGTCGCCGGCAGCGGCCCTGCGGGGCTGATCGCGGCGCTTGGCTTTGCCGAGGCGGGCTTTCCCGTGACGCTCGTCGGACCCGAGGCAGCCGGCCCCGACGGCCGGACGACAGCCTTGATGAACCCTGCCCTGAAGATGTTCGAACGGCTCGGGATCTTTGACGGAATCAGGCAGCACGCAGCGCCGCTCAAGGTGATGCGCATCGTTGACGCCACCAACCGGCTGATCCGCAGCCCGACAGTGACCTTTCGCGCCAGCGAGATCAACGAAGAGCAATTCGGGCTGAACTTGCCCAACAGCGTTCTCAACCGCACGCTAGCCGAGGCTGTCGCGCATTCGGGCATCGAATGGCGAAAGTCGATGGTGGAGGCATGGCGCCTCGATGCCGACCATGCCCATGCCGTTCTCGCCGACGGCAGCGAGGTTGAGGCGTCGTTGGCGGTTGCCGCCGATGGCCGTCAGTCGCCGGCCCGCGAGGCAGCCGGCATCCGGACCTCGGTCCGACCCTATCCGCAGGCGGCGCTGGTGCTCAATTTCGGTCACCGCAGCGACCATGCTTTCACCTCGACCGAATTCCACACCGAGACCGGTCCGTTCACACAGGTTCCCCTGCCCGGCAACCGGTCCAGTCTTGTCTGGGTGCTCGAGCCCGATATCGCCAGGGACCTTGCGGCACTCGACGACGCCGAGCTTTCGACGCGGGTCGAACAGCGGATGCAATCGATGCTGGGCCGCGTGTCGGTTGAGCCCGGCCGGCAGGTCTACCCCCTTTCAGCGGTGAGCCCGTGGCGGTTTGCGCAGCGCCGCGTAGCCCTTGTCGGCGAAGCCGCCCACGTGTTTCCCCCAATCGGCGCGCAAGGCCTTAATCTCGGCATCCGGGACATCGACGACCTGATCGGTACCGCAAGCAGAAACCGCTCGGACCCGGGCGCCGTCCAGGCGCTTGCAGCCTATGATTTCAAGCGGCGGCCGGACATTCTGGCGCGCAGCAGCGCGGTCAACCTGCTGAACATGTCGTTGCTTTCCGACATGCTGCCGGCTCAGCTGGTGCGCAGCGCTGGCCTGGGCGCGCTTGAGGGGTTTGCGCCGTTGCGGGCGTTTTTCATGCGCGAGGGTCTTCGACCCGGCAGCGGTTTTGCGGCGTTTTTTGGCGGATTGCGAAAAGCGGCTGCGCGATAGCGATCTTGGGCACCGCCCTTGATCCGCATCTTGCGATGCTCAACCCGGCATCAAGGGGATCGGGATTGAATTGACGCGGCGTCTGCGCCAAATAATGACGATGTCGACCGTAAGGTCTGGGCGAATCTTTGCCGGATTGGTGCGTAAGAGTCTAAAGTCTTGGAGCGTTTTCTTGCGTGTTTCAGGATGCGTGGCGTTCAAGAAGTTCAAGTGGTGAGTGCGATGAAGACAGCCAAATTCTCGATCGGACAGGTGGTTCGCCACCGGCTGTTTCCGTTCCGCGGCGTCATTTTCGACGTCGATCCGCAATTCGCCAATACCGACGAATGGTACGAGGCGATCCCCGCTGACGTGCGGCCGCGCAAGGACCAGCCTTTCTATCATCTGCTCGCCGAGAATTCCGAAACGGAATACATCGCCTATGTGTCCGAGCAGAATTTACTCGAGGACCGGTCGGGCGAACCGGTCCGGCATCCGCAGATTGGTGAAATGTTCGACAAGAAGCCGGACGGGCGCTACGAGCCGAAGCACCAATTGAGACATTGACTTAGTCGGGATCTGGCTGGGCTGGGACAGGCTAGAGACATGGCTGGACCCGACAAACGGCCGGTCCAAACGAAAAAAGCGGGGCATGAACCCCGCTTTTTGTTGGTTCGAAAACCCGTCGATCAGTTGGCGGCCTTCGCCTTTTCCTGCTCTTCCTTGAGCTTCTTGGCAAAATCCTGATTGTTCTTGGCGACGAACTCCTGGAGCTTTTTCTGCCGGTCCTCGATGTCCGACTGCTGCAGCGGCGGGCCGTCGAAGGCGCCGCTGAAGCCGGTGAGCGCAATCTTGATCGGGTTTGGCTGGTTCTGGAAATTGACTGAGGTGAGCGTCAGCGCCGAACCCTTCTTGAAGGATGCGACGAGCTGATCGGTCAGCGGCACTTCCGCCACGCAGCGATCCGGGAAACAGATAACATAGTCGAGCTTCTGCGCCTTGCCGCCGTCGATCTGGAGGCCGATGCCGGGAGGAACCAGACGGCCGGTCGGAACCGTCACCTGGAACACCTTGCGGTTCACCTTGCCCTTCAATTCGATCAGGCTGACGCCGGTGATGAGCTGGCCGTTGCCGGCGGTGGTGATGTTCTGGACATTGCAGATGTCGACGTCTTCCTGCTTGGTGCAGGCCTTGAACCAGCCTTGCGGAATCTGCTGTTGCTGCTGCGCGGAAGCAGAGGGAATCCCGGCGCCGAGAATGCCGACCACGCCAGCGGCCATGACCGACAGGCGGTACGCGTTGCTGTTCAGGCTCGTCATGTCGTGCATTCCTCTCAAATGATCCCGGGACCGGCTTTTTTCATGCCGTGTGGTCCAGCTACCTGTTGCCGAAATGAGGCAACAGAATGACTTCGGACGGCGTGTTACACTGCAAGCGATGCCGAATCCAGCCCGGCCCTCGTGAATCTTAGCCGAGGGATTGGGTCAAGGGGTTGGCCGGTGCACGACCGGCTCATGTATGCTGCGCATCGAATCGGGAAGGAGACGGTCATGGGCCGCGTTGTCGTTTGGCTGATCGCCGCAATCTTGTTTGTCGGCCTTTCCCTGCAGCCGGCCCTGTCGGAACCGAAGCACGCGCTTGCCATGCAGGGCGAGCCGGCGCTGCCGGCCGACTATGCTCATTTCAACTACGTCAATCCCGACGCGCCGAAAGGCGGCAGCATTACCTTGCGTCGTCGGCAGCTTCGACAATCTCAATCCGTTCATCCTGAGAAGCCTGCGCACCACCGCGCGCGGCATGATGGATCAAGCCTTTGGCAATCTTGTTTTCGAGCCGTTGATGCAGCGCAATTACGACGAGGCCTTCAGTCTCTACGGCCTGCTCGCCGATACCGCCGACATGGATCCCGAGCGCAAGAGCATCGAATTCCACCTCGATCCCAGGGCCAAATGGTCGGATGGCGAGCCGGTGACGCCGGAAGACGTGTTGTTCACCTATGACGTCTTCACCGAGAAGGGCCGGCCGCCTTACAGCGACCGTATGGGCATGATCGCCAAACTCGAAAAGACCGGCGACCGCAGCGTGCGGTTCACCTTCAACGACGATGCCAACCGCGAGACTCCATTGATCATCGCGCTGACGCCGATCCTGCCGAAGCACGCATTTAACAAGGAGACCTTCGACAAGACGACGCTGAAGCCTTTGATCGGCAGCGGCCCTTACACGGTGGCGCAAGTGGTGCCCGGCCAGCGCATCGTGTTCAAGCGCAATCCGGATTATTGGGGCAAGGACGTGCCATCCAAGCGCGGCTTCGACAATTACGACCAGATCACGATCGAATATTTCCTCAACGCCAATGCCAAGCAGGAAGCGTTCAAGAAAGGCATCTGCGCCATCGACGACGACAGCGACCCGGTCAAACGCGAGCGCGATCTCGACTTTCCGGCTTTCCACAGGGGCGAGGTCATGGCCGAAACCTTCGATACCGGCATCCCGCCAGTGGTCAACGGCTTCCTGTTTAACACGCGGCTGCCGAAATTTTCCAATCCGGTCGTGCGGCGTGCGCTCGGCATGCTCTACGATTTCGAATGGGCCAACAAGAACCTGTTCGCCGGCAAGTACACGCGCACCGTGAGCTTTTGGCAGAATTCCGAGCTGTCCGCGCTCGGCCACCCGGCCAGCGAACAGGAAAAAGCCCTGCTGGCGCCCTACCCCGGCCGCGTGCCTGCCGATGTCATGGACGGCACCTACAGGCCGCCCGTCACCGACGGCTCCGGCCAGGACCGCACGGTGCTGCAGGCGGCATTCGAGATATTGAAAAGTGGAGGCTATACCGTGCAGGACGGTGTGATGCTCGATCCCGAGAGTAAGCCGTTCGGTTTCGAAATATTGACCGCCTCACAGGACGAGGAGCGTCTTGCCGCCATTTACCAGCGCGCGCTGGCGAAGCTCGGAATTGGCGTCAGCATCCGCAGTCTCGAAGGCGACCAGATCCAGTCGCGCAAGCAGCGCCTCGATTTCGACGTGCTGATCGGTTCTAGCGCCAGCTCGCTGTCTCCCGGTATCGAGCAACGCGCGCGGTGGGGGTCGTCGACAGCAAAAAAGGAAGGCTCGTTCAACCTAGCGGGTGTCGCCGACCCCGCAGTGGACGCGGCGATCGAGGCGATGTTGAGAGCTCGCTCGAAGGAGGACTATGTCGCTGCTGTCCGGGTTCTCGATCGGCTGCTGATCTCAGGCAATTACATGGTGCCGACGCAGCACAACAACCGGCAATGGCTTGCCTATTGGAACTATCTGGAACATCCGCAAAAGACGCCCATATACGGTTATCAGTTGCCGACCTGGTGGCGCAAACCGAAGTGACCTCTTCAGAACAGGAGATCAAGATGAACGACGAGAACTCGATTACCGTCGATGTGGTCTCCGACGTGGTGTGCCCCTGGTGCTTTATCGGCCAGAAACGGCTCGACAAGGCGATTGCCGCCGTCGACATCGACGTTCACATACGCTGGCGGCCCTTCCAGCTCGACCCGACGATTCCGCCCGAAGGCAAGAACCGCCGCGACTACATGGTGGCGAAATTCGGCAGCGAGCAACGCATCCGCGAAATCCATGGCCGGATCGAGCCGTTGGGCGAGGCTGAAGGGATTTCCTTCGCCTTCGACGCCATCAAGGTCGCGCCCAATACGCTGGATGCGCACCGTCTCATTCGCTGGGCCGGGACGGCCGGCGAGGCGGTTCAGAACCGGCTGGTGCGCCGGCTGTTCCAGCTGAATTTCGAGGAAGGCGCCAATCTCGGCGATCATGCCGTGCTGATCGAAGCGGCCCGCGAGGCCGGCATGGATGCCTCCGTGGTCGAAACGCTTCTGCCGACCGACGCGGATGTCGAGGCGGTGCGCACCGAAATCGCCACCGCTTCGCGCATGGGCATATCGGGCGTGCCGTGCTTTCTGCTTGAAGGCAAATATGCGGTGATGGGCGCCCAGGACGCCGATACGCTTGCCGATGCACTCCGCCAGGTCGCCGCGGCCAAGGCACGCGGCGAACTGGAAACGGCCAACTGAGCCGGACTATTGCACCGTCACCTTGGCCTTGCTGACGAAAAAGCCATGGCCATGCTTGCCGGTGCAGGTCAATCCCTTGGTGGATGACTGGCAGAAAAACGGCCCCTTGCTCCAGCTATTGCCGTACGCCAGCTTGGTGACGTCGCCGCAGCAGCCTTGCTCGCCCGGATTCTTGATCAGCGTCGCCGGGCCTTTCGGGCCGAGGATGATGGTGACGTAGCTGGGCTCGACGCGCGAACAGCTCAGTTCCGGTCCGCCATCCTGCGGCTCGTAAGTGCTGGTGCCGCCCTTCGGCGTGTAGATGCAGCCAATATTGCCGGACGGCGTGTTGAACTCGATCTGTCCCTCGGCGTTTGCGGGAACGGTCTGGCTGCCGGCATATGTTTGCGGCAGCCAGGCGAACGTTGCGAGCATCGCCACAAACAATGTCCGTGCAAGCATGAAGAACTTCCCCCCGGTTCAAACCTGGATGCGTCCGGCAGGTTCGATCCGAAGCGCATCTTTGTCAAACGCAGTTTGCGCGCGCTCTAAAAAAGTACGGTCTGATCGATGTTGGTCTGCATCCTGACTGTAACGGCAAAGTCAGTGCTTGGCCGATTACGGGGTCCTGACAAGGCGGCTTCAACCACGAATCATACGGTCACGTTCTGGCCGCCGACGAGGTCGGACCTGACCGTAAAGGCGGACTGAAGATCGGTTCAGGCTGTGAAGATCGACCGCTGGGCGGCGCTTCTATGTTCACAAAGCTGTGTGAAGACCTTCCCTAGGGGAAGGTCTCTACTTGCTCCGGCGCAGGCAAGTAACTACTTGAAATGGCGTTGGTATTCCACCCCTCGAAACGTAACAGCCTAACGCCGCGATCATTCATTCTGTTGCTCCACTGCAACGGCCCGCGAGCTAAGCCACCTGCGGCCGGAGAAAAGCTAATGGAAAATGATCAATTGGTGTTACTGTCCGTAACAAAAGAAAAATCGTTTGGGCGGGATAGTGATTCGGGTCGATAGACCAACGCGACATTCAATATCGGAAAAATGGCTCCGCGGTGCCGCAAGGCAGTCGCCCCTGACGCCCGTATCGTCGATGCGCAGCTTCTGGGGGCTGATGCGGGCCTACTGGTTCTCGGACCGTTGGAAGGAAGCCTGGACGCTGACGCTGGTGATCGCGCTGGTCACCGCGCTGTCCAGCAAGGCCGACGTCTGGTTTACTGTGGCCTTGGCAGAGCTGCAGACTTCGATCGCTTTTTTCCACGATGCCGCGAATACCACGCCACTTAAGACAATACTGACCAACGCCGGTTTGCTCGTGCTGCTGGTCGTGCTCAAGGACGTGGGTATTGCTGGCATTCGCAACCTTGTTTCCAAGACATTGCATCGCAAATGGCGTGGCTGGGTGGACAGCCGCTTCAACGAGGCGCTGCTCGACACCAACCATACGCATTTCCATGCCCAGCATGGTTCTTCCGGCCACGCAGCCCCCGACAACATCGACCAGCGCGTGCAGGAATCCATCAAGGCCATGACCGGCGGGGCCATCGGGCTTGCTATGGGTGTGCTAAGCGTCTTCACATCGTTCTACTTTCTCGGCGGCGAATTGCTGAAAAACTCTGTCGAGGTGAAAGGGCTGGAGTTTCTCGGCAGCTACGGCAGCGCCGTCCTTGCTCTCCTGGCAATCGCTGTCTATGTGCCGTTCAACACCTGGATCGCGGTGAAACTCGGCCGAATGCTGGAGTGGCTAAACGTCAGAATGCAGCAGGCCGAAGGCAATTACCGCAGCGAGTTGATCACGTTCCTGCGCCGCAGTTTTCATGTCGCCGCATCGCAAGGCGAGAATGTGCAGAAGACTGTGCACAGCCAGCGTTATGTCGACATTGACCGTACCTGGGCCAGACTGAACATCGTCAATACCGGCTACGCCTCGTTCGAGCTGATCTATAATTTCATCGGCGCCCGCATTGTCGCTTACGGGCCTGGGCTAGTACCCTTCATCCACAACGGTCTCGACCTCAAGGGTTATTTAACGGCCTCCGAGCAGGTCAATAAGCTGATCAGCAACTGTTCGTGGTTCATCCATGTGATGCCGGAGATCGCCACCTTGCGCGCCAACAGCCAGCGCGTCGTCGAATTGGCGCAGGCGATCGAAAACGTCCAGCATCCGCAGGAATTCTACAGCCTGACCGGCCGGTCCGACTTCCGCTACGATCGTCAGAACCCGGTCTTCGGCCTGACCATCCAGAAGCTCGAACTGGCGCATCAGGGCGAGGACGCAACGCCCTTCCTGAGTGCCGCGAATTTGCGCTTCCGGCGTGGCGAATGGACGTTCCTCAAGGGCGAATCCGGTTGCGGCAAGACCTCGCTGATCAAGGCGATCAACGGCCTGTGGCCTTACGGGCGCGGTACGATTGTCTTCCCGGAAGGGGTCAGGAGTTTCTACGCCGCCCAGGAGGTGAAGCTGCAGCAGGTTTCACTGAAGCAACTGGTCTGCCTGCCCGGTTCCGAGCACGATTTCGCCGACGCGCAGGTCGCATCCGCCCTGCACAAGGCCGGCCTCGGCGATTTCATCGAGCATTTGGCCGATGAGAGACGTGAAGGAAAGATCTGGGATCAGGTTCTCTCGGGTGGGCAGAAACAGAAGCTGGTTGTCGCCCGCATCGTGCTGCAGCAGCCGGGATTGCTGTTCCTCGATGAAGCCACTGGCGCGCTCGACCCCGATGGACGGATCGCCTTCCACCAGGCGATCAAGGACAATTGCCCTGATGCAACTGTGATCTCGATCATGCATGAGGCGACGCCGCCGAGATCGCTCGCGGGCACCGAATTCTACCACAGCGTGGTTGCGATCGCCGACGGCGTCGCCACCAAGAAGCCGCTGGTTCCGAGCTTGCCAGTCGAGCTCACCACCATCCTCACGCAGCCGACGCGGCCGGCCGAGGACAAGTGGCTGCGCTTTCCCCGCCGGCTGAAGCAGAGATAGCCGCGACGCCACTGTCGTTGCCGGCCAGCCTGCCACCTAGCCCGATCACAGTCTCGCGATCCAATCGGTCTGCCGCCGTTTTAACCCGCTCTCGCGATTGACTCGGCAAGGCGCGCTCCTAAGTTGCGCCGGCTCGCAGAGATCCCTACCCGAACCCGCGAGCAGAAAGGTCACCGCGCCATGCCTGGCGACAGTCACAGTCGAACGCAACCGCCGTCAGCTTGACGTGACCTGGCCGGCTCACGTCCTGCCGGACGGCAAGGAGTGAGCCATGAACGAGTTTTCCCCCGTTGCGGGCGGCGACGCTATCGCGATCGCCCGCGTACTTGCCAACGAACACATCGCCGATATCGTCGAGGCCTTGAACCAGGAGCCCCGTGAGACGGCATCGGAGCTGCTTTGCGAAGTGCCGTTCGAGCGGCTGGTCGAGATCTTCGACCAGCCGAAGCTCAACGGCGCATCCGAACTGGTCGAGGCGCTGCCCCGCATCAAGGCAGGCAGACTGCTTGCCGCCATGTCGGTCGACCGCGCCGCCGACATACTGCGCGATCTGAACGAGCCGGCTCGTTCCGAACTGCTTGGTGGCCTAGCGCCACCGCTGCGCGCGACGCTGCTTGCCATTCTCGGCTATCCCGAGGGCAGCGCCGCCTCGCTCATGACGACCGAATATGTCAGCGTGCCGCCGGACTGGAGCGTGGCCCGCACGCTGGATTATATCCGCAAGGTGGAGCGGACGCGCGAAACCGTCTACGCGATCTACATCGTCGATCCACAAACGCATGTCCTGTTGCGCTCGACCAGCCTGCGTCGACTGATCGCTGGCGAGCCCGACGAGCTGATCATGGCAATAGCGCCGGATCGTGCGCCTATCACCGTTTCACCGCTGACCGATAGTGAAAAGGTTGCTCAATTGATCTCGAAATATGATCTGCTCGCCGTTCCGGTCGTGGACAACGGCAAGCTCCTCGGCATCGTCACCATCGACGACATCATCGACACGATGATCTCGGAAACGACCGAGGACGTGCATCGTTTCGGCGGCATGGAGGCTCTCGACGAGCCCTATATGAAGATGGGCTTTCTGGCGATGATCCAGAAACGCGCCGGCTGGCTGTGCGCGCTGTTTATCAGCGAGATGCTGACCGCCAACGCGATGCAGAGCTACGAGGGCGAGCTGGAAAAGGCGATCGTGCTGACCCTGTTCATTCCATTGATCATGAGCTCCGGCGGCAATTCCGGCTCGCAGGCGACCTCGCTCGTCATCCGGGCGCTGGCGCTGCGCGAAATCGGCCTCGGCGACTGGTGGCGGGTTGCATTGCGCGAGCTGCCCACCGGCCTGGTGCTTGGCTCGATCCTTGGCGTGGTCGGCGTCTGCCGCATCGCGCTCTGGCAGTATCTCGGCTTCTACGACTACGGCCCCCATTGGCCGCTGATCGCAATGACGATCGGCGCCACGCTGGTTGGCATCGTCACCTTCGGCTCGCTGTCTGGATCGATGCTGCCGTTCGCCCTGAAGCGCATCGGCTTCGACCCGGCCAGCGCATCGGCTCCGTTCGTCGCCACGCTGGTCGACGTCACCGGGCTGGTGATTTATTTTTCGGTTGCGCTGGTAATCCTGCGCGGAACGCTGCTGTAAAAAACTCACGCACCTCCATCGCGGCAATCTCGTTGCCGCGATGGGTTCTCGTCGCGTCAGACGCGCTCACCATCTCTCACCCGGTAAGTCGGCTTGTACATGGTGACGAGTTCTTCCGCCGCGGTCGGATGCACCGCCATGGTACGATCGAAATCATCCTTGGTCAGCCCCGCCTTCAGCGGTATGCCGAGAAGCTGCGCCATTTCGCCGGCATCCGGCCCGAGGATGTGGGCGCCGAGGACCTTTTTCGAGGCGCCGTCGACGACCAGCTTCATCAGCATCTTTTCATCGCGGCCGGAAAGTGTGTGCCGCATCGGCCGGAAGGTGGCGCGGTAGATTTCGAGATCCGAGAAGCGTTTTGCCGCCTCATCCTCCGACAGGCCGACCGTGCCGATCTCGGGCTGCGAAAAGACTGCGGTAGCGATCGTGTCATGGTCGGGCGCCGTCGGATTGTCCTTGAAGGCGGTCTCGACGAAGCACATCGCCTCGTGGATTGCCACCGGCGTCAATTGCACGCGGTGGGTGACGTCACCGATCGCCCAGATGTTGTCGATGTTCGTGCGGGAGTATTCGTCGACGTGGATTGCCCCGGTTTTGGTCATCTCGATGCCGACGCCTTCCAGGCCCATGTTCTCGGTATTGGGAACGCGGCCGATGGCGAGCATGACCTGGTCGACCGTCAGCACCGTGCCGCCGGTGACAAGGGCGTCGAGCCGGCCGTCAGGGCGCTTCCTGACCCACTCGGACACGGCGTGGCAGAGGATTTTTATCCCCTTCTTTTCCATCGTGTCGTGCAGCAAGCGTCTGAGGTCCATGTCGAAGCGGCTGAGGATCTCCTTGCCGCGGTAGACCAGCGTGGTGTCGACGCCAAGGCCGTGAAAGATATTGGCGAATTCGACGGCGATATAGCCGCCGCCCTCGATCATGATTGCCTTCGGCAACTCCTTTAGATCGAAGGCTTCGTTGGAAAAGATGCAGTGCTCATGGCCGGGCAATGCCGGATGCGGCGCCGGGCGCCCGCCGGTAGCGATCAGGATTTGGTCGGCGGTAACGGTGCGATCCTCACCGAGAAGATGCACCACATGCGGATCGACCAGGGTGGCGCGCGAATGAAAGACCTCGCCGCCGGCGCCCTGCACGTTCTTCTTGTAGATGGCCTCCAGCCGGCTGATTTCCCGGTCCTTGTTGGCGACCAGCTTTTGCCAGTCGAAACGCGCCTCAGGCACCGTCCAGCCATAGCCGGCGGCGTCGGCGAAATGCTCGGGGAATTGCGAGGCGTAGACATATAGCTTCTTCGGCACGCATCCGCGGATCACGCAGGTGCCGCCATAGCGGTATTCCTCGGCAATGCCGACACGCTTGCCGAGTGCGGCCGCGACGCGCGCCGCCCTCACCCCGCCGGAGCCGCCGCCGATGACGAAAAGATCGTAGTCGTAACCGGCCATGGCTGAACTCCTTGCCCCTCAAACACCGAGACAGGTAGGCTGCCGACTATCAAAAGAAAAGCCCGGACTTGCCGGGCTTTCTGGTCCAGTGGCGGTCAGGCGGCTCGGAAGTCCGCGATCAATTCGGTGTAGCGTCCGCGGGAGCTGCGCCATCGGCCGGAGCGGTACCGTCGGCAGGTGCAGCCGGCGCCTTGGCATTCGCCGCTGCACCCAGGGTCTCGCCGACCTGCTGGGCGAGATCGCGAGCCAGGCCGTTCTGCCAGATCTCGGCAGCCTTCACCAGTTCGCGTGTCACGATCGGGCCGTTGTCGAGCAGTTTCTTGCCGGAATCGGAATTGTAGAAGGCGGCGATTTCATTGAGTTCCTTTTCCGAGAACACCTTTGCATAGGCGAGCGCCGCTTCCTTTTCCAGGTCGGCGCGGCGCGATGCCAAGGCCATCGCCTTCTCGTTGATCGTCTTGGCGATCAGTTCCTGCATGTCCGGGTTCTTCTGGATCAGCTGCTGCTCCAGTGCCGCGGCCGCTTGCGGCAGGATGCTGTCGAACGTATCCGTCGCATGGATCGCCGCGACGGCGGCGCGCGCCGCCTTCAAATGCGCATCGGTGACGTCCTGCGAAGACGCAGGCGACGAAAACGCGAAAACGGCCGAGGCCGCCAGAATAGCAAAAAAGCGGCCAACCCGGTTATGCAACATCATGATCGGTAAAACTCCCTGATTTTCGGGCGGCATGGACGGTTTGGATGCCGTCGCCGCCGGCTATGATGGCCGTTGATGCCAGCCCGATGAAAAGACCATGCTCGACCACGCCCGGAATGGCGTGGAGAGCATTCGAAAGCGCTCTTGTATCCGGAATGCGGCCAAAAGATGCATCGAGGATAAAATGGCCGCCGTCTGTAACAAATGGCTGGCTCCCCGTCATCCTCAATGTAACAGGGCCGGAAAGGCCAAGGTTTGCAGCCGCCGCGCCGACCGCAATTTCGGTGGCGCGCAGGCCAAACCGGTTGACTTCGATGGGCAGCGGAAAACGGCCGATCATCTCGACCATCTTGGAGCTGTCGGCGATGACGATCATGCGGGCGGAGGCCGCCGCGACGATCTTTTCGCGCAGTAGCGCGCCGCCGCCGCCCTTGACCAACGTCAGCGCCGGATCGATCTCGTCGGCGCCGTCGATGGTGAGGTCGAGCTCGGGCGTTTCCTCGAGGGTCGACAGAGGCACACCAAGCTCGTTGCAAAGGACGGCGGTGCGCTCCGAGGTCGGCACGCCGATGACCGTCAGGCCAGTGGCGACCTTGTCGGCGAGCAGCCGCACGAACTCGTCCGCTGTCGTGCCGGTGCCGATACCGAGCCGCATGCCATCCGTGACATGGGCAAGCGCTGCCCACGCGGCCTCAACCTTCAATTGCCTCGCATCCATGCCGGGTCCCAAGATTTGTTTTGGCGCTCGTAGCATTTTTGCCGGGCTGGTCAAAGGACCTTGCCCGCGGTGGATAAGCCGGCTTGCCTGAACGGGCCGCAGCGGCTATCGCCTGCCGGCAATCAAATCGTCACAGGACAGGCCATGACCCGACCGATCATCGTGTTCGACCTCGACGGGACGCTGATCGACACGGCGCCGGACCTGCTCGACAGTCTCAACCACAGCCTTGCCGCCAGCCAGCTCGCGGCCGTCGACGAAGCCGGCTTCAAGCGCTTCGTCGGCCATGGCGGCCGGGTGATGATCGAGCGCGCTCACGCAGCGCAGCATAGGTCGCTGGCAGTGGAGGAGCACGACCGCCTGCTCAAGCTGTTTCTGGACCATTACACCGTCAACATCCCCGGCAAATCGCGCCCCTACCCCGGCGTCCCCGAGGCGATCGCACGGTTCGAGGCAGCCGGTTACCTGCTGGCCATCTGCACCAATAAATACGAGGCCAATTCGGTGGCATTGATCGAGGCGCTCGGCCTGACCAGGCATTTCGCGGCGATCTGCGGTCAGGACAGTTTTCCGTTCCGCAAGCCCGACCCGCGCCATCTCACGCAGACCATCGCGCGCGCCGGCGGCGACCCGCACCGTGCACTGATGGTCGGTGATTCGCAGACCGACATCGACACGGCGAAAGCCGCCGGGATTCCGGTGGTGGCAGTCGATTTCGGCTACACCGACCGCCATGTGCGAGAGTTCGAACCGTCGGCGGTAATCTCGCATTTCGATTCTCTGACGCTCGACCTGGTACAAGGACTGATGGCCTCGGCAGAAGGCTGAAGCCGGGCATCAGGCGGACCGCAGATGCCGACCGACAAGTGGTTGACTTCGCAGGCCGGCCTCCCTTATATCGCGGCGCGCTTGGCCTTCGGGCAACGAGCGGGCGATTAGCTCAGCGGGAGAGCACACCCTTCACACGGGTGGGGTCGCAGGTTCAATCCCTGCATCGCCCACCATCTGCTTTCCTGAATCAATTCAAGCCAAGCCAGAGCGGCTAGCAGCTGCAGGTAGCCCCCTCGCCGCCAAAATTCTTTTGGGCAAAATTCAAAGCGCTGCTGTAGCTCGTATAGCTCTGGAACTGGCAAACGTTGGAGCCGGCCCGCACCTTCATCTGCTCGATATCCCAGAACGAAACCTCGATACGGTCGTCGGCGCAATAGACTGTATAGCGCTCAGGTTCCAGCGCTGCGGCTTTCTGCACAGGCATCGAAATGGCCAGGATGGAAAGTGTGAAAAGTACAAATATGATGGCATGACGCGTTTGCATGTAGACCCCCGAATGACCACCGGCACTATTATGGCCGCGATGTTGAGACGACGCATCATGATTTTAAGCAGTCGCCGTGTTCTTTCGGCGGCCATAAATCAGGTACGGACGACGTCTCCCTGTAGCGCAACGCTCCGCGATCCCGGAACAAACCTGCATGGAAACGAGTTTCTACTGATCGAGATGTGAGGGAAAGCCATGTCCAGACTTGTTTTGGCGGCCGCCGTGCTGCTTGTCGGCGGATCGGCCTTTGCCGCGGACGAAAATCCGGTGCCGCCGCAGAATGCCAAGAAGCTGTCGGAAATCATTGCTAAAGTCGAGCAGCGCGACGACTTCCGCTACATCAAGGAAATCGATTGGGACAGCGGCGCCTACACCGTCATTTATTACACGAACGACAAGGCCAAAGTCGAAATCACCTATGATCCGGTGACAACCGCGCCGAAATGAAGCTGTCCGCCAACGGTCCAGATTCTAAAGAGTGGCGCGCCTCGAAGGCCCCCGGCCTTCGGCACACCCTTGCGTAGATATGACTTTGATGGCTGACTGGGTGCTATCATTGCGCGCGGGGGTGGGCATGGCGACGGCGAAGCACCTATTGAAGCGCGTTCTGATGATGCTCGCCGGTTATTTCGTTGCGGTATTGGTGGGCTTGATCGCGGTGGCGGCGATCTATGGCGGGCTGAGCTCGCTGCCAAATGCGCCGAACTATTTCGACGTCATGGGTGTCACGCCCGTCGCGGTGCTTCTGGTGCCGCCGCTTGGTATGTTCATCTATTTTCTGACGATCGTGCTGACCGCCCTGCAGACACTGATCTTCGCACTGATTGCCGAGTTTTTCTCGCTGCGCAGTTTTTGGCTGCATATGATCTTCGGCGCCGCGGCCGCGGTTGGCGGCTTCGCCTTGATCTGGCCCAGTGTACCAGACGACACGAACCCGGAGCGTTGGGCCGATATCGGTATCATTGCCGCGGCAGGCATTGTTGCCGGCCTAGTCTATTGGCTGATCGCCGGGCGCGACGCCGGCTTCCGGCGTCCGCTGTTTCAGCGCTAGAACCGTATCTCAGCTAGCCGGCGAACGCACCGCTTCGGTGCTGTCGAGCGCCTGCTGCAGCCGTGTGTCGCGGCCGTAGACGTCGTTGAAATATTCGACGGTGCCGGACAGGTCCGGCCATGCGGTGAAATAGGCGACATAGACCGGGATCTTGCGTGTCACGTCTTCGGTCGAATGTCCGTGTTTCAGTCTGTCCTCGATGTAGTCGACCGAGGTGCCGAGAACGGCAGCCGCCATGCCGCGCGGATCCTGCAAGCGAACGCAGCCATGGCTGAGCGCGCGCACGTCGCGCTGGAAAAACGACTTCTGCGGCGTATCGTGCATGTAGATTGCATGCTTGTTGGGGAACAGTATCTTCAGCTCGCCCAGCGCATTGGCCTCGCTCGGCAGCTGGCGCACGCCGTAAGGTATCTTTGCGCCGTAGGCGCCCCAATTGACCGAGGAGGAGGGAATGCGCTTGCCGCGGGCATTGACCACCTCATAGCCGGCGCGGTCGAGGTAGCCAGGATCCCGGCGCAGCCGCGGCAACATCTCGTTGACCAGGATCGACTGCGGCACGCCCCAATAGGGATGGAAATCGACCTGCTCGATCTGGTCATAGAAGAAAGCAGTCTGGTTGGTGGGCCTGCCAACGACGGCGCGGGTCTTCAGCTTCTCCTCGCCGTCGTCGATATAGCTCGCGGTGAAAGCCGGCTGGTTGATGAAGACGCGCGGGCTGCCGAGGTCGGAAGGCAGCCAGCGCAACTCTTCGAGCGCAACCCGAACCTTCTGAATTTTGTCGGCCTTGGACGTTCCGGTCAACGATGCGACGGTACGCGGGCCGATGACGCCGTCGCCTTTCATGCCGGCCCGTTTCTGCACCGCCTTGATCACCGGCACCAGCTCCGGATCGTAGACCTGGCTGGTGGCGAGCCTCGCCAGGACCTCGCCATAGGCGCCGCCCATCTCGTCATCGAGATTGCGCGCGATCTTTGTCAAAAGCTTCGGCAGCTCGGGGCTGGTCTGCCCCGGTTTCAACAGCAGATTGGGATCGATGGTGATTTCGTCTTCGGCGCTGGCCTGGAGCGCTTCCAGTTCGACGCGCAGCGCCTGATACTCGGCGTTCTGTGGATGCCGCGATTCGAGGTAGGTGCGCACTTGCTGGGTATGGGCCAGTGTCTTCAGCACCCCTTCCATGTCGAGCGGCTTCGGCGGAAAATCGTAGTAGCCGGTCATGCGGTTGGGATCGACGCGGCCGCTTTGTGCGTCACGGGCGTAGCGCAGGACACGCGCCGACAGCGCCATCTCGAAGCGGACCAGCTCTTTCAGGCGTTCATCGGCATTGCCCGCCGATGCGCCTGCTGCCGGAACTTCGACGGTGTAGTCGGCGGGCGTCAGGCCGTAGCTCGCGGCCTCGCCCAGCACCCGCACCGCATCCTGGGCGCGGCTGCCGGGACTGGTTCCCGTCACCCAGATGAAATCCGGATTGGCCGAGTAATAGGCGATCAGCGCCTTGGCGATGTCCTTCTCGGCGTAGAGGTCATAGCCGTCGAGCCCGGCAATGGCTTCGCGGAATGCAGCCCCGGTGGCCGCCGGCTCGAATGCAGCATCCTGAGGCGTTGCCGGTTCAGGCGTTGCCGACAGTGCCGAAAAATCGACGCGCACCAGCGGATCGCTCTTGTAGGTATAATAGGACGGGCTGCTGATTTGCGCACCACCACCGCCCCCACCACCGGAAGCGGCCGGCGCCTTGGGCTTCGGCTTGTATTTTGACGGTGGCGGCGGAAAGTTACCTTTCGGCGGTGCGTGTTTGACGCCGCCGCCGAAAAGCATATCGAAGAACCCCTGCGCTTCAGCCTTCGGCGCCCCGAAGGCCAGCATTGCCGCGGCCACCGCAAACGGCAGCACGGTTGCTTTATTTCCAAGGAGTTTCATGGATCACCCGCTCCGGTTGAACCGGATCCCGTTCCGCACCGCTTTCACGGTCTCGCCCACCGCATGGCGGATGTAAGGCGTGACTACACTGATTCATACTGATTTCGTTAAGCTTCCATAAATTTCGGAACGTCTGTTGCAGAACGGTTTCACAACATCGTGACGGGTCAAGCCAATCCGCCATCGCCCCCGACCAATGGTAGTGCCCGTGAGCCAAGCCTCAAGCGTTGGCGCCGCCGTCGATGGTTAATGCCGCGCCTGTCACGAAGCGCCCTTCGGGACCGGCAAGCCAAGCGACCATGCCGGCGATCTCGTCGGCCGTGCCGAAGCGAGGCATCGCCATCTTCTGGCGCTGATGCTCGGCGTGCGGGCCGGTTGCCGGATTCATGTCGGTATCCGTCGACCCCGGATGGACGACATTGGCGGTGATGCCGCGCGGACCGAGATCGCGTGCAAAGGCCTTGGTCAGGCCAACCAAGGCAGCCTTGCTGGCCGAATAGGCGCTCAGGCCGGCGTCGGTGGCACGCTCGGCCAGATTGCTGCCGATCGAGATGATCCGGCCACCCTCGCCCATATGCGCTGCCGCCGCCTTGGCGGCGACCTCCATTGTCTCATCGAAATCGGCAAGCGACAGGACATCGATCGGCGCAGCGCGCCAGACGCCGGCGCTATTGACCAGGATGTCGAGCCGTCCGAAGGCTTTTGCTGCCTCATCGACTGCCGCCTCGATCGCCCCAGCATCGCGATTGTCGGCCTTGATGGCAAAGGCCCGGCCGCCGGCCGCCTCGATTTCCCTGACCACCGCACGCGCCCCTTCCTCGCCATTAACATAGGTGATCGCCACGCCTGCGCCGTCGGCCGCGAGCCTTCTTGCGATCGCCGCACCAATGCCGCGGCTGCCGCCGGTGACCAGGGCGGCCTTGCCGTTCAAGCCTCTGGATGACATTTGCTTCTCCATTTTGTAGTGATTGATACATAAATATCTGTCAGCCTTGCTGAACCACGTCAACTGAATTATGTATCGATCAATACAGAAGGGATGCCATGCCGGAACGAGGCCGCCCCCGCACCTTCGATCGAGCCGCCGCCTTGCGGCGTGCGATGGAAGTGTTTTGGGCCAAGGGTTATGAGGGCGCGTCGATAAGCGACCTGACCGCTGCAATGGGCATCAACTCACCCAGCCTCTATGCCGCCTTCGGCAGCAAGGAAGCGCTGTTTCTCGAGGCAACCGAGCTTTACACGCGGGTCGAGGGAACCGAGATCTGGTCCGCGCTGGAAAAGGCGCCGACTGCGCGCCAGGCGATCGAGTGGTTCCTGCGGCAGACAGCCAAGGCGTATTCGCAGACCGGTCGCCCGCAAGGCTGCCTGATCGCGCTCGGCGCTTTGCACCAGGATTCAAGCTGTGGTGCCATCTGCGATGATCTTCGCCGTCGCCGCGCCGAAAACCGCGAAGCCTTGCTGAGACGGCTCGAGCGTGGCGTGGCCGAGGGGGAGTTGCCGGCCGATTTCGACTGCGGCACGGCCGCGACCTTCTATGCGACCGTGCAGCACGGCATGTCGATCCAGGCGCGCGACGGCGCGTCGCGCTCGGCTCTTCTGGAGACGGTGGCCGGGGCAATGGCGGCTTGGATAGCGATGGCCGGCACCGGGGCGGCGTGACGATCCCCGGCAGACAAGAACAGACATTCAGATCACTACAGAGACGGCTCCAGCCTGCCCGCAACGAAGCCAACGGCACGCTCCACCACACCCTTGTCGGCGAGAATGCGGCGGTGGCCGAGCCCGTCGGCCCAGTACAGCCGCACATGGTCTCCCGCGCGCGCATAGAGCCTTGCATGATCGGCGGACACTTCGCGGTCGTCCGGCGCGTGGATCACCAGCGTCGGCAGCGGCGTGCTTGCCAGTTGGCGGTCGCCGGTGAACTCGTGCAACGGCCGGCCGGCGATGCGCTCGACCCGGTCGGCCATGGCGACCTGCGAGCGCGAGCCGACATTCAGCATGCGGCTGAAATCAGCAAAGATCGCTGGCAGGGAGCTCGGCGCGGCGATAAGCACCAGTCGCCCGGCCGCCAATCGCGGGATGTTCCTGATCGAACCAGCGACGGCATTGGCGGCAACGGCACCACCAAAGGAATGGCCGACGATGGCGGCAAACGGCCCGAACCATTCGCCGGCAACCCGTGTCGCATCGACCGCACTGACCAGGGTAAGCCGGCGGCCCTGCGACTGGCCGTGGCCCGGCAGGTCGAGCGAGACCACCTTGTAGCCGGCATCGCGATAGGCTTCGATCAATGTGCGCATGTATTCGGTGCGCGAACGCCAACCATGGATGACGAGCACGGTGCCGGCAGTTGCCCTGCCCGGCTCGGGCCGGAATTCATGCACCATGACGCAGCCGGTTCTGGTCTTTAGCCGGTGATGGCGCGCTTGGGTCATGAAATCGGCGGCGCGATCGATTGCGCGGCGCTCACCTTGGCTCAAGCTCTTTTCGTGCGGCGTGCGGCAGAACAGCTCGAATGCGGCACGCCCGGTGAGTCGCGGCGCCACATGCTCGGCCACGCCGAACGTGCCGCGGATGACCTTCAGTCCAAATGATGCCATAGTGGCGATCCATCCATTGGTTCAAGCATGAACATAATAGTTCAAACATGAACATTAAGCAAGACCTGCCCTGGGACAACCCGCGTTTTCGCAACTGGGTCGCGGTGGCGCGTGCCTGCCACGTGGTGGAACGCACCCTGGCGGTGAAGCTGGCGCCGCTCGACCTGAAGCCGGCGCAGCTCGACGTGCTGATGAACCTCTACCGCCATCCAGGCATGTCGCAGCACGACCTCGCTCGCCGCCTGCTGGTCGGCCGCTCCAACATCACCATGCTTTTGCCGCAGTTGGAGACCCGCGGCCTGCTGCGCCGCGAGGGCGACGAGAAGGACAAGCGCGTGCTGCGGCTGACGTTGACCGAGGCCGGCGAGGCACTGCTGATGCAGGCGCTGAAGGTCCACATGACGCTGATCGAAAAGGCGATGAGCCAGTCGACGCCGGAACAATGCGACATGATCGGCGAACAGATGCGCAAGGTTGCCGAGGTGTTGAAGACCGCCTGACGGCTTCACCACCAAATTCCCTCACCACCAAATTTCTTCACCACATCGATTTTTTCGCGCGCTCCGGCCATTCCTTGTCGTAGACCTCGCCGTCGATGTTCTTGCGGCTGGTGATTTCCAGGATTTGGCCGGGGGTCGGCAGCGATTTCGGGTCGACATGCCTTGCCGGATTCCACAGTTCCGACCGGTGGATGGCGCGGGCGCACTGGAAATAGACCGCATCGACCTCGACGATCGTCACCGAGCGCGCCGGCTTGCCCTCGACGGCGAACGAGGCGCAGAGCCCGGTATCGGTGGTGATGTGGGCGCGGCCATTGACGCGCAGCGTCGTGCCGGAACCCGGCACCAGGAACAGGAGCGCGACGCGCGGATCGCGAAGGATGTTCGTTAGCGAATCGGCACGGTTGTTGCCGCGCCGGTCGGGCATCATCAGCGTTTTCGGATCGTGGATGCGGACGAAGCCGGCGAGGTCGCCGCGCGGCGAGCAGTCCAGCCCTTCAGGCCCGCAGGTTGCGAGCGCAGCAAACGGCGAAGCTTCGATGAAGGCTGCGTATTCGGGAATCAGCCGGTCGAGCTCCTTGATCACCGACGCCTCGCCAGGCAGGCCATAGAGCGCTTCGAGTTGTTCGATGGTGGTGATCACGGACATGTTTTCGTCTCCAAACCTTTGCCGGCGCTACCCCAGACGCATGACGTTTTCACGACACGATGTCCTTTTGTCGGTCATCAGGAAACGGGTGTCGAGGCAACGTAAACAAGGGCAAACCGCATTACCTGCATGATCGTGCCAACGGATACGGAGACCGAAAAATGGATAAACCGCTCGGCCGGCGACGCTCCGCCATGGAACTTATTGAAAACATGTTCAATGTTGAAATGCGTTTCCTGCAATCAGGGTCGGAGAGCCTCGATGTGCTTGCCAGCGCATTTCATGCCGAGATTGTCGTGCATAAGCCGCAGTCCCTGCCCTATGCCGGTGACTGGAACGGCCTCGACGGCGTTGGCGCCCTTTTCCGCAAGATGCGGGAAATCAGGAGCGACGTGGCGGTGGAGAACCTTCAAACCGCCCAAAACGATTACATGGTGTTCATGAGCTGCACGCTTTCGCTGACATCGCGAGCCACTGGTGCAACCATCAAACAGCCGTTTGCCGAAGTCTTGCGCTTCGAGGATGACCGGCTGATCGAAGGCACGCCGTTTTATTACGACACCAGCGAGATACTGGCGATCCTGCGTTGACCGGAGAGTCCTGCAGGATCCATTCAGCGGTCGCGACTCAGCCCCTTCTCTTCCAACTCGGCGAGATAGGCGGCCCAGCGTGCATCCTTCTCATGACCCAGCGTATGCAGGTAATTCCAGGTGAAGATGCCGGTGTCGTGGAAATCGTCGAAGGTGATGCGCACGGCATAATTGCCGACCGGCTCGATCTTCAGGATCGCTACATTGCGCTTGCCGGGAACGGTGACGCGCTGTTCGGACGAATGGCCCTGCACCTCGGCCGACGGCGAGGCGACGCGCAGCAACTCGGCCGGCAATTCGAACGGCTGATGGCCTGGAAAGGTCACGGAAAGCAGCTTGCGATCCTTCGAGACCCTGAGTTCCTTCGGCGCTGTCATGTGGTGGATCCTGCGGAGAACCACCCTTCCCTACGCCGCTTCGTGTCGAGGGAAAAGGCCGCATCGAAACTTCCGACATAATCTGTCGGCGCCGGAATGTTACCGAAGATCACGAGCTTCTATCTTGAATGGCAAGTTGGCTCGTATCACATAGCCATATATAACGAAGCCGTTCACGGCCACGGGAAGCGCATAAGCATGGATATGATCGATCCTTTCGGTCGCACGATCACCTACCTGCGCGTGTCGGTCACCGACCGTTGCGATTTTCGCTGCACCTATTGCATGGCCGAGGACATGACGTTCCTGCCCAAGAAGGACCTGCTGTCGCTGGAAGAGCTCGACCGGCTCTGCGCGGTCTTCATCGAAAAGGGTGTACGCAAGCTCCGCCTCACCGGCGGAGAACCGCTGGTACGCAAGAACATCATGCATCTGGTGCGTCAGCTTTCTCGGCATCTCGAGAGCAGTGCGCTGGAAGAGCTGACGCTGACCACCAACGGCTCGCAGCTTTCACGCTTTGCCGCCGAGCTCGCCGACTGCGGCGTCAAGCGCATTAACGTCTCGCTGGATACGCTGGATGCCGACAAATTCCGCCAGATCACCCGCTGGGGCAATCTGGACAAGGTCATGGACGGCATCGACGCCGCGCAGGCGGCGGGGCTGAAGGTAAAGCTCAATGCGGTGGCCTTGAAGGACTTCAATGACGCCGAATTGCCGGAAATGCTGCGCTGGGCGCATGGCCGCGGCATGGATCTGACGGTCATCGAAACCATGCCGATGGGCGAGATCGACGCCGACCGCACCGACCAGTATTTGCCGCTGTCGCTGCTGCGCGCGGCTCTCGAACGCCAGTTCACGCTAAGCGACATTCCCTACAAGACCGGTGGCCCGGCCCGCTATGTCCAAGTCGCCGAGACCGGCGGACGGCTGGGCTTCATCACGCCGATGACGCATAATTTCTGTGAAAGCTGCAACCGGGTCCGGCTGACCTGCACCGGCACCCTTTACATGTGCCTCGGCCAGGAAGATGCCGCCGACCTGCGCGCGCCGCTGCGTGCGTCGGAAGGCAACGAGCTGGTCGCCGATGCCATCGACGAAGCAATCGGCCGCAAGCCGAAAGGGCATGACTTCATCATCGATCGCCGCACCAACCGTCCGTCGGTGTCGCGGCATATGAGCGTCACCGGCGGCTGATTTTTCGCCGATTTCGTGCAAGAATAATCGCCTTGGTATCGGCGCGAGGCAAGGCGTGCAGCGGTTTCTTGCAGTCCTGACGTTTTTCGGAGTGATGGCGGGGACCATGGCAGTCGCCGCGCCATCTACCTACACGAACAAGCGCTTCGGCACCGTCTGCACCTTTCCGGATGAAATCTTCACTCTTCGCCAGCCCGAGCCGGACAATGGCGATGGACAACAATGGCTCACTGCCGATGGCGCCAGCCTGATCTGTTCAGGTATCCTCAATATCGATGATGACACCCCGACAGCCTTCGTCTCCGCTGAGAGAGCCAGCAAGGAACCTGGCTACAAGCTCGCCTACAGCAAGACCGGCAAGGACTGGGCGGTGCTGTCGGGCATCAAAGGCGGGAACATCTTCTACGAACGCCGCCTGTTCGGAAAAGACGGTGTCATCCGCACGGTCTGGATCGACTACCCGCCAGCCCTGAAATCGAAATACGACCCGCTCGTCGGAGCCATCGCCGGCAGCCTCAGGGGACCGTGAGCATCAGGCGACGTCAGAACTTATTCGCAGCCTATTGTTTTTGCTAGCGAGTCACGGTTGTTGACGCGTGTAGTCGTATCGTACGGCAAGCCATTTCTTGCCGCTGCCATTGGCCTGGAGGAAATGCTGCTCGGCCACTTCGTGATTGTCGCCGTCCCTGGAAATGATGAAATCGGAGGCCGTGAACCGCCCTTCGACCTCGGGGCCGAACCCGACAAAACCAAGCGGCTCGAACAGCAGTGAAATCTTGCCGTCCTCCCCGCCACCAAAACTCCAGGCGGGCATGATCCCTGCCGGGAAACGGGTGTCCATGGAGACATACTTCCAGCGGCCCTCCACCCGGTCATAGCTCAAATAGGCTATCCGCTGGAAGTCTGGGACTTTCGACCCGGGCGCCGGGCGCATCACCTCCTGCATGAAGGGGCCGATCATCGTGCGCTCGGCCACCAGCCCGGTCATCACGATCGGCTGGACGCCGGGCGTTGGCCAGATCGTGTTGACGACGGTCCATTTCCCGACGCGGCGAGCGAGCTCATCCGCTTCGTGACCCGGCGTGGACATCCGTTCGACTGCCGACGCCGAAGCGTCGTTCTCGGCGAACGCAGGCGCTATCGCCATGAGGATAACCGCCAGTGCAGAAGAGAACCGGAAAGCCGACGAAACGTGCCGCCTGCTGCCTGTGCCAAGCCTGTCCGCATTGCCTCGTGCATTCATCATGGACCACCTCCCCAGACAAGATCAGAAGCCTACAATGACCAATTTGATGAATCTTGCCGAGCAAATTTGATCTCGTCGAAAAATTTTCGTCGAGCCGCAGTGTGATCGATTTGCCCTGCGAACCCATCCTTTAGAACGGCACCTTTTCGGGATCACACCCAGAAAAGGTCTTGTCCGCAAACGGTCACCGGATTTACCGCAAGCCCATTCGGGCCTAGCCTCTGCTCTGGAGCGGTTCTTCGCCCAGTGGGGGAATACGATATGCGCAAACTCATTCTTTCTCTTGCATTGCTCAACCTCGCGGCCCTACCCGCGGCGGCCCAGTCGATCGGCGGCACCTATGCCGTGGCCGGCACCAACTTCGATGGGTCGTCCTATGGTGGCGACGCGACGATCACGCTGACCAGCGAGACGACCTGCACGATCCATTGGGAGACAGGCGGCTCGTCCTCGGACGGTATCTGCATGCGGAACGACGATGCCTTCTCCGCCGGCTATGTCATGGGCAAGGCGGTTGGCCTTGTCGTCTACAAAATGCAGGAAGACGGCTCGCTGCATGGCCTGTGGACGATTGCCGGCAAGGAAGGCAACGGCACCGAGGTACTGACGCCCAAATAAGTCCTGCCGCTCTTGCGCGGCAGATGTCACGGGCCACAGAAAGGCTGTGGCCCAGCCCTTTGACGTTGCTGTTTTGCGGGTGCCTGCTAGACGCTTGCTGCAGGACTCACCCGGTAATCGCCTTGCCTCTTTCGCTAAATCTGCGCGGCGCGTTGTTCATGATGGTGGCCATGGCTGGCTTCACCCTCAACGACGCTATCACCAAATTCTCGTCGGAATCGATGAACATGGCGCAGGTCATGCTGATCCGCGGCGCCTTCGCTTCGCTTTTCGTTGGCCTGCTTGCGTGGCAACGCGGCGCGCTTGCCCGGCCAGGTTCGATGCTGCAGCCGACAGTTGCGCTGCGCGTCGCCAGCGAGGCCGGCGCCACCGTGTCGTTCCTGGTTGCTCTGGCAGATCTTCCGATCGCCAATGTCTCCGCCGTGCTGCAGGCGCTGCCGCTGGCGGTGACGATGGGCGCCGCGCTTGTGTTCAACGAGGGCGTCGGCTGGCGGCGCTGGCTGGCTATTGCCGTCGGTTTTGCCGGCGTGCTGATCATCGTGCGGCCGGGCTTCGAAGGGTTCAGCGTCTTTTCTCTGCTGGCGCTGGCCAGCGTCGCATGCTGTGCGGTGCGCGATCTCGCCACCAAGCGGATACCGCAGGCAATTCCGACATTGCTGGTGTCGACCGCTACCGCGCTTGCCATGACAGTTCTGGGCGCGGCACTGCTTTCGCCGATGGGCGGCTGGACGCCCATGACAGGAAAAAGCACGGCGTTCCTGGCGCTGGCGGCGGTGCTTGTGCTCATCGGCTACCAGTTCATCATCACGGCCATGCGGGTGGGCGATATCTCCTTCATCGCGCCGTTCCGCTACACCGCCCTGCTCTGGTCGATCCTGCTTGGCTTCACAGTCTTCGGCGATGTCCCCGATCTGCCGATGATCCTCGGTGCCACGATCATCATCGCGTCAGGCCTCTATGCACTCTACCGCGAACGGATCGTCGGCCGGCAAAAGACGGCTGCCGAAAGCGCTGGACCGGACATGGCGCCGGACGGCATATAGGCGTGACCGTCGACGACCGTCTGATTTGAAAACTGGATTTTGGTCATTGGGTCTAGGCAGCAAACGATGGGCCGACATATCGCAGGGATCATTCTGGCCGGCGGCCGGTCGAGCCGGATGGGCGGCGGCGACAAGACCCTGCTTGCGCTTGGCGACGGTACTCTGCTCGACCGTGTCGTTTCGCGCCTTGGCCCACAGGTCGGACCGCTTGCGCTTAGCGCCAATGGCGATCCAGCACGGTTTGCCGCGACGGGGCTTCCGGTGCTTGCCGATACCGTCAAAGGTTATGCCGGGCCGCTTGCCGGGATCCTGACCGGTCTCGAATGGGCTTCCGACACGACTTGCCAGGCGCTGGTCACGGCTGCCGGCGATACGCCTTTCCTGCCCAGGGACATGGTCGAGCGGCTGCTCGCAGCAGCCTATGCACGCCCGGGCTCTATCGCGGTCGCCTGTTCCGGCGGCAAACGACATCCGACCTTTGCACTCTGGCCGCTAGGGTTAGATCAGGCCTTGCGACAATTTCTCGTCGAGGAAGACAACCGGCGCGTTGCGGCGTTCATCGACCGGCACGGTTTTGTCGAGGTGGAATTTCCCATCCTGAAATCCGGCGGGGCCGAGATCGATCCGTTCTTCAACATCAACACTCCCGACGACCTTGCCCAGGCCGCGCATCTGTTGCAGAGCATCGGGCCATGAAAAGACGTATCTTCGGCATCACCGGCTGGAAGAACTCCGGCAAGACGACATTGACCGAAAAGCTGGTGGCCGAACTCGTCCGGCGCGGCTGGAAAGTGTCGACGGTAAAACACGCCCATCATGATTTCGACATCGACAAACCCGGAGCGGACAGCTTTCGCCACCGGCAGGCGGGAGCGATGGAGGTCGCGGTCGTGTCGGGCAGGCGCTGGGCGCTGATGCACGAATTGCGCGGCGAGGACGAGCCGACGCTAGACGCGATCCTGTCACGGCTGACACCCTCCGATATCGTGCTGGTCGAGGGTTACAAGCGCGAGGCGCACAAGAAAATCGAGACGCGACGGCTCGAGGCCAAGGACCGGACACCACTCTCGGCAGGCGATCCACACATTGTCGCCATCGCCTCCGACTTCCCCATTGTCGGCGTAGACCTGCCGGCCTTCGATCTCGACGACACGAATTCGATAGCTGACTTCATCGAGCGCGCCACCGGCCTGTCGCGCTGAAGATGCGGCAGAAGACAGTTTCCGCCCACTTACTTTCCAATTTAGGCGTCTGACCCAGCGTCATCGCTTTCTGACCATGACCTTCCCTCAAGCGACGGTTTTGCAGTTGCTTTTTCTTGGGAAAGAATGGGAGTATCGCGCCAGCGGGCGGTCAAAAGCACCGCCCACAGAGCCGTTCGGGAACGACGGCCGGGACCAACAGAGAGGACCATTATGCGTATTGCACTGCGTATCGCGCTCGCCGCATCGGCTGCGCTGCTGACGCTTGGCGTTGCCCAGGCCCAGGAAAAAACCTTGAGGATCGGCACCGAGGGAGCCTATCCCCCATTCAACAACCTCACCGCCGACGGCCAGCTCGTAGGCTTCGATATCGACATTGCCAAGGCGCTCTGCGACGAGATGAAGGTGAAGTGCACCTTTGTCGCGCAGGACTGGGACGGCATCATTCCAGCCCTTCAGGCAGGCAAGTTCGACGCCATCGTCGCGTCGATGTCGATCACGCCGGAACGCGCCGAGAAGGTCGACTTCACCCACAAATATTACAATACGCCGCCGGCGATCGCCGCGCCCAAGGACACTGACATCAAGGGTGTCACTAAGGAAGATTTGGCCGGCAAGACGATCGGCGTGCAAGCGTCCACCACGCATTTCAACTATTCGACCAAGACTTATACCGACAGCACCGTCAAGCCGTATCCGACCGCGCAGGAATACCAGCTCGATCTGGCCAATGGCAGGCTCGATGCCGCCAATGACGACGTCGTCGTGCTGCAGCAATGGCTGGATTCGCCGGACGGTGCCTGCTGCAAGCTGGTCGGCACAATCCAGCCGGTTATCGAAATCCACGGTCCGGGCGCCGGCATTGCCGTGCGCAAGGGCGAGACCGATCTGGTCAACCAGTTCAATGCGGCGATCGACGCCATCCGCGCGAACGGAAAGTACAAGGAAATCAACGACAAGTACTTCAAATTCGACGTCTATGGCGGCGAGTCCTGATCGACCGACATAGGACGACGTGAACGGCGGGAGATTCCCGCCGTTCTTATAAGGATGCCGCGCACGAGGGGTGACGCGGTTTGGGTCTCAAAAAGCTTTAAGGAGAACAGGCAGGCGGATGCAGAGCGCACTGACGCTTCTCAGTTGGGGACCCGAAGGCTGGCTCGACGACATCGCCGCGGGTGTGTTTGTCACGGTATGTCTTGCGCTGGCCACTCTGCCCTTCGGGCTGACGCTCGGCTTTTTCGTGGCGCTGGCCAAACAGTCGGAAGAGCCCTCGCTGAGACTGGCCGGGAACATCTACACCACGATTTTTCGCGGAATACCCGAGCTGCTCACACTGTTTCTGATCTTCTTCGGCATCCCATTGATCCTGCAGTACATTGTCCGGCTAGTGAGCCCCGGAACGTCCGCCGACGTCAACAGCTTCGTCGCCGGCATGATCGCGCTGTGCTTCATTTTTTCCTCTTATTCCAGCGAGGTGTTTTTATCCGCGTTCCGCGCGATTCCAAAAGGGCAATATGAGGGAGGCTATTCAGTTGGCCTGTCCAGCGGCCAGACGATGCGGCTGATCGTGCTGCCGCAGTTGATCCGCATAGCGTTGCCCGGACTTGCAAATCTCTGGCTTATCCTGCTCAAGGACACCGCCCTCGTCTCGGCAGTCGGCCTCAACGAGATCCTCCGGCAGAGTGGGGTTGCCGCTCGCGTCACCAAGCATGCCTTCCTGTTTTATGGTTTTGCCGGCCTGATTTATCTCCTGCTGGCGATCGTCTCCTCCTTCGGCATCAATGCGATCGAACGAGCGGTCGGCGGCAGCGAGGTCAAGAGATGAGCCTGGCCACCGACACGCTGAAGGTCGACCGGCCGCCGCCGCCCGCACGCGGCTGGTCGCGCCAACGCATCCTCGGCCATGTTCTGGTCGGCCTGTGGATCGCACTCGGCATTGGCATGGTTGTCTACCTGGTCGCTGCGTGGAACCCGGAGTTCTTCCAGAAATATGCACCCGGTTACATATCCGGCCTCGGCATCACCCTGTTGCTGGTTGCCATCTCGATTGTGCTTGGTGCGATCCTGTCTGTGCCGATCGCCTATGCACGCATGTCGAAGAACCCGATCCTTTCGGGGTTCGCCTATGCCTATGTCTATTTCTTTCGCGGCACGCCGCTGTTGGCGCAGACCTTTCTGGTCTACTACGGGTTGGGCTCCTTCCGGCCGGAGCTCGAGATGGTCGGCCTGTGGGGCTTCTTCCGCGAGGCGTTCAACTGCGCGATCTTCGCCTTTTCGCTGAATACGGCCGCGTACCAGGCCGAGATTTTGCGTGGCGCGATCGAGAGCGTGCCGAGGGGCCAATGGGAAGGTGCCGCCTCGCTCGGCCTGCACAAACTGCAGACGATGTGGAAAATCATCCTGCCGCAGGCGCTGATTGTGGCGCTGCGCCCCTATGGCAACGAGATCATCCTGATGATCAAGGGCTCGGCAATCGTCGCCATCATCACGGTCTACGATTTGATGGGCATAACCCGGCTCACCTATGCGCGCACCTTCGACTTTCAGTCGTATATCTGGGCGGCGATCATCTATCTGATCATCGTCGAAACATTGCGCCACGGCGTCGAGTGGATCGAACGCCGCATCACCATCCATCTGCACCGCTGACTCCCATCGCCTTGCCTGATCCGGTAAGAAGACCGCAAAGCAGGCTTCTAAGGGATTCGAAAACATGGCTTCGGTGGCATTTCTCGGTCTTGGCGTCATGGGCTATCCGATGGCCGGGCATCTCAAGAACAAGGGTGGTCACGACGTCACCGTCTACAACCGCACCAGGGCCAAGGCCGAGCAGTGGATTGCCCAGCATGGCGGCAGCTTCGCTGCGACGCCAGCGGAGGCGGCCGAGGGCAAGGACTTCGTCTTTTCCTGCGTCGGCAATGACGACGATCTGCGCTCGGTAACGACCGGCGCCGGAGGCGCCTTCAATTCCATGAAGAAAGGCGCCGTCTTCGTCGACAACACCACGGCATCGGCCGAGGTCGCGCGCGAACTGGCGCAGCAGGCGCAAGCGCTCGGGTTTGCGTTCCTCGACGCCCCGGTCTCCGGCGGTCAGGCAGGCGCCGAGAACGGCATGCTGACCGTGATGGTCGGCGGCGAGCCCGACGCCTTCGACAGGGCCAAACCGGTCGTAGATGCTTATGCCCGCATGGTCGGATTGATGGGATCGGCCGGGGCTGGCCAGCTCACCAAGATGATCAACCAGATCTGCATCGCCGGCCTCGTTCAGGGCCTGGCCGAGGGCATCCATTTCGGCAAGCAGGCCGGGCTCGACATCGAAAAGGTCATCGAGGTGATTTCCAAGGGCGCCGCTGGTTCCTGGCAGATGGAGAACCGCCACAAGACAATGAATGCCGGCAAATATGATTTCGGCTTCGCCATCGACTGGATGCGCAAGGATCTTGGCATCTGCCTTGCCGAGGCCGACCGCAACGGCGCCAAACTGCCGGTGACGGCACTTGTCGACCAGTTCTACAAGGACGTGCAGGCGATGGGCGGCAAGCGCTGGGACACGTCCTCGCTGCTGGCAAGGCTGGAGAAGTAGGTTCGCCGTGGCCGAGCTTTCGCCTCAATCCAGCGCCGACGAAATCGTCGCTCATCTGCGCTCGATTGGCTCGGAGGAAAATCGCCTTGGCATGCTGCGCTACGGCATCAAGATCGAACGTGCGCTCGGTATCTCGCATGGCGTGCAGCGGCAGATTGCCAAGAAAATCAAGCGCAACCATGAGCGTGCCTTCGAGCTTTGGCAGACAGGCATCATGGAGGCGCAGTTCATTGCTTCCGTGACAGCCGATCCGGAGCGGTTCTCCGCCGCGGATGCAAGACGATGGGCGGCGACTTTCGATTCCTGGGATATCGTCGACGGGGTCTCCGACCTCTTTGTCGATTCGGATTGCTGGAAGGAATTGATCGCCGAATTCGCGGTCGACGAACGGGAATTCGTTCGGCGCACGGCTTTTGCGATGATGGCCTGGTCGGTGGTTCACCGGAAGAAGGAACCCGAGACGACCTTCCTCGAATTTCTGTCGATCATCGACGCGCATGCGACCGACGGCCGCAACTTTGTGAAGAAGGCTGTGAACTGGGCACTTCGTTCGATCGGCAAGCGATCGATGAATTTGCACGGCCCTGCCCTTGCCCTGGCGCAAAAACTGGCAGCCTCGACGGACAAGACTGCACGCTGGATCGGCAAGGACGCCGTGAAGGAACTTTCCGATGCCAAGACGCTCGAACGGCTCGCCACCAGAAAAGCTTGACCTGAGCGAAGTGCGCTTCACGGAGGTGACGCAATCGACGCGCGCCGATTTCGAAAACCTGTTCGAGCAACCCGGCGGGCCGAAATACTGCTGGTGTATGGCTTGGCGCAATCTCGACCGCCGCGAGCATGTCGAGAACGTCGAGAAGAAACGCGCGATGATGGCGCTGATCGACGCCGGCACGCCGGTCGGCATTGTCGCCCAGAACGATGGCCGGACCGTCGGCTGGTGCTCGGTCGCGCCGCGCGAGACCTACCGCAAGCTGTCACGGCAGCAGGACGACCGCGAGGCGGGGATCTGGTCGATCGTCTGCTTCTTTGTGCCTAGAGCGTTGCGCGGCGGCGGGCTGGCGAGCGCATTGCTTGATGCAGCCATCGATCACGCCTTTGCCAAAGGCGCCACGACGATCGAGGCCTATCCGGTCGACCAGGCGTCGCCGAGCTACAGCTTTATGGGTTTTCGGGACATGTTCGCCGCACGCGGCTTTCGCGAGATCGGCATGACCGGCTCGCGCCGGCATGTGATGCGGCTTGAACGTTGACCTTGGCGACAGCGGCAGCTTTACTTGCTGGCATAGGCCGCAGATCAAGGCTCAGCAAGTGGAGCAGGAATGAAAAACCGTCTCAAGTCAGGCGCGACGCTTGCAGCCGCAGTGTTCGCGTCTGTTGTCGCAGGCAACGCTTGCGCCGGGACGATGCATATTTTCTGGAAGGATCTGCGCCCGGCGAGCCAGGCAGCCGCCGAAAGCGTCGGGCTGCCGATGATCGCGGCCGAAATGCCGGATCATGGCGAGACGCTGTCACTCAACTTGCAGGACAAGACCGTACAACTCGCGGGCTATGCACTGCCGGTCGATCGCGACGGCGATCTCGTCTATCAATTCCTGCTGGTGCCCTGGACGGGAGCCTGCAGCCATATGCCGACGCCGCCGCCCAACCAGATCGTCCTCGTTACGCCTGCCCAACCCTACCGGATGTCTGAGGCCTACCAGCCGGTTTCGGTAACCGGCGCATTGCAGCCCGGCATGGAGAAGAGTCAGCTTTTTATCCTTGACGGTGTAAGCGTCATCCAGTCGGGCTACACTGTGCGCAAGGCCGAGGTGGTCGACGTCGACACCGTGCCGGACACGATCACGCTGCCGGTCAACTCGCCCTGGACTTTCCTCAACAAAAAGAAGAACTAAGCAGAAGAATCTCAGGCAGCGTTGGCGCCAGACTCCTTGTCGAGCACCATGTAATCCAGCGGCATCTCGGTCGTGTATTTGATCTGCTCCATGGCGAAGGAAGACGACACGTCGCGGATCTCGATCTTGGCGATCAGCCGCTTGTAGAAGGCGTCGTAGGCGGCGATGTCGGGCACCACGACGCGCAAGAGATAGTCGACGTCGCCGCTCATGCGGTAGAATTCGACCACTTCGGGAAATTCCTGGATAACTTCCGAAAAGCGCCGCAGCCATTCATGGCTGTGCGAATTGGTGCGGATCGAGACGAACACGGTGACCCGCACATTGACCTTTTCATGATCGAGGATGGCGACACGCCGCTTGATGACGCCCTCTTCCTCGAGCTTCTGGATGCGCCGCCAGCACGGCGTCGTCGACAGGCCCACCTTCTTGGCGACGTCGGCGACTGCAAGCGTCGCATCCTCCTGAAGGAGGCGGAGGATTTTTCTATCGAGGCGGTCCATTGGGTGCTCCCCTGATGCAAGTCGTCCAAAGTGCGCAGCGGCCTTGGCACAACGACATGCATAAAAACAAGAATTTAACGCGCGTCCCCTCATGCGCGACGCGCTTCGAGGAATGGATTACCATATTCTCTCTTGCTCAAGCCTATTACAAGAAAGAAATTCTGTTGAATAGCGCAAAAGCGAGTGATTTCTTGCCGAATGCCTAGCCGAGGCGATAGCGGATTTCCGATCTCAGAAAGGGCAGCAAATCCATTTCAAACCATGGATTGCGCTTCAGCCAGCCGGTGTTGCGCCAGGACGGGTGCGGCAGCGGCAGGACTTTCGGGTCGGTCGCCGCCGCCCAGATGGCACGCCAATCCATGACCGTTTCCGTCAGCGAGGGACGGCGCGCCGCGCCCATATGCCAGCTTTGCGCGTAGATGCCGATCGTCAGCACCATATCGACTTGCGGCATCAGCGCCATCAGCGATGTGCGCCATGCCGGCGCACATTCGCGGCGCGGCGGCAGGTCGGCGCCCTTGGCGTCCTGACCTGGAAAGCAAAAGCCCATTGGCACGATGGCAAACTTGTCCGTGTCATAGAATTCCTCGCTGCCGACGCCTAGCCAGCTTCGCAGTCGGTCGCCGGAGGCGTCGGTGAACGGCATGCCTGACACGTGGACCTTGGTACCCGGCGCCTGGCTGGCAATCAGGATACGGGCGCTCGAAGATGGCCTGAGCACGGGCCGCGGTTGGTGCGGCAACGGCCTGCCGGCCGGCCTATCGACGCAGATGCGGCAGGCGCGTACCCTCGCCGCCAGGGCTTCCAGCTCTTCGCTCATTCGGAACTCATTGTCAGGCGGCTGCACTCGGCCGGCTGGAGATTTCTCGATACCAGCGCAGCACGTTGGTGCACTCTTCGGGTACCTTGATGCGAGCCGGCTTCATGAAGTCGATGGCGACCAGCCCGGTGATGTCGGCGATCGAATAGGCATCACCGGCGACGAATTCCCTGCCGGCGAGCTCAGTGTCCAGAAATCTCAGGAATTCGATCGCCTTCGGCTTGTTGGCCTCACCCCATTCGGGGATTTGCGGGATCTCCCATTCCCTCATTGCGGGGTGGATATGCCGGAACGCCGCGGCGACACAGCCGAACAGATTGAACTCCACACGCCTTTGCCACATCTCGACGATCGCCTTGCCGAGCGCGCCACGCCCGAACAAAGCCGGCTCGGGGTGCAGTTCCTCGAAGTAACGACAGATTGCGACGGATTCGGTGATGATGGTGCCATCGTCGAGCTCGAGCACCGGCAGACGCTTCAGCGGATTGCGCGAGCTGACCGGCTGCTCTTTGTGCTCCAGCGCGCCCATGTCGACCGGCACCAGCGGAACCAGAAGTCCCTTTTCGGCCAGAAAAATCCGAACCCGACGTGGATTGGGCGCCCGCCCGCCGTCGAACAGCTTCATCTCTATCCTCCTCGTCCGTCCCGACGAACTATAGGCACAGCTCACCAGAAGCGAAAAATTTCGCGCAAGGCATCGCCGATCGACGCCAAGGTGCCGTGCTTTCTTTCGACCAGCTCGTGGCCGTGGCTCTCGCGCCAGTTCTTCGGCTCGTCGAAAGTTCCGGCCCAGATGCCGGCTTTGCCCGCGCGCGCAGCAGCTTCCTCGGTCTCGAAATCGCCAAAGGCGACCGCCCAGCCGGCCTCGACCTGCGCGCGGTTGAGATCCTTGCCGCCGACCTTGCAGTCGCCGAGCAGCCTGCCGTAGCGGTCGCGCTGCCAGCCGCTGCAGGAGACGGCTTTGCCGGCTATCAACCGCACCAGGGACTGCCGCGCGAGCTTGCCGCAGGGATAATCGGCACCGTCCTTCCGGCAGATCTGCGAATATTCCGGGGCGTCGATGCCACGCATGCGGATACGCTCGCTGCCGAGGGTGATGCTATCGCCGTCGTTGACGATGGCCGCGCCCTCCGTCTTGCGCGTCTCCACCCGGTCGAGGCGCGCCGCCAGGAGGATCAGCAGGCCGAGCACGATGAGTGTCAGCCCATAGTCCATTAGTCGGCGCCACAGGCTTCGCGGACGCGGCGCATAGTATCGCTGGCGCGGCCATCGCGACCACGAACGGCTCATATGGCAAACCGTTGGTTAATCATTCGAACGTAGCTTAACGAATTGAAATTGCTGCCCGCGTAAATTGAAGACTTCATGCCCCTGCAACGCTCGACCACGGCGGACAAGTTTATTGTGGACCGCAGGAAACGCCATCGCAACAGCGATGTCGCGCGCGCGGTGCGCAAGACGCGCGACCGTCTTTCGCAGCAAGCCGGAAATCCCGACTTCGACCGCGAGCTTTTGAAACTCCACGCGCTTTCGATGACCGGCGGCGTGATCGTCATCCCGCTGCTCGTTCTGGCAACGGCCGCGGCAGGCTTGTTCGCGGGCATCGGCAAGGAGATCGGCGTCTGGGCGCTGTTCACATTCATCTGCTATACCATCGTTGCATTCATGGCGAGACGCGTCACTCAAGCGTCCGAGCTCAACCCGCTGGAGACGCATAGGGATTTCCTGATCGGCCATTTTCTTTGCGGGCTTGGCTGGGCCTGGTTCGCATGGCTCGGCTGCGAAACTTGCCAAATCGATCAGTTCCAGGTCGCCAAGGCGGTGGTGCTGCTGCTCGCCATGTCGGCAACCGCGATCCTGGCATCGTCCCTGCGCGGCGCGCTGTTGGCGACCTTCGCCCTCCCGGCCGCCATCTATGCCTATGCCAGCGCAAAATTATGGATGCCGGTCGAAGTGATCATGGCCGGTTTGCTGATCGCGTCGCTGCCTTTCTTCGCCTATGTGGCGCGCCAGCTCAACCGTTCCTCGCTGATGCTGCTTTCGTTCCGCTCCGAAAAGGATGCGCTGATCGCCGAATTGGAGACGGCGAAATCGATGTCGGACGAGGCACGGCGGCGGGCGGAAGACGCCAATCTGGCGAAATCGCGTTTCCTGGCCTCGATGAGCCACGAACTGCGCACACCGCTCAACGCCATTCTCGGCTTTTCCGAAGTGATGGCCAACGAGGTGCTCGGCCCGATGAGCAACCCGACCTATCGCGACTATGCCCGTGACGTGCATGACTCCGGACAGCATCTGCTCGACCTGATCAACGAAATTCTCGATTTGTCGCGCATCGAAGCGGGCCGCTACCAGCTCAACGAGGAGCCGATGATGCTGCTCTCCGTCGTCGAGGATTGCTGCCACATGATGGAGCTGAAGGCGCGCAACAAGGACATCCGCATCGTCCAGGATTTCGAAAACGCCTTGCCGCGCCTGTTCGCCGACGAACGCGCGGTGCGGCAGATTGCGCTCAACCTCTTGTCCAATGCCATCAAGTTCACCGCGACCGGCGGCGAAATCCGCGTGCGCGTCGGCTGGACGGCGGGCGGCGGGCAATATCTCTCCGTCAAGGACAATGGGCCGGGCATACCGGAAGACGAGATTCCGATCGTGCTCTCGGCCTTCGGCCAGGGCTCGATCGCCATCAAGAGCGCCGAACAGGGCACCGGGCTTGGCCTGCCGATCGTGCAAGGCCTGCTGGCCATGCATGGCGGCGAATTCCAGCTCCATTCCAAGCTACGCGAAGGCACCGAGGCGATCGCCATCTTCCCGCTGAGCCGGGTGATGGAGGAACTGCCGGCGCTGCCGACCAAGGCGGTTGCTTCGCGCCGGCGCTGAATGCCTAGCCGCGGACTGCCGCCGCCATGCCTGAACTGGTCAACGCGGCCGCCTTGACCAGGCCGGCGGCAAGAGCCGCCCCTACCCCTTCGCCTTGGCTGACGCCCAGATCGAGCAGTGCGCGAAGGCCGAGGCGCTCGGCGGCCTTGGCATGGCCAGGCTCCGGCGACAGGCTTGCGAGGAGACAATGATCGAGCGCGGCGGGGTTGGCGGTATGTAGGACACCAGCGGCCGCAGTCGCCGTGAATCCATCGAGCAGCACCGGGATCTTCTGCATCCGCGCCGCCAGAATGGCGCCGCAGATCGCTGCGAATTCCCGTCCGCCGACCCGGCGCAGCGCTTCCAGCGGGTCCTTGAGGCTCGCGCCGTGAAACGTGATCGCGGCATCGACCACCTCCGCCTTGCGCCTCTGCATTGCCGCGTCGGCCCCCGATCCAGGGCCGATCCAGTCGGCGCCGCTGCCGCCGAAAAGTGCCGTGCAAAGAGCCGCGGCGACAGTCGAATTGCCGACGCCGAGGTCGCCAAGGCAAAGCAGGTCGGTGCCACCGGCAATCGCTTCCATGCCGAAGGCCATGGTGGCGGCGCAACCGCGCTCGTCCAGTGCCGCATCCTCGGTGATGTCGGCCGTCGGGATGTGCAGAGCCAGATCGAACACCTTCAAGCCGAGATCATGAGCGATGCAGATCTGGTTGATTGCTGCACCGCCTGCGGCGCAGAGCTCGACTGCATTTGCCGTGGCGGCGGCGGGGCGCGGCGAAATGCCGTGGCGGGTAACGCCATGATTGCCGGCAAAGATCGCCACCAATGGCCGCGTCACCGCCGGCGGCGCGCGACCGCTCCAGCCGGCGAGCCAGGCGGCGATGTCCTCGATGCGGCCGAGCGAGCCTTCGGGCTTGTCTGCCTTGGCAAACAACTGGCGCACGCGGGCCTTGGCCGCCATATCTGGCGGCGGCAGGCTCACCAGGAGGTCGCGAAAATCGTCGAAAGGCAGCGCGCTGGTCATGTCGATGGCGATCGTCCGTATGAATTGGTGAGCGGCATAGCCGCCTTGGCCAGCCGGCACAACCTCAAGCCGGCACAACCTCCAGGCCCGGTACAACTTGGCGGTATTGACGCGAAAGCATTCGTTGGCGGCGCATCCCGGAGGGCTTGCATTGACTTTGTCGTTGCACCATGTGGAGGCTAGCCAAGGAAATCCTTATGACGGCCATTGAATCCCCGTGCATCCTGGTCTGCTCGATCGATATGAAAACCGGCTTCTGTTTCGGTTGCGGGCGCACGCGCGAGGAAATCGCCGCCTGGATCGACATGACCCCACAAACCCGCCGCAGCGTCATGGCCGAGCTGCCGGCAAGGCTGGAAACGGTCGAGCGACGCCCCCGCCGGGAAACCCGTCGCAGCCGCATGGCACGCGAACGCGACGCCCTCTCGTGAACCGGCCGCAGAGATGAACCGACTATTGTGGATTCTGATCGTCGCGATCGGGGCGGGTGTACTCCTGCTCATGCTCAACGATTCCGCCGGCAGTACATTCGGCATTGAGAATTACAACTTCAGCCAGCTGATCTGGCTTGGCGCTTTAGCGGCGCTCGTCGGTGCCGGCCTGCTCAGATCGGGCAGGCCGTTAGGCACCATGGCACGCAGCCTCGGCGCCTGGGCTGCCATTGTGCTGGCGCTGATCGCCGGCTATCAGTACCGCTATGAGTTGCAGGATTTCGCCAGCCGCATCACCGCCGGCCTTGTTCCCGGCAGTCCGCTGGCGCTGGGTGTGGAAGAAGGCCATGCCACCGTCACCCTGGACAAGGCCGGCAGCGGCCATTTCGAAGCGCGCGTCACGATCAACGGCACGCCAATCCTGACGGTTGTCGACACCGGCGCGACCAGCACCGTGCTGACCGCCGAGGACGCGCTGGCGGTCGGGTTCAATTCGGCGGCTCTCCGCTTCACCATACCGATCTCTACCGCCAACGGCATGACACGCGCCGCCGCCGTGCGAACCGATGAACTGTCGATCGGCGGCATCGTGCGCAAGGACATGCCCATCATGATCGCCGCACCCGGCACGCTCGGCCAGAGCCTGCTCGGCATGAATTTCATCGGCTCGCTATCGGGCTTCGACGTACGCGGTGACCGCATGGTGTTGCGGGATTAAGTTTTTCCTCAGGCCGCCTCTGCGGTCCTGCCGAAATCGACCTCTGCGAAAGCCGCCTTGAGCACCTGCGGTCCGGCACCCTGCTTGGTCGCCTCGATGGAAAGGATCTGCCGGTAGCGGCGTGCACCGGGCAGGCCGTGAAACAGCCCGACCATGTGCCGGGTGACATGCCCCAGCCGGCCGCCCTGCTCGATATGGCGTGCCGCGTAGTCCGCCATCGCATCGATCAGTGCGGCAAAATCGAACGGCTCAGCTGTGCTGCCGTAAAACGCGGCATCGATGCCGGTCAGTATCCCTGGCGTGTGATAGGCGGCGCGGCCGAGCATGGCGCCATCGACATGGTCGAGATGCGTCAGCGCCTCTGCGAGAGATTGAATGCCGCCGTTGATGCCGATGAATTTGTTTTTCTTTCTGGCTTTCAGCCGATAGACGCGGCCATAGTCGAGCGGTGGGATGTCGCGATTTTCCTTTGGGCTCAGTCCTTCCAACCAGGCCTTGCGGGCGTGCACCCACAGCGCGTCTGCGCCGGCCGCGAAAACACCGTCGGCCAACGAATCGAGTGCCGGTTCCGGATCCTGCTCATCGACGCCGATGCGGCATTTGACGGTAACCGGTATTTTCACCGCCGCCTTCATCGCCGCGACGCAATCCGCGACGAGTACGGGCGCCTTCATCAGGCAGGCGCCGAAGGTGCCCGACTGGACGCGGTCGGACGGACAGCCGACATTGAGGTTGATTTCATCATAGCCGAAGGCCTCGCCGATGCGCGCCGCCTCGGCCAGCTTTCCAGGATCGGCGCCGCCGAGCTGCAGAGCCACCGGATGTTCGCTGTCGTCGAAGCCGAGCAGCCGCTCGCGTGCGCCGTGTATGACCGCATCGGCCACCACCATCTCGGTGTAGAGCAGCGCCTCGCGCGTCAGCTGGCGATGGAAGAACCGGCAGTGCCGGTCCGTCCAATCCATCATAGGTGCCACCGCAAGTCTGTGGCGTAAAGTATTCATTTTACTATTTTCTCTGTCTCGGTCCGTCCGATACTCCGTTGAATGACAGAGCAATTTGGCAAGAGATGCACACCCAACTAACATGATATACGATTTTGCCGCCGCAACTGGAAGCAAATTGGCATGTCACATATGTCACTGTACGCACCAGTTAGATGCCTGCCGTGGAACGATGCACCGCCGGCGGCATACCAGTCAGCCAAGGCGAAGCGTGTTGCGGGCGATCTGCCACGCGGATTCGACGTGTCGCCGGGCTGCCGCCTCCGCCTCTTCCGGCTTGCGCGACCTGATGGCATCCATGATTTCGGTCATTTCGGCGATCGCCGGCTCGCGACGGTTCTCCGACGCGATCGTCATCGAGCGGAGCTGGTTGATGCGGACGTTCAGACCCGTCACGATTTCCCAGGCTATGCGCTTGTCGGCCGCCTCGAACAGCGTTTCGTAGAACTTGGTCGTCGCCCGCATCACCTCCACCGGCGCGCGGGACGCCCACGCGTCAAGCAAGTTCGTCAAGGCGGCATCGAGCGAAGCGATCTGCGCGTCGGTCGCCGATAGCGCGCAAGTCCGTGCGGCGATGCCCTCCAGCAGCGCCCGCAATTCGTAGATTTCGTCGGTGCGGCCGAGATCCGGCCTGGCCACGGCCGGCCCATGGCCCGGTATCATCTGCACCAAGCCTTCAGCCTCCAACTGCCGCAGAACCTCGCGCACGACGGAACGGCTCACCCCAAGCTGATCGCAAAGCGGCCGTTCGATCAGCCTTTCGCCGGGCTGGAAATGGAAGCCCATGATCGCCTCGCGCATGCGCTCCAGTGCCAGCGCCCTCAACGTCTTGGCCGAGCGGTCGATCCGCAGCGTATCGTCTGACATTTCTTCTCCGCCTCGCTTGGGCCGCCACAAAACAGATTCCGCAGCCGATTGACAAGGTCCTTGGCGCTCCATAGCATGGTATACCATAAGACGATATAGAGGTGACAGTGCTACATGGTGCCATCGCGACCGAGGATTTTATGAAACCGGCCATCCGAAAGACCGTCACCTATATCGAGAACACGCTTATCGAGGGCGGCAAGGCAGCGCCCAAACCATTGCGCCTGATCGGCGTTGCCGCGGTTCTGACGAATCCCTGGGCCGGCCGCGGTTTCATCGAGGATCTGTCCCCGGAGATCCGCGCCATTGCTCCCATCCTCGGCGAGATGCTGACCCGGGAGATCCTCGCCGTCGCCGGTTCCGGCGAGGCGATAGAAGGCTATGGCAAGGCCGCAATCTGCGGAACTTCGGGCGAGATCGAGCACGCATCGGCGCTGATCCATACGCTGCATTTCGGCAATCACTACCGTCGCGCGGTCGGCGCCAAGACCTATCTCGCCTTCACCAATCTGCGCGGCGGGCCGAACACGCCGATCATGATCCCGCTGATGGACAAGAACGACGAAGGCCGCCGCTCTCACTATCTGACCGTGCACTTCCAGATCGGTGACGCACCGGCGCCCGACGAGTTGGTGGTGGCGCTTGGCGCTTCGATCGGCGGCCGCCCGCACCATCGTATCGGCGACCGCTATCAGGATCTGAAAGAGGTCGGAGATCTGCATGGCTGATACCGCCGCCTCCGCATGGGTCCGGGACATGGCTCCCGATGGAACCGCCTTCATCCGCGCCGGCTCCGGCGCGCCGGTTCTGCTCATTCACGGCGTCGGCATGAACGCGACGATCTGGCACGACCAGATTGCATCGATGAAAGACCATTACGAGCTGATCTCCATCGACATGCTCGGCCACGGCGCTTCACCGCTGCCGCCGGAAGACGCCGCCCTGTCGGATTTCGCCGATCAGGCGCTGCGCCTGCTCGACCATCTTGGCCTTGCTTCGGTGTCGATCGTCGGCCATTCGATGGGCGCGCTGGTCGCCCTGGAAATCGCCCTTCGCGTGCCTTCGCGCATCCGCTCCGTCGTCTGCCTCAACGCGGTGTTCCGCCGCCCCCCAGCGCTGGCGCAGGCCGTGCGCGAACGTGCGGCAGCACTCGGCTCGCATGGCGATGCTTCGGCCGTCTCGGCAACGCTTGCCCGCTGGTTCGGCGACCCGCTGCCGGCGAGCCTTGCCGGCGCGGCCGCCACCGCTCGCGCCGCCCTTGAAAGCGTCGACCCCGAAGGCTACGCGCGCACCTATCGCCTTTTTGCCCATGCCGATGCCGAGCATGCCGATGCTCTCCCCCGCCTTGCCGCGCCGGCCCTGTTCATGACCGGGTCGCAGGACAGCAATTCGACGCCGGCCATGTCGGCGGCGATGGCGAGGCTCACGCCGCGCGGCCAATGCCTTGCCATCAGCGGAGAAAGGCACATGATGGCAATGGCTTCTCCTGAAAAAGTGACCAAACACATCACGGAATTTCTCGACACGGCAGGAGACGCCGGCGTGAAGCCGGGGACGGATACCGTCTTTGACAGCGGCGAATTCCGGCGCGCACTCGGCTCGTTCCTGACCGGCGTCACTATCGTCACAACGATCGGCGCGGAAGGCGAACCGCGCGGCTTCACCGCCAACTCGTTCACCTCGGTCTCGCTCGAGCCGCCGCTGGTGCTTGTCTGCATCGCCAAGAGGGCGCTGGGACACAGTGCTTTTTCGACATCGAGAGGTTTCGCCATCAACATCCTGTCGGAGAGCCAGAAGGCCCATTCCGGCATCTTCGCTTCCAAAGCAGCGGACAAGTTCGCGGCCGTGGCCTGGCAACCGGGCCGCACCGGCAATCCGCTGATTGACGGCTGCGTTGCGGTGTTCGATTGCGGCATGGAGCAGCTGGTCGATGCTGGCGATCACTCGATCCTCATCGGCCGCGTCCGCGACTTCAGCCACAACGGCGCCCAGCCCCTCGGCTATTGCAGAGGCACCTACGTCACGCCCGGCCTCAGCCAGGAGGCGCTGGCGGCAGCTCCCCCCGATACGGAGGTCGGCGCCATTCTCGAGAACGATGGCCGTGTGCTGTTCGTCGAAACGGCCGACGGGTTTCATGAATTGCCTGCCGGACGCGGACTGGGCACGCCAAACGATGCGCGCAGCCTCAAGGGGCGCCTTGCCGCCAGGGCCATAGACGCCCAGCTCGGCTTCCTGTTCGCGGTGTGGGACGATGCCGCCGAACCTTGGCGCACGCATGTTTATTATCGCGGAACGGTCGAGGGCCCCTATTCCGACGATCGCCAGATGCGGCTTGTCGACATCGAGCAGATCGCCGATCTGAACATCGCCGATCCCGCGGTTCGTTCGATGCTTGCCCGTTATGCGCGCGAGCGTGCGGAAGATGCATTCGGCGTCTATGTCGGCAACGAGGTCGAAGGCGAAGTCCGGCCGCTCGCCAAGCCCTCGCCTTCTCAAATTCCTCTTTCCGGCCGCGGGTGAAACCGATGAAGTTTTCGCTTTTCGTGCACATGGAGCGATCGGATCCGGCCAAGCCGCATTCCGAGCTTGTCGGCGAGCTGGAGGAGCTGGTTCTGCAGGCGGAAGAGGCAGGATTCGAGACTGCCTGGATCGGCGAGCATCACGGGATGGAATTCACCATCTCGCCGAACCCGTTCATCAACATCGCCTGGCTCGCCGCCAAAACCAGGCGCATCCGGCTCGGAACAGGAACCATCGTCGCGCCGTTCTGGCACCCGATCAAGCTTGCCGGCGAAGCAGCGATGGCCGACGTCATCACCGGCGGCCGTCTAGACATCGGCATTGCGCGCGGCGCCTACGCTTACGAATACCAGCGGCTTTTCCCAGGCCTCGAGGCCTGGGGTGCCGGCCAGCGTATGCGCGAGATGGTGCCGGCGATCCGCGGCCTGTGGGATGGCGATTTCGAACTCGCCGGCGAATTCTGGTCGTTTCCTTCAACCACCTCGTCGCCCAAACCGTTGCAAAAGCCTTATCCGCCGATCTGGGTGGCCGCACGCGATCCGAACTCGCACGACTTTGCGGTTTCCAGAAAATGCAACGTCCAGGTGACGCCGCTTGCCTCCGGCGATGGCGAAGTGGCCAGCCTGATGGAGCGTTTCAACGCGGCGTGCAATGCCCACCCCGACGTATCAAGGCCGGAGATCATGCTGCTGATGCATACTTTCGTTGCCGAGGACGCCGCGGAGGCTGACCGGCTCGCGCAGGATCTGTCGCAGTTCTACTGCCAGTTCGGCGCCTGGTTCCAGAACAAGAAGCCGGTGCACCAGGGCATAATGGAAGCGCTGACCGAGGACGAGATCGTGGCGTTGCCGCAATATGCGCCAGACAAGATCAGGCAGAACCTTGTCATTGGCGAAGCCGACGAGGTGATCGCCAGGCTGAAAGCCTACGAAGCGCTCGGCTACGATCAGTATTCGATCTGGATCGACAGCGGCCTTTCCCATCGGCGCAAGAAGAAATCGCTGCAGCTCTTCATCGACAGGGTGATGCCGGCCTTTTCCGAGCCGAAAGTTGGATTGCGATGAGCACCACTCAATTCAGGAACTATATAGACGGCAGCTTCGTCGAAGTGGCGGCGACCTTCGACAGCATCGATCCCTCGACGGGCGCGCCATGGGCGACGATGCCCGCTGCATCGTCTGATGATGTCGACCGCGCCGTTGAAGCCGCTCACCGGGCGCTGCGCTCCGCCCCGTGGGCAGCCATGACGGCAACGGCACGCGGCAAGCTTCTGGTGCGGCTCGGCGATCTGGTGGTCGCCAATGCCGACCGGCTGGCTGAACTCGAGACGCGCGACACCGGCAAGATCATCCGCGAGACCCGCGCCCAGATCGCCTATGTCGGCGACTATTACCGCTATTATGGCGGGCTGGCCGACAAGCACGAGGGCTCGTTTGTCCCCATCGACAAGGCCGACATGGAAGTGACCATCCGGCCGGAGCCAATTGGCGTCGTCGCCGCCATTGTGCCGTGGAATTCGCAGCTCTTCCTGTCCGCCGTCAAGCTCGGGCCGGCGCTGGCGGCCGGCTGCACCATCGTTCTGAAAGCATCGGAAGACGGCCCTGCCCCGTTGCTGGCCTTCGCCGAACTCGTCCATGAGGCGGGATTTCCCGCCGGGACCGTCAACATCCTGACCGGCTTCGGCCACGATTGCGGTCACCGGCTGACCAGTCATCCACTCGTCGCCCGCGTCGCCTTCACCGGCGGTCCCTCGACCGCTCGGCAGATCGTCAGGAATACGGCGGAAAACCTCGCCTTCACGACGCTCGAGCTCGGCGGCAAAAGCCCGGTCGTGGTGTTCGCCGATGCCGATCTGGACAGCGCCGCCAACGCGGTCGTTGCCGGCATCTTCGCTGCCACCGGCCAGAGCTGCGTCGCCGGCTCGCGGCTGCTGGTCCAGCGCTCCGTGAAGGACGAATTCCTCGCCCGGCTCAAGCGCAAGGCCGAGGCGATCAGGATTGGCGATCCGCAGGATCCCGCGATCGAAATGGGACCGCTCGCCACCTCGCGCCAGCGCGAATGGATAGAGAAGATCATTGCTGAAAGCTTGGCCGCGGGCGGGCAACTGGTCACCGGCGGCATCCGCCCCGCGGGCATGTCGGACGGCTTCTATTACGCGCCGACGATTATCGACGCGCCTGATCAGACCCTTGCCTGCGTGCGCGAAGAGCTCTTCGGCCCGGTGCTATGTGTGCTAGCCTTCGACAGCGAAGCTGAAGCGCTTTCGCTCGCCAACGAGACTAAGTTCGGCCTGGCGTCCGGCGTGTTCACCACCAATCTGGCAAAAGCCCACCGCATGGCGCGCGGCATCCATGCCGGCGTGGTCTGGATCAACACCTATCGGGCGGTCTCGCCGCTGGTTCCGTTTGGCGGCTACGGCCAATCCGGGCTCGGCCGCGAGGGCGGCCTCGATGCGATCCGCGACTACACGCGTTCGAAATCGGTGTGGATACGCACCTCCGACGACCCGATTCCCGATCCTTTTGTCATGCGGTAGCCGCCGCTGGCCGGAGATGCGCGATCAAGGCGAAAACGACCGATCGCGAACAGACAACAACGAAAACAACAGAGGAGAACGACATGAAACTGATCATCACCGGCATCCTTGCCGGATTTATTGCAACGACAGTTCTGGCAACGACGGCCGCAAAGGCCGAGGACATGGTGTTCACCAGCTGGGGCGGGACGACCCAGGAAGCGCAGACCAAATCCTGGGCCGAGCCGTTCACCGCTGCATCCGGCATCAAGGTCATGCAGGACGGCCCGACCGACTACGGCAAGCTGAAGGCGATGGTAGACAGCGGCAGTGTCAACTGGGACGTCGTCGACGTCGAGATGGATTTCGCCATCAAGGCGGCCAAGGACGGTCTGCTGGAGCCGATCGACTTCAAGACCGTGCCGAAGGCCGACCTCGATCCGCGCTTCACCACCGATCACGCCGTCGGCAGTTTCTACTATTCGTTCGTGCTCGCCTGGAACAAGGGCGCCGTTTCGGGTGAACCGGCCGGCTGGGCCGACATGTTCGACCTGCAGAAATTCCCGGGCAAGCGGACCTTCTACAAATGGTCGGCGCCCGGTGTCATCGAGATCGCGCTGCTGGCCGATGGTGTTCCGGCGGACAAGCTCTATCCGCTGGATCTCGATCGCGCTTTCAAGAAACTCGACACCATCAAGTCGGACATCGTCTGGTGGGGCGGCGGGGCGGAGTCGCAGCAATTGATCGCATCCGGCGAAGCAACGTTCGGCCAGCTGTGGAACGGCCGCGTCTTCGCACTGGACAAGGATGGCGCCGATGTCGGTGTCTCCTGGAACCAGAACCTGACCGCAGCCGACGTTCTGGTGGTACCGAAGGGTGCCAAGAACAAGGATACGGCGATGAAATTCCTCGCTGCGGCGAGCGGCCCCGCTGGCCAGGCCAAATTTGCCGAAGCCAGCGGTTATGCGCCGATCAACACCAAGGCCAAGGCAGAGATGCCGGCCGATGCCGTGAAATCGCTGCCGGACGCTCATGTCGACGGACAGATCAATCTCGACATGAACTACTGGGCCGCCAATCGCGACACCATCGCCGCGCGCTGGTATGCCTGGCAGGCGAAATAAGCCCGCCCTTGAACCGCAATGGACGAGACGGTTCGCGCCGTCTCGTCCCGTAGCCGGGTCGCTGTCATGTCGGTCGAAACACGCCGGAACTTTGGAACGGTGCGGGTGCCGGCAGGTCTCAATGGCCTGCTGCCGGCCCTGATTCTGATTATGCTGTTCTTCGTCGTCCCCGTGCTGGCGCTGCTTTTGCGCAGTGTCACGGAGCCCGAGCCAGGCTTGCAGAACTATGCTGCCCTGCTTGGTGACGGCACCTATGCGCGGGTGTTCTTCAACACATTCCTGGTCGCGGCGTTGGTCACCATCGTCACGGTCCTTGTCGCCTTTCCGGTCGCCTGGATGCTGGCGATCATGCCTTCGGGACTGGCCTCGATCATCTTCGGCATCATCATTCTGTCGATGTGGACGAACCTGCTCACCCGCACCTATGCCTGGATGGTGCTCCTGCAGCGTACCGGCGTCATCAACCGGACGCTGATGACCATCGGCGTCATCGACCAGCCGCTGCCGCTCATCAACAATCTCACCGGCGTCACCATCGGCATGGTCTATATCATGCTGCCCTTCATGATCCTGCCGCTGGTCGGCACGTTACGGGCGATCGATCCGATGACGCTGCGTGCGGCGTCGCTGTGCGGCGCAAGCCCTTTCCAGGCGTTCCGCCGCATCCTCCTGCCGCTGTCGCTGCCCGGCGTCGCCGCCGGTGGCCTGATGGTCTTCGTCATGTCGCTCGGCTACTTCGTCACGCCGGCACTGCTCGGCGGCACGTCGAACATGATGCTTGCCGAAATGATCGCGCAGATGGTCCAGTCGCTGCTCAACTGGGGGCTCGGCAGCGCCGCAGCCTTCATCCTGCTTGTCGTCACCATGGCTCTCTACGCGCTGCAGCTGCGCCTTGTCGGTGCCAGGCGCATTAGCGGAGGCATCTGAGATGCTGCTCGACTATGACCGCATGGGTGGACTGCGGGTTGCCCTGCTCGGCTTCACCGCGCTGGTCGCCGGCTTTCTTCTGTTGCCGGTGGTCTTCATCGTCCTGCTCTCCTTCGGCTCGTCGCGCTGGCTGGCCTTTCCGCCGCCCGGCTGGACGCTCAAATGGTACCAGGAGCTTTTTGCCGATCCGGCCTGGCTCGACGCCGCGCTGACCAGCGCTCGGATCGCCACCATGACGGCGATCCTGGCAGTGGCGATCGGCCAGCTCGCCTCCTTTGCTCTGGTTCGCGGACGGTTTGCCGGACGTGAGATCCTGCGCGGCCTGCTGCTGACGCCGATGGTCCTGCCCGTCGTCGTCTTCGCCATCGCCATCTACGCCTTCTTCCTTCGCCTCGGCCTCGGCGGTACCACCATCGGCTTCGTCATCGCCCACACCGTGTTGGCGCTGCCCTTCGCCATCATTCCGATCGCCACCGCGCTCGAAGGGTTTGACAAGTCGATCGAGGACGCGGCAATCGTCTGCGGGGCAAGCCCGCTCGAGGCCAGGCTCAGGATCACCTTGCCGTCGATCCGGATCGGCATCTTCTCCGCCGCGATCTTTTCCTTCCTCGCCTCATGGGACGAAGTCGTGGTGGCGATCTTCATGGCCAGCCCCAGCTTGCAAACCTTGCCCGTCAAGATCTGGGGCAGTCTGCGGTCGGACCTCAGTCCGGTGATCGCCGCCGCCTCAAGCCTGCTTGTCGGGCTGACGCTTGCCCTGATGGTGGTGACGGCGCTGCTGCAGCGAAAGTTCCGGACATGACCCAGCCTTTCCTCTCCATCCGCAATCTACGCAAGGCGTTCGGGGCGATCGTCGCCGTGCACGATGTCACGCTGGACATACCCAGGGGCGAATTCCTGACCTTCCTCGGGCCCTCCGGCTCGGGAAAATCGACGACGCTTTACGCGATCGCCGGCTTTCAGGACCCGACTTCCGGCGATGTCTTGCTGGAAGGAAAATCACTGCTTGCAGTGCCTTCGCACAAGCGCAACATCGGCATGGTCTTCCAGCGCTACACGCTGTTTCCGCATCTGACGGTGGCCGAAAACGTCGCTTTTCCGCTGCGGGTTCGCCGCCGGCCGGATGCTGAGGTGAAGAAAAAGGTCGCCGACATGCTGGCCCTGGTGCGGCTCGAAAGCTTTGCCGGGCGCTTACCCGGCGCGCTGTCGGGCGGCCAGCAGCAGCGCGTCGCGCTGGCCCGGGCGCTGGCCTACGATCCTCCGATCCTTTTGATGGACGAGCCATTGTCGGCGCTCGACAAGAAGCTGCGCGAGGAAATCCAGGGCGAAATCCGCCGCATCCATCGCCAGACCGGCGTCACCATTCTCTACGTCACCCACGATCAGGAAGAGGCGCTGCATCTGTCGGACCGGATCGCCCTGTTCAAGGATGGCCGCATCGAGCAGACCGGCACCGGCGAGGATCTCTATCTCAGGCCGGCGACCGACTTCGTCGCCGGCTTCATCGGCAATTCGAATTTCCTCGCCGCCGAACATCTCGACACCACCAACGGCACGACAACGATCCGCATGACAGACGGTTCGGTCATATCCGGAGTGAGGCCCAACGGCACGTTCGGCAAAGGCCAGAAGACCAGGCTGATGATCCGGCCCGAAGCCTTTAGCATGGAGCGGAGCCCGGCGTGCGCGGAGCTGAATGTCGAGATCGTCGATATCGCATTTTACGGCGAGCGCCGGCGGATCGTCGCGCGCACCCCCGCTGGACAGGAGGTTGACATCAGGCCGACCTCCGCCGCCATGCAATCGCAGGGTGTGTCGCCCTGCAGCCGGCAGGTCTTTTTCGATCCGGCGGCGGCGTTCCTGTTTCCGGCTTGACTAAGCCGCGGTGGATCGCCGCCATCCAACGCTTCGCAGCGATGGAGGCGTGCTTAGGACAAGTTGTGGTTCGGTCCATCATCAGCTTCGTCGGCAAGCGCGTAACGTGTTCGACACTACCGGCGGCTGATTGGATGGCGGGGGGCAGCTCCTCTGTCCATTGACAGTCGTCATGCTCGGTTGGAAGATGAAGAAGGTCAGCGGCGATAGCCATACGGGAAGGCAATGGTCCAACCGCCAGATACCGGACACCATCCTGGCAGCGTCGTCGCGGTCATCGTCATTTGTTTGGTCATCGTTGCTTTGTTCTTCATAGGCTTCAGATACTCGAGGCCGGGCCAGGGTACTCTCGTTATTCCCGGCGGTACGCTGCAGCAACCGTGAATCCGACCCCGTGGCGCTGATGCGGAGCTGTTCTCAGGCTGCCAAAAGTGCCCCGGCGGGACTGGGGCGAAGACCGCAAGAATGGTCCGGCGCTTCACAGCCGGTCTTTCGCAGCCACCGCGGCATTCCTTTTCCCGCCTAAACAATCAAGCTTGGCAGATCGACCAAATTGGGAGCCGACGAGCCTCATCCGCGCCAAGCACTAGACGGCCCTGATCAGCCGGAGCAGAGAAAGCGCTTCGAAAAAGCTCCCCTTGCGAAAGGCGAGATAGGTCGGCTCTTCGACACCGTGGAATCGGCGCTTGAAGGCCGCCTGCCCCTGCAGGTTGAAGCGGGTGCGATTGACCCACGGCGAGTCATAGGCGCGCTGGAAAGCGCGCCGCCAGAAATCGCTTTCGGCAAACCCGCTAGGTTCGATTTCGACAAGCGGCGACAGGCCGAGGGTGATGACGGAAACACCTTCGTCGCGAAAACGGTCGACCGCAAATTTGGTCAGGCCGATCTCGGCATGCGCCGAGGCATCGATGTGCTTGCGCTTGAACGAGGTGGTGTAGCCGATGAGCTTGCCGTCGCTGAACAGCGGATCGAAATCCAGCAAGGCCGCGAGCTCCCCATCCGGACCGTGCAGGACGAAACGGCGCATATCGACGCCAAGGTGATCGGCAAAAGGCCTGTTGAGAAACCTCATCTCCCAGCGCTTGACGATGCGGTCGGCCCGCCAATTCTGGGAGAGCCTGGCAATCTCGTCGAGGAAGACGGTCCCGTTGTCCTCCGCGAAGGAAAACCCCTTCCTGAAGAGCCAGCGTTCGGAATAGCGCACTGTCTCATTGCGCTTTCCGGAAAAGTCGTGTCCGGGCAGGACAAGCCTGGTGTCGACGCCGAGGCGGTTGACCTGATAGCCAAGCCCGGCAAGCACGCGCGCCGTCTGTTCGCCGATCTGCACGAACCACGGGCTGCCGGCAACCTCGATGAAACGTCTGATATAGTCGCGCCGATCGGCCGGATCAGCCACTGGATCACCGAGCGCGAAATGATGTCGCGTTTTGCTGCCATAAGCGATGTAGCCGTGGGCATCGCCAAAGTAATGAAGCCCCTTCTGCACGGCGGTCGAATAGGCAAGGGAAAAATCACCATGGCGACGAACCAGCGCCAGGCGCTCGACATGGTTCAGCTGCAGCCGCGGCATTTTAGGCCCGCGGTTTTCCAGGAATCGATCGAGGCGTCTTCGCAGTGACGGCATGGTCGACTTTCGCGTGCCGGCTAGGCCGATGAAAGAGCTGACGGACCCCAAACCGATCATATTGCCGCGAGCTGATCCTTAACTGGGTGCGGCATGCCTACCCGGCCGAAACTGCCAGAGTCCTAGGCGCAATCTGCCCCCGGTCCCGCCCAAAGGCGCGCCGCGCATTGTTGCCGACGCCCAGCGCCTGACGGCTGGTTGCTGCTGCGCCCCTGGCGACACGAAAATCGATGCCACTTCGGAAGCGCTCAGGTCACCTGCCAAACACGATGCTCTTATCGAACTGCGCTCTGAGAAGATTCTGCTTGATCGGAAGCCAGGAACTCGTCGCGTTCTGCTATCCACAAATCGGCGTAGTCGACATTCTGCCACTCGGCAAACCACGGGCCGCCGCTGGTATAGTGGACCGCCTTAGGCGTGCCGACAGCAGGCTTTTCGTTCCAGCCTTCGAGCCAATTCCACTCTACCGGCAATGAACCCAAATCCTTGTCGGCAACCCACTGCATTCGGTGAAGATAGGCGCCACTTTCCTGATTCACGACCTCTGGCGTGAGCGATTTGACCGAAGGATGCGCGCAATTGAACAGCATCAGCGACGACCAGTTTTTCCGAGGATAGGACGTCTGGACCACGCCATCCATCTTGGTCGTGGCCTTCGGCGTATAGTCATGCTGGACGCAATAGACCGCCTTGTCCGAGTCCGTGTATTTCAGCAGGCCCGCGACGTCACCAAGCCACAGGAAATCGCAATCGCAAAACAGGGCCCAACCCGTGTAGTCGGCGAGAAAGGGCGTGAGGAAGCGCGTGTAGGTGAACTCCGTTGAGGCGAGCGGATCTTTTTCCCGCCAGTACAGCCTACGGGCACGCATCTCGTCCTGTTTGATCGGAATGACGGAGACAGGCGCCGACGCATGTTTGAGCAGCGAATGCCGCGCGACGTCGTACGCGATCGGCTCACGGCTGTCCCATCCGATAAATACCCTAAACGCATCAGTCATATTCACTACCCTGGCTTTCGATTTTAACGGTCGTACACTAACTAGTTGGCGATGGCTCGGCAACAATGGCGGTCAACCAAGCCGGTTTCTCACAGATTTGTCCTGGTCTCAGCCTTGCTCTTTTTTGGGTGCACCTGGCCTGGCATTCCCAATGCGACACGCGCCCATTTCTGATAGGTGTAGCTGGCCGAATACGCGGCCACCATCGCGCCAATGGAACCGTCCAGAAATCCCAGCCGGAAAATATAGCTGCGCACATAGGCCCAGACGGAGCGCAAGACCGCCTTGCCTATCGAGCTTTTTTTGCCCTCGGCAAGCAGTTGCGCGGCGGACGCTTCTGCGTACCGGCCGATCTTGTCGTGGGCATCTGCCAAGTCGGTAATGGAATCGTGCTCGATCGGCTGGGATAATCGGCTGACCTTCCCGTTCACCAATACCTTCTCGTGCACGGTGTCGTCGCTGAAGCGCCCGGAGCGGCGACGGAAGAGCCTGAGCACCAGATCGGGCGACCAGCCGCTATGGCGGACAATGTGACCGCAAAAGCGCGATCTTCTCGGCATTTCGAAGCCGTCATAGGCTTTTGGGTCGGCGATTGCGGCCCTGATTTCCGCGCCGAGCGGCGCCTCCACCCACTCATCGGCATCCAGCGAGAGGATCCAATCCCCCGTTGCCGCGGCCAGCGCACGGTTTTTTTGCGCGCCGAAACCGGGCCAATCAACGGTCATCAGAACCTTGGCCCCCAGATCACCGGCAATCTCCCTGGTCCTGTCGCTGCTGTTGTTGTCGAGAACGACGATCTCATCGGCAAAATGGACCGACCGAAGGCATTGCGCGATGGACGCCTCCTCGTTGCGGGTGATGATAATGACCGAGAGCGCCGGCACGGTCAGAATGTTCCGGCATCAAAGCTGCCACTGTCATTCGAATGCATCTGCAGCATCGGCTCCCGGCCTGTTGGCACACCGAGGATACTAACCTGATTTAACAAAGTCGAAAATCATTTCAGATCAAGGCTTTCATACAGCGCCATCATTCGGTTGATCATGACATTGAAATCATAGTGTTCGGCCGCCGCTCTCACCCTGGCTGCGGTCTCAGGTCGTGACGACAACTGCAGCGCGTGCGCGAGCCCTGCTGCGAGGTCGCTTTCGCTGGCCGCATCGCAGACAAGCGTCGGCTCGAACCGCTCGACAAGCTCGCGCGCTCCACAGCCGGTGCTTACCACGGCGGGCAAGCCGCTGGCCATGGCTTCGATCACCACTGTGCCGAAAGGGTCATAGATGGAAGGCAGCACGGCCATATCGGCCGCGCCGTACCACGGCAGCATGTCTTTCTGCGGCCCCAGCATCTTGAGTCGTGCGCCGAGACCGAGCCTGTCGCCGGCCTGCCTGAAGGCGTTGGCGCGCGAATCATGGCCGATGACCCATAATTCAGGCTCGCCATCGAGCCTGGCGACCGCCTTCATCAGTGCAAGCAGTCCCTTTCGCGCAAAGCCCGAGCCGACAAACAGGACGACCGTCCTGTTTTCGTCGACGTCGAGCCGCGCGCGCATTGTCGCCCGATGCAGTTGGCGCAGCTGCGGGCTGAAGCGGTCGAGGTCCACTCCGTTCGGAATATGGTGCACATTTTTCGCCGGATAATCATAGTGACGGACAATGTCGTCTGCGACCATTTTCGAAATGGCAATGACAGCTTTGAGCCGAGGGCTGGCATAGGTTGCGCGTTCGAGGCGCAGCGTCTGGCGGTGAAAGGGGCTCAGCGCCATTGCCGCCCTGCCAAGCCGCGTCTCGAAACGCCGCCGCTCGGCAAGATAGGCGGCATGAACGCCCTCCCCGGCCCGGAAGACATCGCAGCACGGGAGGCGATCGTTGCTCTGCACCAGGGCCGGTGGCATCTCGGCGATCTTGCGGCAGGCGGCTTGAGCAAAGGACGTCGCCCGCAGCGAACGCGGAAACCGGCGGCCGGCACAATGAATGAATTCTATGCCTTCATAACGCGGCCAGTCGCCGGAGAGCACGGCCACCGGCCGCTGACGCGCGGCGAACGCCGCCATGATGTTTTCCAGCATGATCTCGCCTCCACCAAAAGGCGCATAACGCTGGCGCACGAACAGGATCGGCCTGTCGAATTGAATTTCGGTGCCACGAATGCCGGCGTGCATGGGGTCTGGGCTCCGGCCTTGTTGCCATCTGACGATGTCTATAGAGGCCAGCGCGCATCGGCAACAGTTGGAAAGCTCACCCGCCGGAACTCAGAACAGGCCTATGTCCATTGTCCGCAACTGCTTGCGATTTGCCTAACGGTGCTGCATGTAGAAATTAACAGCAAACAGCGGATCCGCGCCAGCTCCAGCCGGGCGGTGACCGCCATGAGGGGAATCGACGGCTTGAGCAAAGCAACCTGGCCCGCCATTGTCCGCCGGACGATTACCGACACCGCCATATATCGGCTGAGACACACCTTCGGAAGACGGGCAGAAGTGTCATCGCTGCGGCCGATAACGCCCCTTAAAGCCAATGACCTGCCTTTGATCCTCGTCATCCGCAACGAGGCGGACAGGCTACGCCCGTTCCTGAAGCACTATCGCGAGCTCGGCGTCACCAGATTCGCCGTCCTCGATGATCGCTCGACAGACGGAACAGCTGAGCTTCTGGCCGAGCAGCCAGATGTCGATCTATTTAGCTCGCCGATCACCTATTCGCAGTCGGACCTGGGAAACCTTTGGCGGCAGCGGATTGTGCAGATTTATGGTCAGCCTCGCTGGTATCTGACCGTCGATGCGGACGAATATCTTGTCTATGACGGCATGGATCAGCATCCGCTCGGTGCGATGGCCGACTGGCTCAAGCGGCGCGGAATGACACGCCTGCTGGCGCCGATGATCGACATGTATCCGAGTGGAAACATCTGGGACGTACCCTTCGATCCCATCGTGCCGCCATGGCAAGTTGCGGACCATTTCGACGGCAGCGGCTATGAGGTGACGAGGAGCCCTCGGCATCTCAAGATCACAGGCGGCCCGAGGACCCGGCTTTTCGCCAGGCAGCACAAGTTGACCAAGTTTCCTCTGATATATGTTGATCGCCAGACGATTTTTACGTCGATTCACTCACCGCTGCCTTACTGGCGAAACTATATAAAGGGATTGGGCGGCCTGCTTCATTTCAAGTTCTTCGCCGATTTCAACGACAAGGCGCAGGTCGCGGTGGCGGAAGGTCAGTATTGGAACGGCGCTTCCAAATATCGCCAGTATCATGAGGTATCGAGCGGTAAAGCTGCTCTCAGCGCGATGAGCGAACAGTCAATGCTGTACGAAGGAGCTCACAGCCTGTTCAAAACGGGTTTGATCGACAAGATTGATTGGTAGACGGCATTTCCAGCAGATGCCGAACCGACATCATGCATAACCGAATGCTTTCATAAGCTGGGCACCTCGTCCTTGTACCAGGTCCTGTAACTCGGCGTTTCCAAGTTCGGAGCGCCATCTCCCGCTTCCGTCGTAGATCGGCTGATTGACCTGTTGGTTCCGGAGCACCTCATGTTGGGTCTCGACGCTGGCGTCGGTCGGCTTGAACCATTGCTGCGGGTTCTTGTGGTAGTCGAGGAGATCCGGGCTGAAGGTCACATCGAGAAAGCCGCAGATCTGCTCGACGACTTTGGCCGGATTCTCGACCAGGTCCTCATAGCGATAGATCAGCACATCCGGCTTTCCTCGTTCCGCAAAAACCAGCGCATTGTCGTTGATCCAGCGGTCGAGAGCCTCCTTTGGGTTGCCAAGTCGTTTGATCAGGGACGCTACGACGTCGCGCCCATCTCGCACCGGCATGACGAAACGCGCGCCGGGCACGAGCCGGCGAATGCGGGCGACACGGCGGATATGCCGCGGTGTCTTTTCAAGCAGCACGTTCTTTCCAGCCTCGAGCGCCGCCCGTTTCAGTTTCCAGAAGCGGAACATGGCCAGTGGCGTCCACTTGAAGAAAATGTTGGTTTCCTGGAGCGGCAGGTAGACGTCAGGATGCGACGCAAGGATCGTCGCAATCAACGTCGTCCCGCTATGGCCGCAGCCGCAAATGAATCCGGTCCGCATCACCATGTCGGCAATGCTCCCTAACCCAAGGCGACCCGGGCGCGGTTATCGACGCGAGCGTAGCACAAGCCGTTGGTGCTAAAGACCTTGTCCAGCTTCTCCCAATATTCGAACTTAGCCAACTGCTCGTCACAATAGGCCACGTCGTCCTCGGAAAGATATTCGCCGTAACCGCCTATCTTGCCCTTGCGCACCTTGAAGCTTTCGGGATCATTCGCATCGCGGGGCTGTAATATCTTGCCGTATCGATCGGACAGATCACCGGTCGATTCACTCACTTTCATCTTGTCGAATGTTCGGTTGTTCGCCACCTCGACAAGCGTCCGATCGTCAGCCTGCAGGTTCAGGAATCCAAGGATCGCGCGAAGGACACCAGCTGTATCCCGATGCATGTCTTCATATTGAAGATACCGGATTTCGCGCATCCGGGGCATTGCCGCAAACCAATGCAGGTTAAATCTAATGATCTTTTCGATCCCATGATTGTCGCTTCTGATAAAATCGCTGAACGATCCCGCTGGAAGCATGTGGCGCTTCTGAACCTGAAAGTACCCTGAGACCACCGTATCTCTTGGATCACGAACAAGCATTATTGTTCTTCTCTTCTTGTATCGAGATTTATTCTCCTTGAGGCTCGATTTCGGTCGAAGTAACTTGTGGTCGGTTCCGTCGTGAATGTATTGAACTTCAACTCCTAGATCGTCCAGCATGACACGCAGCCAGGTGCGCCCCGATTTTGGAAAGGATACGATAAGAGGAAGAGGTGGCGCTTTGGCCTGGAAAAATTTTAGAAAGGACATGGGAGAGACCTCCTTTAGATTATCAGAGCTGGCGCCCGAACCGCTGCCGGCCAGACCAACCCTATTACTGGGCGCCTAAGCCTACGGCTGGTTCGAACACAAGGCAGAAATGCCGGCAAGAATTGCGATCCTCTGCGGGGCGAATTGGGCCTTTACTATATCCCGGTTCGGAATGCCTTATGTTTTTTGGCCTGTTGCGACGACTGTTCGACACGGGCGCTCCATTGCGCGGTCCGTCGGCCGAACCCCTTAATGCGCATCGCGTCGAAGCGTATTCAGTGACGCGCTTTTGGACGACATGCATTAGCCACTCACTTTTGTGACCCATGGCGCCAGAATGGACTCGGCCTCGCCCATCACCACGGACCAGGGGCGTTCCCGTTTCGAGACCAGCACGGCCGATGGATAGTAGGGCGTGCGGTCGCCCTCGACCGGCCAGGAGCGCTTGAAGCCGTCGCCCAGAATGAAAACCGAGGGGATGCCGAGCGCGCCGGCCAGATGCGCTCCGGTATTGCTGATGGTCACCACGGCGTCCATCGCGGCAACCTGCGCGGCGAAAAGGTCCATGTCGACGAGCTGATCGACCGATCTGTCATGAAGAATGCGCTCCGGCTCACCGTCGGTCAGGATCTTCAGATCGGTCTCGATCTGGCCATACTGCAGCGAGACGAACCGAAGGTCCGGGCGGCCGATCAGGTTTCGCCAGGCGGCAAGCGGCGGCAGGTCTTTGCCGGGATTGGAGCTGCCCCATGCGATACCGACCAACGGCCGCCCTTCCTTCCGGTAGCGGGCGCGAAGTTCAGCGACCCGGGCCGGATCCGGCTTAAGGGACACGAAATGCTCGCGGATCGTCGCCTCGTCGGTCTCGAAAACGGCAGTCAGATGCTGGACGCCGGCGAAGGCCTGCGCCTCGCCATAGGCAGCCTTGCCATCAGCGCCGACCGGCCGCACGTCGGCGGTCGGAAAAGTGCGCTGAAAGAGCGGTACCAGGCGGCGCTCGACCAGCACGATCGAGCGGGCGGCGCGCGCCAGGGCACAGCCCACGGAACTCGCATGATGGATCGCGGTGGCCAGACCCTGCTTTTCGGTTTCCATCAGATCGACCAGCAGTGTCTGGCCCGAAATATCCTGGCCCAGCCACTCCCCATCGACGCGGCCGTTGACGATGTGGCGTCGTGCGATCCTGAGTTCGGCGGCTGCGCCATAGGCGCCCATCCGCATCAGCGCCTTGCTGAGCTCGTCGATCAGGTGGACCTCGCCCCTCGACTTCGCAATGGATCCAAGAGCCAGGGCTTTCGGCAGTGCCGCCGGCCAATCGCGCGACTCGACGCTTCGCCGATAATCCGCCATCTGATCGGCAATGTCGCCGTCGCGCCAGCGAAGGAAAAGCTGCCGGCGGTGACGTCGGAACCAGACCTTGTATTTGTAGCCTGCAAGCGCGACAGCGCGGCGCAACCGGCCGACAAGTTGGTTACCCTCCATCGCCAGCTCCGCCGATGATTTGCATGACCCGTCCGCCTGCTTCCTGCACTGCCGACGCCCAGGCTCGGCCGCCTTTTCGGACCAGTCGAACGGTCGGATATGCGGCGACGGTCTCGCCGAAAGCAGGCCAGGACAGGCGAAACCCGTCGTCGAGCATGACAATCGTCGGCACGCCCAGCGCTCCGGCGAGGTTGGCGCCGGTATTACTGATCGTCACCACCGCGTCGAGCGCCGCGATTTGGGCGGCAAAGCGGTCCATGTCCGTCAACTGGTCGACGGAAGCGTCATGGATGATGCGCCCCGGCGCGTGGCGCTCGAACTCGGAGAGGGCCGGCCCGACATCGCCATATTGCAAGCTGACGAGGCGCCCCGGCAGGCTGCCGAACAGCGTCCGCCAATCGTCCAGAGCCGGCAGATCCTTGCTCTTGTTCAGGCTTCCCCAGGCAAATCCGATCAGGGGACCTGGGCCGCCATCGAGATAGGTGCCGCGCAGCTCGGCAACCAGTCGGCGGTCCGGCTCCAGCGGAACGAAGGGCGCGCGTGCCGCCGGGTCGTCCGGCCAGAAATGCTTTGCGAGTGTCTCGAAACCGGCAACGACGTCGGCGTCCACCGCCGCCATGTCCTCTTCCCCTTCAATCCTGACATCGAGCGCAGGATATGTTCTGCGATAAAGCGGTGCCAGTCGCGGCTCGACGAAGACGATGCATCGACCGGCAGCCGCGACTGGACCAAGCAGCGACGCGAACTGGAAAAAGATCGCCAGGTCGCCTTCGCGACGATCGACGAGAAGCGTGCGACCCGCAAGATCACTGCCATCCCAATCGGGCCTGCCGCGCAGCTGCTTGCTCGCCGCCATCAACTGCCAGATGCGATTTCCTCCGTCGAGACGCCTCAGTCCACGCCCCGCTTTCTTGATCAGCCCGAGATCGCCAAGCTGCTCACCAAGCACGCCAAGCGCCAGTGCATGGTCGCGAGCAGTTTGCCAGTCACCACGCTGCACGCTTTCCTCCATCAGCCTCGTATGCCTTTCGGCATTTTCGTCGGCGTGGCGCGAGGGACGTCTAAGAAGTTCCTTTGCCCGCTCGAGAACCTTCTGCAGCCGCTTGCCGACGGCGCTCTGCGGGCGCAGATCGGCGGTTTTTGCTTTCTGAAGGATGGTTCGTCTGTTCTGCACGGCGATGTTCTATCGTCCTCGGGGAGCGTCGGAAAGCGTCGTCAGGATCGACGAGAGCCGCCGGCCGGCCCCGTCGAGCACCAGCGACCAAGGGCGCCCCTCCTTGCGAATGATAATGCCCTTCGGATACCAGGGTGTCCGGTCGCCGGTCACTGGCCATGCCGTCTGAAAATTGTCGTCGATGAGGAAAACAGTCGGCACGCCAAGGGCTCCGGCAAGATGGGCCGCCGTATTGCTGATCGTCACGACAGCATCGAGTGCGGCGACCTGTGCGGCGAAACGGTCCATGTCGACCATCTGGTCGACGCTGTCGTCAAAGATCAGACGCGCGTCATTGCCGTTGCGAAGGCGCCGCAACGCCGGCTTGATCTGTCCGTACTGGAGCGAAACGAATGTCGCTGGCGTCTGGGCGATGAACCTTGCCCATTCCGGGAAGTCAGGCACGTCCTTGGTGTGGGATTTACTGCCCCAGGAGAGACCCACCAGCGGCAGATCCGTCATCGAGCGATAGCGCCTGCGGAATGTCTCGACGAGTTCAGGATCTGCCCGCAGCGGCACGAAGTCGGCAGCAAGCTTTTCGGCATCGCGTCCGAACACCCAGGCGAGATCTTCGAAAGTCGCACGTTTGTCGCCGACCACATCCTGCTGCGCCGGGATCACGGTCGCCTTCGGGAACGTTCGCTGCAGAATTGATACCAGGCGCGGCTCGACCCGAATTGTTGCGCTTTGCGCATAGGCAGCGGCAGCGCCGGCCAGTCGCGCGTGGCGGATAACCCGGCCAAGGCTGCGCGGGTCATCCTCCACAAGATCGATCAGCAGTGTATCCGATCCGAGATTCTCGCCGGTCCAATCGTTGGCGCTTTTCCCTTTCCGCAGCCTGCGAGCGGAAAGCCGAAGCTCAGCTGCCCGCGCAAAGTTGCCAAGCCGTTCGAATGCCTGGCCCGCCTTCTGCATCAGCTCCGGGTCGCGATTGTGATCGGCCGTGACAGCCATCTCATTGGTACCGGCTTCAAGGCCTTTCCAGTCCCTGCGCACGATCAGCGCCTCAACCTTGGCCTGCAGCTCAAGAATGGAACGCGGCTGCTTGGGACCGGAAAACAACCTGCGCACCGCCTTTTTGTACCGGCGCAGCTGAAGGCCCAGTCCACCAATCACATACCGGACATAGGAACCGTGATAAAAGCTGGTCATCGGCCTTCAGCGCAATACGCTTTGCCGCAGCTTTTTGCCGCTTTCGGCCATCGGATCGGGCGTCTCCAGGTGGAATATCGAACGATATATCTCGCTGTGTTTGGCAAGCTGGTCATGCGTTCCATCATCGACAAGCTGTCCGGCGTCAAACACGAGAGTACGATCGGCCGCCTTGATTGTAGACAGCCTGTGCGCAATGCAGATCACCGTGCGCTGAAATGTGTTGTCGAAGGCTGCCTCCATGACTGCCCGTTCGTTTTCACCGTCAAGCGCCGATGTCGCTTCATCATAGACGATTACCGCAGCATTCTTGAGCAAGGCGCGTGCGATGGCGACGCGTTGTTTCTGCCCGCCCGACAGATTGGTGCCGCTCGGCCCGACAAGCGTGTCGAGCCCGTTTTCGAGCGCCGAAGCAAAGCTGGTGACCCGGGCGAGGTTCGCAGCAGACTCGATTTCCTGATCCGTAGCGTTCGGGCGGCCATCACGAATGTTGTCGCGGATCGAGCCTTCGAACAGGAAGACGTCCTGTGACACAAGTGCGATATTGTCGCGAACGTCGGCCAGGCTGATCTTCGAAATGTCCTTTCCGTCGATCAGGATCCTGCCCTTGTCCGGCTCCATCAGGCGCAGGATCAGATTGACGATGGTGGTCTTGCCGGCGCCGGAGCGGCCGACGATCGCCAGCTTCTCACGAGGTCGCACGTCGAAGGAAACACCCTCGAGCGCCGGGCTGTTGCCGTCATAGGAGAAGGCCACATCTTCAAAGCGGATACCACCATCGACGTCGGTCAGGCGCTCGCCTGCGATTGCGAGTCGCCGCTGCTCGGGCGTGTCGATCAAATCATACATCTGCTCGACGGCAACCATTTGCTTCTGGATGTCGACGTTGACCCGGGCCAACCGCTTGGCAGGCTCATAGGCAAGCAGGAACGCGGTAATGAAGGCCATGAATTCGCCAGGCGTCTTGCCGTTGCCGAGGGTCTGCCAGCTGGCATACATAACGAAAAGCCCGATGATCACGCCGCCGCCGGTCTCCATCAATGGGCTCATCAATGCTGATGTCCGGTTGATCTGGATGCCACGTCTTTCCATCTTGCGGACGGCCTTTGCAAAGCTGGCAACCGCCTTGTCCTCGAGCTGGAAGGATTTGATGGTGCGGATGCCTTCGACGGCTTCCGTGCCGATCGACTGGACTTGTGCGGCCAATTCCGTCTCGCCCCTCGCCAGCGCCTTGAGCTTCCTGGTTATCGCGCCGACTGACAGGAACAGCATCGGCAGAACCGCCACGGATATCAGCGACATTACCGGGTCCTGCTTGACCATGACGCTGGCCAAGGCAATCAGGGTCAGCAGATCAGAGACGGCGCTGCTCGTGAGGGTGAGAATAACGGTCGCCCCGGCGCGCGCGTTGAACATGATTTTGGAGATGAATTTTGCCGGATGCTGGTTGGCGAAACGGCCGATGTCGAAATACACCATTCGGGAAAATTGACGGTTTTGAAGGTCCGAAACGATAGCCCGGCGAATCTTTCCCGTCGTGATGGTCTGGCAGTAGGCAGCTATGCCCTTGACCAGGAAAATGCCGATGATGACGACGCTGATACCTGATACAGCGGCAGCGTCTCGCTCGACATAGATGGTGTTGATCATGACTTTCATGATCCAGGCCGCTGCGCCGGTCGCCGCAGCAGCGGCGATCGAGCACAGCAAACCTGTCACATACAGCATCTTGTGCGGCGGCAGATTTTCGCCGATCAGACGCTTGATCAGCGGATATGCCGGGACCGTTGACACTCGTTTCTTTGCAATCATCTCGTCGCCGCCCGTTGCGATCCCGTCCGGTCTTCGCGTTGTCTTAAAAGCGCGAGACGGTTTCGATCACTGTCTGTGGCTTCGTTCCCGACCGCAGTCAATGCCGAACCGGATCCTTGCACGTCATCGGCTTATGACCGTCGGTTCCTCGCATGCCAAGCTATGCGGCTCTTGCGCCATTCGTCGTCGGCCGCGCTATGCCTGGTCAGTGTTTTGCGAGGACCATGAGATGGCTTCCAAGAGGCGATGTGTGATTGCTTTTGATCGAAAAGCCCACATCCGAAAGGACCGCGATCATCTCCTTATCCTTGCCAGGGGGGACGCGGGCAACGATCGTTTGAGCACGCCTGGCGATATCGGACAGCACGCTTCTCGCCTTGTCCGCGCCCAGGCTCCACTGCATGTGATGGTAGACCGCCAGCAGCATGACGATGTCGTACTGCGGTTGGAGAACATTTTGCAGCTTCCGGCTGCCAAGATCGAGACAATCGAACCGGCTTTGGACTGGACAACCCAGGAAGATCATCCTGGCCGTCTCGATATGCGGCTTGAGAATGTCGATCCCATGGATCGAACTCGGTCCTAGCTTGGATATCTCATAGGCGACAACACCCATGTTGCAGCCAACATCGAGAATGGATTTCCCGGCGTAGTCGACCTCTGCGGAGAATAGCCCGTCCAGCCGGTCGTCCCACGTTCCCTTGAATCTCTTTTGCTTATTTGACCACCACAAATCATTGTTCTCCAAAAACGGCGCCGGACTGATTTCCTTGACGGAGGACGACTGTGCGCCGGGCCTAATCCGGTCCAGTTGCTGGCGCGCAAACGACACTGTCCTGAGCGTCCTGTAAACGTAACCGCGGGAGAAAGGAACTCCTGATCACAGCATCCTGCGAAGACGTTTCGGGAAGTTGACGAACACCCGGCCCGACAAATCGACACATCGGTTGGAAATCGCAATGTCGCTTGGCGCCCCCTACCCGCGCCTGCCCTCGAGTTCCTGAAACGCACGCCTTTTCGGCAAGGTAAGCCATATTTGTTCTTGCTTTGTGCCGGCAACTATGCTACTAATTTGTCTATGGTGCTGATTTGCACCAACGACCGTCTTACCGCGACATGCGGTTTTTCAGCCAGGCTCGATCAAAGCCCGCCCGCATTGCGGGGCTGTTGGCCAATCACGGTCGAGTGCCAGCCTTTTCGGCAGCTTCCGAGAAGGGAAATCGGAAAAGCAGCTTCCGGTTCTCGTCGCAGATTTCGAAGGAAAGACCTGTCAGGACCGGGCTGCCGCTGAGCAGGCCCTCGGCCAGGATTTCCTTGGCCGAAGCCATGGCGTTATCCTGAGCCGCGGACAAACCGTCCAACTCCTGACCCTCGAAATCTTCCGTCAAGCGGCCCTCATTGTTTCGGAAATGGAAAAAATATCTCGGCATGGCTGCTCCGGTTGATCGGTTTCTCTAATCCATGTCGCGCAAAAATGTGCAGCGGTTTTGCGACAACAACATGTATCAAAACAAGAACCTAAAGCTCATCGCATGAGGCCGATCGACGCGACGCGCCTTAGTCGCAAGCGCCTCAGGAGCAGCCTCGAATTCGTACACGACAGCACCGCGCGATTTTGGCATTGGGATTCATGGCGTTTAGGCCTTCATGCGTCAGGTCGATCGAACAGCACCCCCAGCCCATGTTCGAACGCACATGCCGCAATCATTTCGTCAAGGGCTTTTCCGGAGACCGGGCAATTCGGCATGACAGCCCTGATCGCGATCTCAGCCGCTGCGGTAGAAACCACATCGTGGCGCCTCTTCCTGGTCTCCATATATTGCTCGATCAGAATTTTCAGGCGCCGCGCTGCAATCTCGTCAACGACCATCGTTCTCCCTCGATTCGGCACAATGTCCGTCTTCCGGGGTCCGTCCTCCGGGTGAAGGGTCCGCTGCCATTGGGTAGCAGCGGACCACTCGGCTGGGTGAGCCAGTGGCCCGAGGCGGGGTGTCTCGGACCGCCACCACAATAGCTTCGGCAGGCCACTCGTTCCACAGAACGCTGTCGTTGGTAATTTTCGTACACTGAGCATTGCCGCAGGCAGTCTGCGACCGTGGGAGTTTTGGGCTATGCCGCGTCGCCGGGTACCGGATCAGTTCCGGTTTTGATAGCTGTAGATGCCCGCGCCGATCGCGACCGCTCCTACGGTGATCAGAATCGATGGCACACCCATCAACGTGGCGACGATCCCCCAGACAATGGCGACGGCAATTGCGCCGGCCGTTCCCAGCACCAGTCTAAGCCGTTTCGACATTATCCATTCCCCCAAAAGTGCATCTTTGGCCTTTTCCGGTCGAAATACCGCAATGCGGCACCATTGTCTGCGCTTCATCCAACTTTTTATGCCGCCCTGAGCCCCGACCGCTGAGGCGTAAGCGATCCGTATGCGGCCTTGTCGCAAACACCCACTCGACAACGAGGAAGCTTGGGCGCGAGCCCGAGAAGCGGGGCGTCAGAAAGCGAGCTATCTATGCAAAATTTTCGGAATTTACTCCGGTTCACAATCATGGGCATGCCGGCCACGACAACCGCAATAGTCATCCCGGGCCTTACCCCCGAGACAACCGAAGCGACTTTGATTTGCCATAGGTTGGTCTGCCAGAAGGCGAGCAATGAACCCAATGCCTTCGGCACCAAATATCAGCGTAAATGCACCTGCGAAAATGTAAGCGAAAGCGCGTCGGTCGCCGATCGGGCGCTCCGGCTGAATGCCATCCTTCATCTGACGATCTGCAGCAGTTGGCGCCTATCGCCTCAACGCGTGATCGCGATGCCGATCCTCGCCGCTCATCGGCAACGGCCTATCGCCCTCGAGCAGGCGGGTGATCCGGGCGAAGCCGGCAAAAGCCTTTCGCGCTTCCTCGGCCGACATCCGGCCGGCCATGGCCGCTGCGCAGCAATTCACCGCACATTGGTAAACCGGCCCGCGCCGCCCAGCCGGCCAGTTTCGCAAGAATGCCATTGCTTCGGCAACGCTGTCGATCTCCTCCACAGGCTGTCCCTGTCCGCGCAAAATCCGCACGGGCGAAAAGAATTGCAAGCGGTCCATCATTTCCTCCCCGTCGACCGGATGCGTGCGATCGAACCCCACTAAACTCGCGAACCGGGCTTTGGTTCCCGGCCAAGGAGGGCTTGGCCTGAAAAATGTTGGCCGGACCAGACGAGCAGCGGTGGAAGCGCCAGGCAGCCCCAATTGCCTGACATCTTGCCCCAATTGGGTGACATCTCGCCATTGTACGGGAACGTTAGCGCGGCTGATGCATTTCGATGCCACGAGCAGTCTTTTTGAGGGAAATGCCAAAACATGAGAATAGCCCATGTGGCGCCGCTCCATGAATCCGTGCCACCCCGGTTCTATGGAGGGACGGAGCGCATCGTCTCCTATCTGACCGAGGGATTGGTCGAGCTTGGCCATGACGTGACCCTGTTCGCCAGCGGCGATACCAAGACATCGGCGAAATTGGTGGCGTGTCGCGAGCGCGCGCTCCGTCTCGATCCGCGCCCGCACAAATCCGAAACCGCAGCGCATCTCTCGATGCTCGCAGAGGTGAGGAACCGAGCGCAACAGTTCGACATCATCCATTTCCATCTCAGCCACTTCCTGCATTTTCCTTTCTTCGAACACATGCCCGACCGGACGGTGACGACACCGCATGGCAGGCTCGACTATGTCGACCTGGCCCCGGCCTACGAACATTTTCCGCGTTTTCCGATGATCTCGATTTCCCGCAGCCAGAGAACCGGGCTGGCCAAGGCCAATTGGCTGGCGACCATCCATCACGGGCTGCCGATCAATATGTACGAGTCGACTTTCGAGACGGATGCGGACCAGCCGTATCTGGCCTTTCTGGGCCGGCTGTCGCGCGACAAGCGCCCGGACCGTGCCATCGAGATCGCCTTGCGCTCCGGGCTGAAACTGAAGCTTGCGGCAAAGATCGGCGATGACGACCGCGCCTTTTTCCACGACACGGTCGAGCCGCTGATCGACGGCGACCGTGTCGACTATGTCGGCGAGATCGAAGAGGACAGAAAAGCGGAATTCCTCGGCAAGGCGGCCGGCCTGCTGTTTCCAATCGATTGGCCGGAGCCGTTCGGTCTTGCCGCGATAGAGGCTATGGCCTGCGGCACGCCGGTAATCGCCTGGAAATGCGGTGCCCTGCCGGAGATCATCGACCACGGCGTGACCGGTTTCCTTGTCGATTCAGTCGATGCTGCGGTCGCCTCGATACCGGAATTGCTGCGCCTCGACAGGCGACAGGTGAGAGCCGTATTCGAAAACCGTTTTTCTGCCACGAGAATGGCCCACGACTATGTGGCTGCCTATACGCGCCTGATCGGCGCTCCCGGTGAAGCGAGAGCATCCTGATCGGCGTCATTGTGGACATTGGAACGAAACGACAGAGCTTGTGACGTATGAATCAACTCGACGAGCGTAAGCTTGATCCCGCCGTAGCCCTTGCCTCCCTCGACGAGGTTGCGCCCCGGGAGCCGCACCGGCTGTTCGCCCTCAAGCAAGGCGACTGCTTCGCGGTGGCCGACGCCTATGGCGACATCCGCGGCGCCGGCGACGGCTTTTTCCGAGACGACACGCGTGTGCTTTCGGAATTCCGGCTGACGGTCGGTGGCCGGCAAATGTCGCTGCTGGGCGCATCGCTCAGCCAGGACAATGTGCTTTTCACCTCGAACTTGACCAATCTGCCGATCCAGAGTGTCGGTGGTCGCGACATTCCGCAAGGCGCGATCCACATAGAACGCGTCAGGCTGCTTTGGCAGGACCGGCTGTTCGAGCGCATCACCCTTTCCAACTACAGCCAGGAATCGTCGGCCATTCGGGTTTCGTTGCATTTCGCAGCAGATTTCCGTGACATGTTCGAGGTGCGCGGTTCGACCCGGCTCAAGCGCGGAATAGCCCACGCCGCCGAGACCAGTCCGACATCCGTGGTGCTTCGATATGACGGGCTAGACCAGCTCGTGCGCCTGTCGGCAATCTCGTTCTCGCGGGCGCCGGACAATTTGACCGCCAGCCGTGCGGATTTCCTGGTTGCGGTGACGAAGCGCAGCAGCGAGGTCCTCTATATCGAGGTCGGCCCGGAAGTGGCGGAGACACCCGACCGCGACCGTTTTCGGGCTGCCGCCGCCCGCGCTCGCTTCGGCATGCGCGCCAAACGCCGCCACGGCGCGACGGTGCACAGCTCCGGCCGCGTCTTCAACGACTGGATCGAACGCGCGCGCGCGGACGTGGCGTTGCTGACCACCGAGCTTGCAACCGGACCTTACCCCTATGCCGGCATACCCTGGTTCTCGACGGCGTTTGGCCGTGACGGGGTGATTTCCGCACTGCAGATGCTGTGGTTGAATCCTGGGCTGGCGCGCGGCGTACTCGCCTTTCTCGCCCAGCATCAGGCAACCGAAACGTCGCCGTTCAGCGATTCGCAGCCGGGCAAGATCATGCACGAGACCCGCAAGGGCGAGATGGCGGCGCTGCGGGAGCTCCCGTTCGGCCGCTATTACGGCGGCGTCGATACCACGCCGCTCTACATTCATCTCGCCTGCGCCTATGCGGATCGTACCGGCGACATGGCATTCGTCGACAGTCTGTGGCCATCGCTCTGTGCAGCGGCCGAATGGACGGAGGAGACAAGCCGCGCGACCGGCTTCGTTACCTACCAGCGCGGCGCCGAGACCGGCCTCGCCAACCAGGGCTGGAAGGACAGTTTCGATTCCGTCTTCCATGCCGATGGCCGCATGCCCAAGGGGCCGATCGCCCTGGTCGAGGTGCAAGGCTACGTCTTTGCCGCGTTCCGTGGGCTGGCAGCGCTCGCCCGCCGCCGCGGCGAGGACGACAAGGCCGATCATTGGGAGGAACGCGCCGAAACCATGCGCGCCGCGGTGGAACGCCATTTCTGGATGGACGATCTCAATTTCTATGCACTGGCGATCGATGGTGCAGGCGAGCTCTGCAAGGTACGGACGTCGAATGCCGGCCATCTTCTCTTCGTCGGGCTGCCCGAGCCGGAACGGGCGCAAATGGTCGCCGATCAGCTGCTCTCCGCGTCGTTCCACTCTGGTTGGGGAGTGAGGACGCTGGCCGACGATGCGATATTCTTCAACCCGATGTCCTACCACAATGGTTCGATCTGGCCGCACGACACCGCCATGTGCGGTGCCGGCTTGGCACGTTATGGCGTGCGCGACAGCGTGGTCCGGCTGATGAGCGGCACGTTCGAATCGGCTGTCCATTTCAACATGCGGCTGCCGGAACTGTTCTGCGGCTTTACCCGGTCGCCGGGCGAAGCGCCGATCGCCTATCCCGTCGCGTGCCTGCCGCAAGCCTGGTCAGCGGGATCGGCCTTCATGCTGATGCAGGCCTGCCTTGGGCTCGAAATCGACGGCTGGAACAGCGAAATCCGGGTCACCCGCCCAAGGCTGCCGATCGGCATCGACACGCTGACATTGCGGCATCTGGGTGTCGGCTCGACAGTGGTCGACCTCACATTCCAGCGTGTCGGCGACCGGGTCGTCGCCTTTCTCGCCGATCGGTATGAGGGGATGGTGCCGCTCATCGTGCGCACTTGATGCCGCCGCGCTGCGGCGCATCGAAAATGACGCGCGGCATTGCAATCGTCCGGAACCGATAGCCTCTTTGTGCGTTGCAAAAATGGGCGGCTGGGGAACGCTGTTGTTGTCACACGGCCGCGAACCAGAAAAACAAATAAAAAACGGCTATCAGCTGGCCGGAGGCGAGATCACATTCCATGTCAGATTATACTGTAAACCTGCTCTGGGTTTTGCTGATCGCAAGTTTTGGCTTTTCCGCTTTTGCCATTCTCCTATCGATATCCCGCCAGCGTCGCGGCCGCGCAACGGCGGCCGCATACACGCCGAGCGAGGATGTCGCGTCGGAAGCGGCACGCAAGGTGCTGCGCGAGTTCGAAAAGAACGGCCAGTCGGCCGACGCGGCACTGGTCACGTGGTCGCCCGACACTTTGCGCAAGATCCTGGCCGACGACCTGCCGGACGCACAGGTCATCGTGGTGTCCAACCGCGAACCCTACATCCACAACATCAAGGATGACGGGGTGCAACTTTTGGTGCCGGCCAGCGGGCTGGTTTCGGCACTCGAGCCCATCACCCGCGCCTGTGCCGGCACCTGGATCGCCTATGGCGGCGGCACGGCAGACCGCCTCACCGTCGACAAGGACGACCGGGTGCAGGTGCCGCCAGGCAATCCGTCCTACACGCTGCGCAGGGTCTGGCTGACGGAGGAGGAATATCAGGGCTACTATCTGGGATTCGCCAATGAGGGCCTATGGCCGCTTTGCCATATCGCCTTCACCCGCCCCGTGTTTCGCGCCTCGGACTGGGACGCCTACGAGGCCGTCAACCGCAAATTCGCCGATACGGTGGTTGCCGAAGCCCGCAACGAACGGCCGATCGTGCTGGTGCAGGACTACCATTTTGCGCTGCTGCCGCGCATGATTCGCCAGCGCCTGCCGGACGCGATAGTCATCACCTTCTGGCATATCCCGTGGCCCAATTCGGAAGTGTTCAGCATCTGTCCGTGGCGTGAGCGGATCCTGGAAGGACTGCTCGGCAGTTCGATCATCGGCTTTCATACCCAATTCCATGCCAACAACTTCACCGAAAGTGTCGACCGCTTTCTGGAGAGCCGGATCGAACGGGCAGACGCGGCAATCTCCTATGGTGGGCAGACCACATTGGTCCACGCCTATCCCATTTCCATAGAATGGCCGGCCAAATTGCTGGCAAAACTGCCGTCTGTGGAGGAGTGCCGCGCCAGCGTACGCGACAGATTCGGCCTGTCTGCGGATACCAAACTATGCGTTGGCGTCGAGCGCCTCGACTACACGAAAGGCATTCTCGATCGCTTTCATGCCTTGGACGAATTGTTCACGAGATATCCCGAATGGATAGGCAAGGTGGTTTTCCTGCAGATCGCCGCGCCGAGCCGAGGGACATTGCCCGCCTACCAGCAACTCCATGACGAATGCCGTCGCTGTGCCGAGGAGCTCAACCGGCGATATGGCAGCGAGACATACAGCCCTATCCTGATGGTCGCCGAACATCATCGGCAGGAGCAGGTCTACGAGGTCTATCGCGCCGCCGACATCTGCATGGTCACCAGCCTGCATGACGGCATGAACCTTGTCGCCAAGGAATTCGTCGCGGCGCGCGACGACGAACAGGGCGTGCTTTTGCTCAGCACCTTTGCCGGCGCCTCGCGCGAATTGCTGGAAGCACTGATCGTCAACCCCTACGATGCGGCCATGATGAGCGAGGCGCTGTTGCAGGCGCTGACGATGACGCCGGATGAGCAGCGCGAGCGTTTGCGGCCGATGCGCGAGATGGTCCGCGACAACAACGTCTACCGCTGGGCCGGCAGCATGCTGCTGGATGCCGCGCGCCTGCGCAAACGCGGCGATCTCGACAGGGTGACCGGAACCGGCGAGCGCCCGCCTTCGAACACCAACAACGTCATCTCGATGTTCGAGCGGGCACGGAAGGCAGCGTCGTGAAAAGCTTTGAACAACCGCCGGCGTTGAACCTGTCGGAAGGGCAATGGGCGCTCTTCCTCGACATCGACGGAACCCTGCTGGAGCACGCTGCCCATCCCGACGCGGTGTTCGTCGGCGAGGAATTGCGCAACCTGCTTGGACACATCGAGCGGCGGCTGGATGGTGCGGTCGCCTTCATCACCGGCCGATCGATCCCGGCCGTGGACAAGCTGTTCCATCCGCTGAAGCTGCGGATCGCCGGACTGTATGGGCTGGAGCACCGGCTGACGCCGACCGGTCCGATCGATGCCGCCGACGCGCCGGCGGACATCGCCGCCCTTGCCGACGAGATCGAGGCCGAACTGGGCAGCGGCAAGGTCTATGTCGAGCGCAAGGGGCCGGTCCTTGCCGTTCATACAAGAGCAGCACCGCAACTGCTTGCGCCCGCAATCCAGCTGGTCGAACAGGCATTGGCCCGGCTTCCGAAGGGTTATCGGGTGCTTCCGGGAAACGCCGGCGTCGAGCTCATGCCTTTGGAAGCCGTCAAAGGTGCTGCCATCCGGCGTTTTATGGACATTCCGCCCTTTATCGGCCGGCGGCCGATATTCCTCGGAGACGATACATCGGACGAACACGGTTTCGAGGCGATCAACGAAATTGGCGGCATCTCCATCCGCGTGAAGCCGAACGGACCGACGGCCGCAAACTACGCCCTCGACGACGTGACCGGCGCAATAGCCTGGCTCGAGGCCAGTTTCGAGACGTCGGCGGTGGCCGGTGCTCGACCGGCCGGCAAGCAAGCAGCGACCGAATCAGCGGCGAAGCTCAATATCGCAGCCACGGCATCGTCCGGCCGATAAGCGCGTTTCTCATTGAATGTCTTTAAGTCCAAAGCCGGCAAATCGTCTGCTTGCCGGTTCCCCTGCGTCAGGCTTAACCTGCGTGCCATGCGTGGAGGCGCGGGTCGTAACAAGGGGAGGACATTGCAATGACCATACAAGGCGCATCACCGGACCTGTACAATGAGGATCTCGCTCCGGCGAAGGTTCGAAACTGGGGACCGTTCTCGATCTTCAACGTCTGGACGTCGGACGTCCACAGCCTGTGGGGCTACTATCTCGCGGCCAGCCTGTTCCTGTTTTGCGGCGGCTTCGTCAACTTCATCATCGCCATCGGTATCGGTTCGCTGATCATCTATGCGTTGATGAACATGGTCGGTTATGCCGGCGTGAAGACCGGGGTGCCCTACCCTGTCCTGGCGCGTGCTTCCTTCGGCATCTGGGGCGCCAACATACCGGCGCTGGTGCGCGCCATCGTCGCCTGCTTTTGGTACGGCGCGCAGACGGCGGCGGCCTCCGGCGCGATCGTAGCCCTGCTGATCCGCTCGCAATGGTTCGCCGACTTCAACCAGAGCACACATTTCCTTGGCCACTCCGGGCTCGAGGTGATCTGCTTCGTCGTCATTTGGGCGCTGCAGCTCCTGATCATCCAGAAGGGCATGGAAACGGTGCGCCGCTTCCAGGATTGGGCCGGACCGGCGGTGTGGGTGATGATGCTGATCCTGGCGATCTATCTTTGCATCAAGGCAGGCACCTTCGCCTTCACCAGCGACATCCCGATGGATGTGCTGCTGGAAAAGACAAAGGACGCGGGGGTGCCGGGCACGCCGGGCTCCTGGACCTCGCTGTTTGCGGTGGCGGCGATCTGGGTGACCTATTTCTCCGCGCTCTATCTCAACTTCTGCGATTTCGCGCGCTACGCCCCGGACAAGGCATCGCTGCGCAAGGGCAATATCTGGGGCCTGCCGGTCAACCTCATTCTGTTCTCGCTGGTCGCCGGCGTCACCACGATCGCCGCCTTCGACGTCTATGGCGAGGTGCTGCTGCATCCCGACCAGATCTCGGCGAAGTTCGACAGCTGGTTCCTGGCGGCGCTCGCAGCCCTGACGTTTGCGGTGGCGACGCTCGGCATCAATGTGGTGGCGAACTTCGTGTCGCCGGCTTTCGACTTCTCCAATGTCTTTCCACGCCAGATCGACTTCAAGAAGGGCGGCTACATCGCGGCGCTGATCGCGCTTGTGCTTTATCCTTTCGCGCCCTGGGAAGGCAGTGCTGCCTCCTTCGTCAACATCATTGGCGCGACGATGGGGCCGATCTTCGGCGTGATGATGGTCGACTACTACCTGATCCGGAAGGGCGAGGTCGACGTCGAGGCGCTCTACAGGGAGAATGGCGAATTCCGCTTTCAGGGCGGCTGGCATGTCAATGCCTTCATCGCCGCCGGTACCGGCGCGGTCTTCTCCTCGATCCTGCCCAACTTCACCAGCCTGCTGCCGTCATGGTGGGGCGTCTATGGCTGGTTCTTCGGAGTGGCAATTGCCGGCGTCATCTATTACGTGCTGCGCACGATGGCACTCGGTGCCGGAGCCAGGATAGCCAAGGCCTGAACGGACTCGGGGCGGCGCGAGCCGCCCCGTTTATTCTGCGACTATCTCGGCAAGGCGGCGCACTGTATTCCAGTTGCGTGAGGTGCCGATGCCGAGACGTTTGTGGCTCACCGCCGCAAGCAGCCGCGAACTCGGCATCTCGCGGGAAAAGACGATCCAGATGTCGCCGCCGACAATCCGCAGCTTCTCGCCCTTGCCGACATAGGCCTCAAGCGCCGTAGCGGCGCCGGCGGGAACGGGCGCCCGCATCACGCGCACCGCCACCTGGTCCGCGGCCTCGGCCGATTCGGCTGGGAATGGATTGCCTGCCGCCAGCCTCAGCCAGCCGTCGGCGCGGCGCACGATGATGTCGACGTGGCGGCCGAAAGTCTTTGCGAACGTCGCCTCCAGCCGCTGCTCCAACGCCGCGAGTCCTGTTTCTTGCGCCTCAAAAACCAGATTGCCGCTCGCTACCAGCGTGCGCGGGTTGTTCAGCCCCAGGCCTTCGGCCATCGCCTTGAGATCGGACATGACGACCCGCCGCCCCTGGCCCAGGACAATGCTGTAGAGCAGCGCGACGTAAGTTTGCATGGGCGGCTAGTCTAGACCAGCCGCGACTGCTCTACCGCCGCTTCGATGAAGCTGGCAAACAGCGGGTGCGGATCGAGCGGCCGGCTTTTCAACTCGGGATGGTACTGCACGCCGATGAACCAGGGGTGGTCGGGATATTCGACCGTTTCCGGTAGCACGCCGTCCGGCGACATGCCGGCAAACACCAGGCCGCAATCCTCGAGCCGCTCCTTGTAGTCGACATTGACCTCGTAGCGGTGGCGATGGCGTTCGGAAATCTGCGTATCGCCATAGATCTCGGCGATCTTCGATCCCTTGGCGAGGTCGGCCTGGTAGGCACCGAGCCGCATGGTACCGCCGAGGTCGCCGGTTTCCCTGCGCTTTTCCAGCATGTTGCCCTTCAGCCATTCGGTCATCAAGCCGACGACCGGCTCCTCGGTTGGACCGAACTCGGTCGATGATGCGTGCTCGACGCCGGCTAGCGAACGCGCTGCCTCGATGCAGGCCATCTGCATGCCGAAGCAGATGCCGAAATACGGCACCTTGCGCTCGCGCGCGAACTTCGCCGCCAGGATCTTGCCCTCCGAGCCGCGCTCGCCAAAACCGCCGGGGACGAGAATGCCATGGACCTTCTCCAGCCACGGCGCCGGGTCTTCCTTCTCGAATATCTCGCTTTCGATCCAATCGAGCTTGACCTTGACCCGGTTGGCGAGACCGCCATGCGACAGCGCCTCGATCAGCGATTTGTAGGCGTCCTTGAGGCCGGTATATTTGCCGACGACGGCAATGGTCACTTCGCCTTCCGGATTGTGGATGCGGTTGGATACCGCTTGCCACCGTTCCATGCGCGGCTTCGGCGCCGGATCGATGCCGAAGGCGGCCAGAACTTCCGAGTCGAGCCCTTCGTTGTGATAGGCCATCGGCACGTCGTAGATATGCGGCACGTCGAGCGCCTGGATGACGGCGCTTTCGCGGACATTGCAGAACAGCGACAGCTTTCTGCGCTCTTCCTTGGGGATCGGCCGGTCGGCGCGGACCAGCAGTATGTCGGGTGCAATGCCGATGCCGCGCAACTCCTTGACCGAATGCTGCGTCGGCTTGGTCTTCAGTTCGCCCGCTGTCGGAATGTAAGGCATCAAGGTCAGGTGGACGTAGACGGCGTTGTTGCGCGGCAGGTCGTTGCCGAGCTGGCGGATCGCCTCCAGGAACGGCATCGCTTCGATGTCGCCGACGGTGCCGCCGATCTCGCACAGCACGAAATCGTAGTCGTCATTGCCGTTGAGGACGAAGTTCTTGATCTCGTCTGTGACGTGCGGAATGACCTGCACGGTGGCGCCGAGATAGTCGCCGCGCCGCTCGCGCTCGATGATGTTCTTATAGATGCGGCCGGTGGTGATGTTGTCCTGCTGGTTGGCCGAGCGGCCTGTGAAACGCTCATAATGGCCAAGATCGAGATCGGTCTCGGCCCCGTCATCGGTCACGAAGACTTCGCCGTGCTGGTAGGGCGACATCGTGCCGGGATCGACGTTGAGATAGGGATCGAGCTTTTTGATGCGTGCGCGATAGCCTCGCGCCTGCAAGAGAGCCCCAAGGGCCGCTGCAGCAATGCCTTTTCCAAGTGAGGAAACCACGCCGCCTGTGATGAATACATATCGCGCCATGGGAGTCATCGCTTAACGCGGCCGAATTGATTCCGCCAGAGAAAAAACCGCCGCGAAGGCTTTTTCCCAAGAAGGCGCTCTGGTCGTTGGCGTATCAAAACAAAAGGGCCGGCGAGGCCGGCCCTTTTGGCACGATCTGTCAAAGCGTCAGATGATGACGACTTTGGTGCCTACTTTCACCCGGCGGTAAAGGTCCATGACGTGCTCGTTGATCATGCGGAAGCAGCCATTGGAGGCGCTGGTTCCGATCGACTGCGGCGCGATGGTGCCGTGAATGCGCAGGTGGGTATCTTTCTTGCCGTCGTAAAGATAGATGGCGCGCGCACCGAGCGGATTGTCGCCGCCGCCGGGCATGCCGTCCTTGTACTGGCCATAGTGCTTGGGTTCGCGCTTTTGCATATCCAGCGTCGGAATCCAGCGCGGCCATTCCTGCTTGTCGCCGACGGCAACCGTACCCTTGAACTGCAGGCCTTCCCGGCCGACCGCGATGGCATAACGGCGGGCGGTTGACGATGATTCGACGAGGTAGAGGCGACGGGCGCTGGTATCGATGACGATGGTGCCGGGGTTGTAGCCGGTGAATTCGACCTCCTGCGGCACGAATTCCGGCTTGACCTTGAACTGCCGCTTGGCCTGCTTCCTTTCGAGCGCGGCGTCGAGCGCGCGCGTCTCCGGAAGCAGCGACATCGACGAAGAGGATGTGCCGCCGAACAATCCCGCGAACAGCCCGACGCTCTGCGGCTTCTGCCCGACCGGTTCGCTGCGCAACTCGCCATTGTTGCCGGTCAGCGCAACGTTCATGGCCTCGGCCGGGATTGGCTCGGCCGACTGGATCGGCGCAATGGGCGTAATCGGTTCGATGATGTTGACGGTCTTCTTCTTGGCCGGCGTGGCGTCAGCCACCTTTGCCGTCGCGAGCGTCTGGCTCTTCTTGGCAAGGAATGCCTGCCGTTCCGCATCGGCTTTGGCTTTCGCCGCCTCGCGCATCGCCAGCTTCCTGGCTTCGAGTGCCTTGGCGCGAGCGGCTTCCTTGTCGGCTGCGATCTTGGCTTCGATCTTGCGGATCTGTGCAAGGTCGTCCGGCGTCGGATCTTTCTTCTTTTTGAGAAGCTTCAATTGCGCCGCATCGCTTTTGGCAGCGACGTTGACGAGGTCGGTTGTTGCTGCGGCTTTATGGGCCGAATTTGCCGTCGGCATGGCCGCGTAAGCGGGCGCACCTAGGCTGAGCACGGCACAAAGGCCGGCAAAAATGAAGCTGCGAAGCTGCATGGGGAAGATCCGATCGTTCAATGCTTGTTGCCCACGGCGTCGCCCGGCGCCCCCCAAGGACGCCGAGAATGCCGCGTGCAACGTATAATCGATTAGCCGGAAGCGCCTCAAGCGTGAGGCGCGGTCGAATCTTCTTGATCGTGCGGCATTTGCCGCGACTGTGATCAAACGACAACAGATCGCGGCATAAGTTGCCCGATTACTGGTTGGGGACCTGCGGCGTGGCCGGCGCTGTGGCGCCGTTTGTCGCTGGCGGCGTCGCCGGAGCGGTTGCCGGCGGCGTCGTTGCCGCACCATTGCCGGACGGCGGGGTCGGCGCCGTGGTGCCCGAAGGCGGCGTCGGCGTCGTGGTTCCGGGCAATTGGTTGAGTACGCCCTTGCCGTCCGAGGTTGCCGGCACGCGATCGAGAATGTCGATCGGCTTCTCGCCATAGCGCGCGACAATCGACAGTGTCAGCGAAGTGACGAAGAAAGCCGCGGCCAGGATCGCCGTCGCCCGCGTCAGCGCATTGGCGGCGCCTCGCGCAGTCATGAAGCCCGATCCGCCGCCGATGCCGAGGCCGCCGCCTTCCGAGCGCTGCAGCAGCACCACGCCGACAAGCGCGAGCACGACCATGAGGTGGACGACGATCAGTACGGTTTCCATAATTTATCCTGGCAAGGCCTTGCGCGGCCGCTGATTTGGAGGCGGCTCAATACAATGCTTTGACGGCATTTCCAAGCCCGTGGCCGGAATATGGGGAGCAATGCGTCCTTTGCAACGATTTCGGCGCCGGCCGTCGCTCAAATCCAGCAAGCTGTCCTGGGTATCAAGCGATGTTTCGATAGGCTTCCGCGATGCCGAGGAAGTCCGCCGCCTTCAGGCTGGCGCCGCCGACCAGCGCGCCGTCGACATTCCTGACGCCGAGCAGCTCGACGGCGTTGGACGGTTTGACCGAGCCGCCGTAGAGAATGCGCATCTTGGCCGCCGTATTGCCAAGCTTCCGCACCAGTTCTTCGCGGATATGGGCATGTGCCTCGGCGACGTCGGCGGCAGTCGGCGTCAAGCCGGTGCCGATCGCCCATATTGGCTCATAGGCAATGACAGTGTTGGACGCCGTGGCGTTTGGCGGGACCGAGCCAGAGACCTGGCGCGACAGCACGTCGAGCGTGGCTCCTGCTTCGCGTTCGGCTCTTGTCTCACCAATGCAGATGATGGCCACCAGCCCGGCGCGCCATGCAGCGGAGGCCTTGGCCTGCACAATGGCATCGTCTTCCTTGCGATCGGCGCGGCATTCGGAATGGCCGACGATGACATGGTTGGCACCTGCATCCTTCAGCATCTCGGCCGAAATGCAGCCGGTATAGGCGCCGCTTTCCTCGGTGTGGCAATCCTCTCCGCCGGCCCGCACCGGCGTGCGCGACAGAATCTCGGCGGCGTGCGCAAGCAAGGTCGCCGGCACGCAGACCACCGCTTCGGTCTCTGCGTCGAGCCCGCTCATGAAGCCGTTGCCGATCATCCTGAGCTCGTTGAGCGAGGCGCTGGTGCCGTTCATTTTCCAGTTGCCAGCGACGAGCGGGCGGATTCCAGGCGTCATGGGATTTGTTCTCCGGGCAATTTCCAGCTGGCCCTCACTATCAAAATCAGGCCACAAAGCAATCGACAGTGGGCAGGAAGGGCGCTATTGCGCTTGTTTCAGACTCGGCGCATGCGAAATGCGCAAAAATCGGAAGTACTCATGCTTGGTATGTTGAGAAGTGCGGCGGGGACCTGGGTCGCGAAACTGCTGCTGTCATTGTTGGTGTTGAGCTTCGCCATCTGGGGCATCTCGGGGCGGCTGATGGGCGGTCTTGCCGGCCATGACGCCGTGATTACGGCCGGAGGCACCAAGGTCTCGATCAACGAATACCGCCTCGCCTACGATCGCCAGCTCAGCGTCATGTCGCAGCAATTCGGCCAGCGCATCAGCCGTGAGCAGGCGACGGCGCTCGGCATCGACAACCAGGTGCTGGGGCAACTCGTGTCGGGCGCCGTCCTCGACGAGCAGGCCCGCAAGCTCGGCCTCGGCCTGTCCAAGGACCGGCTCGCCGAACTGACGCGTGAAGACCCGGCGTTCAAAGGGCCTGCCGGAACCTTCGACAGGAGAACCTTCGAGTACCTGCTTCGGCAGATCGGCATGCGGCCGGAAGACTATTTGAAGAACCGCGCCCAGGTCGCGGTCCGCCAGCAGATCGTCGAGGCGGTTTCGGATGGCCTCAAGGCTCCGGATACGTTCTTCAAGGCGGTCGCGCTCTATCGCGGCGAAGATCGCACCATCGATTACCTGACCTTGCCGAAATCGCTTGTCGAGCCGATAGAAGCGCCGTCCGACAGCGTGCTTTCGGCCTATTTCGGGGAAAACAAGAAGACCTACGCCGCGCCCGAATACCGTAAGTTCTCCTATGTCAGGCTCGAACCGGAAGACATCATGGATTTGAGCGCGGTGACCGACCAACAGGTCAGCGACGACTACAACAAGAACAAGGCGCGCTACACCACGCCGGAGATGCGCACCATCGAGCAGCTTGTATTCAAGACGCCTGATGCCGCAAAGGCGGCGCTCGATTCGCTCAGGACCGGCGCGACCTTCGACAAGATCGTCGCCGCCGAAGGCAAGACGCCGGCCGACACGCTGCTCGGCACGCTGGCCAAGGACAAGATCGCCGACAAGGCGGTTGCCGATGCTGCCTTCAAGCTCAACGTCAATGAAGTCAGCCCGGTCGTGCAAGGCGCCTTTGGCCCCGTTCTGCTGCGCGTCACCGAGATCAAGCCGGAAGTGGTGAAGCCGCTGGCCGAAGTATCCGAGCAGATCCGCAAGGATCTGGCACTGGGCGAGGCAAGCCGCATCTTGCTGGACGTGCACGACAATTACGAGGATACGCGCGCCTCCGGCAGTTCGCTCGCCCAGGCAGCTGCCAAATTGAAGCTGAAGGTCGTCACCATCGACGCCATCGACCGCACCGGCCAACGGCCGGATGGAAGCATCGTCAAAGACCTGCCGGAATCGCCGGCACTCATCAAGGCGGTGTTCGAATCCGAACCCGGAACCGACAATGAAGGTCTCACCACCGCCGATAACGGCTTCGTCTTCTACGACGTGAGCGCGATCACGCCGGCCCGCGACCGCACGCTGGACGAGGTCCGCCAGAAGGTCGTGGCCGACTGGACCGCGGCGGAGACCACCAAACGGCTCACCGCAAAGGCACAAGAGCTCGAGAAGCGTCTCAAGGCCGGCGCCACGCTCGAGGTGATCGCCGGTGAGCTCAAGCTCGAAAAGCAGACCAAGCGCGGCGTCAAGCGCGATGCTGACGACGTCGATTTCGGCAAGGAAGGGGCCGCCGCGATGTTCGGCGTCGGCGAAGGCGGAACCGGGTTGATCCCCTCGCCCACGGGCGACGGACAGATCCTGTTCAAGGTTGCCGAGGTATTCGAGCCCGCCGGGGCCGACGCCAGCTCAGTACCCCAGGACGCACAGAAATCCTTCACATCCGGCATGTCCGACGACCTGCTCGACCAGTTGGTGGCGCAGTTGCAGACGCAATATGACGTCCGCATCGATCAGACGGCCGTAACCCAAGCCCTGGCCAGATGAGCGCGCTGAAGATCCACATCGCCAAGGTCGCCGCCGGCAGCGCTCTTTCGTTCGAGGAGGCGCGCGAGGCCTTCGACATCATCATGTCCGGCGATGCCACCCCCGGCCAGATCGGCGGCTTCCTGATGGCATTGCGCGTGCGCGGTGAGACGGTCAGCGAGATCGCCGGCGCCGTCGCCACCATGCGCGCCAAGATGCTGCGCGTCGAAGCTCCCGAGGGCGCCATCGACATTGTCGGCACCGGCGGCGACAATTCGCACAGCGTCAACATTTCGACCGCATCCGCTTTCGTCATCGCCGGCAGCGGCGTGCCCGTCGCCAAGCACGGCAATCGCGGACTGTCCTCGCTGACCGGCGCCGCCGATGTGCTGATCGCATTGGGCGTCAAGATCGACATCCCTCCGGAGACGATCGGCCGCTGTATTCACGAGGCCGGAGTTGGCTTCATGTTCGCACCGGCGCATCACCCGGCGATGAAGCATGTCGGCCCGACCCGGGTCGAGCTCGGCACCCGCACCATCTTCAACCTGCTGGGCCCGCTTTCCAATCCGGCCAGTGTCAGACGGCAGATGGTCGGTGTGTTCCTGCCCGAATGGATCATGCCGGTGGCAGAAACGTTGAAGGAGCTTGGTGCTGACCATGCCTGGGTCGTGCATGGCGACGGCTATGACGAGATCACCACCACCGGCGAGACGCAGGTCGCCGAATTGGCCGGCGGCGAGATACGCAGCTTTACGCTGACCCCTGAAGCAGTCGGGCTGACGCGTCACACCAAGGACGAGTTGCGCGGCGGCGACGCCGCCCACAATGCCCAGGCAATGCGCGACATGCTGGGCGGCGCCGCCGGCGCCTTTCGCGATACGGTGCTGATGAATGCCGGCGCCGGGCTGGTGGTGGCCGGCAAGGCGACGACACTTGCCGACGGCATGGTGACGGCAACGCAGGCCATCGACAGCGGCCGCGCGCTAAAAGTGCTCGACAGGCTGGTCGAGATTTCGAACGGTTAAAACTATGTCCGACATCCTGCGCAAGATCGAGGCTTACAAGCGCGACGAGATCGCGGCGGCCAAAGCGCAAGTGCCGTTTGCCGAGATCAAGGCACGGGCGATGAATGCCGACGCGCCGCGCGGCTTTCTTTCCGCCCTTGAGGCAAAGCGCAAATCCGGCAGGTTCGCGCTGATTGCCGAAATCAAGAAGGCTAGCCCGTCCAAAGGCCTGATCCGCGCCGATTTCGATCCGCCGGCGCTGGCCAGGGCCTATGCGGAAGGCGGTGCCGCCTGTCTTTCGGTGCTGACCGACGCACCCTCCTTCCAGGGGGCGCCCGAATTCCTCACCACTGCGCGCGCTGCCGTCGAGCTGCCTGCCTTGCGCAAGGATTTCCTGTTCGACCCCTATCAGGTCCACGAGGCCAGGGCCTGGGGCGCCGATGCCATCCTGATCATCATGGCCAGCGTCGACGACGCGCTGGCAAGAGAACTCGAAGCGACAGCTTTCGAGCTGGGCATGGACGCGCTGGTCGAAGTGCATGACGAGGCGGAAATGGAACGTGCGCTGCGGCTGTCATCGCGGCTGATCGGCATCAACAACCGCAATCTCCGGACCTTCGAAACCAGCCTCGAGACCTCGGAACGGCTGGTAGCGATGGTGCCGGCCGGCCGCCTTCTGGTCAGTGAGAGCGGGATCTTTTCGCATGACGATTGCCGCCGGCTGGAGCGGAGCGGCATCGCTACTTTCCTGGTTGGTGAGAGCCTGATGCGTCAGCAGGACGTGGCCGCTGCAACGCGCCTGCTTTTGACGGGCAAGGCGCCGGCAGAGGCGATCTGACGATGGCGGCCGCCCTCACCCATCTTGGCGCGCAGGGCGAAGCCAACATGGTCGATGTCGGCGACAAGGCTGAGACGGTGCGCACGGCAGTCGCCGAGGGCTTCGTGTCGATGCGGTCCGAGACGCTGGACATGATCCTCGCCGGCGATGCCAAGAAGGGCGACGTGCTCGGCACCGCGCGCATTGCCGGCATCATGGCGGCCAAGAAAACGCATGAACTGATCCCGCTTTGCCATCCGCTGCTGCTGACCAGGATATCTGTCGATATCGAGCCGGACGCAGCTTTGCCCGGCCTGAAGGTGACAGCATTGACCCGCGTCACCGGCAAGACCGGCGTTGAAATGGAGGCCCTGAGCGCCGTCTCGGTCGCTTGCCTGACCATCTACGACATGGCCAAGGCGGTCGACCGCGCCATGGTCATCTCCGGCATCAGGCTGGTTGAAAAGACCGGCGGCAAATCCGGCGACTACAAGATCACCGGAGATGGGGCCACCGAGGCAGGCCGCTAATGGCGCTGGTCCCAGTTGCCGAGGCGCTCGAGCGCCTGCTGGACGGCGCAGCAGCGCTGCCGGGCGAACGCGTCGCGCTGCTGGATGCCGCCGACCGCGTGCTGGCGGAGCCGGTTGTGGCGCTCCGCACCCAGCCGCCGTTCAACGCCTCCGCCATGGACGGCTATGCCGTGCGGGCGGCCGATATCGCGTCCGTACCAGCAAGGCTTTCGGTGGTCGGCGTGGCGCCGGCCGGACGCGGCTTTACCGGATCGGTGCAGCAGCGGCAGGCCGTGCGCATCTTTACCGGCGCGCCGCTTCCCGAAGGCGCCGACACCGTCGTCATCCAGGAGAACGTCCGCGATCTCGGCGGCGGCAGCGTCGAAGTGACGGAGCCGACGGTGCAGGGGCGAAACATCCGCCGCCTCGGGCTCGATTTCGCCAAGGGCGATGTCCTACTGCCCAACGGCCGCCTGCTCGATCCGGCGGCCTTGTCGCTGGCGGCGTCGGCCAACCACCCCGAGGTCCGCGTGGTCAAACGGCCGCTGGTCGCCATCATCGCCACCGGCGACGAATTGCTGCCGCCGGGCAGCGATCTTGGCCCCGACCAGATCATCTCCTCCAACGCCTATGGTGTCGCCGCTGCCGCACAGTCGGTCGGTGCGCGCGCGCTCGACCTTGGCATCGCGCCGGACCGCAGGGAGGCGATCGCTGCGCTGGTTGAAAAGGCCGTGAAGGCTGGCGCGAATGTCATCGTCACGCTGGGCGGTGCCTCGGTCGGTGACCACGACTTCGTCCATGACGTGCTGACCGGGCAAGGCATGACGCTCGATTTCTGGAAGATCGCCATGCGGCCGGGCAAGCCGCTGATGTTCGGGCGGCTGGGCGACATTCGCTGCATCGGCCTGCCCGGCAATCCGGTGGCGAGTCTGGTCTGCACCCAGCTCTTCCTGAAGCCGCTGCTGGCGCGGCTCGGCGGCCGCGCCTTTCAGCAGGATATAGGTCGGGCACGGCTCGGTGGTGCCATGCCGGCCAATGATCTCAGGCAGGACTATGTGCGGGCCGTTGTCACAGACAACGGCGACACGCTCGTGGCGACGCCGTTCGGCATCCAGGACTCCTCGATGCTGAAAATGCTGGCCGATGCCAACGGGCTGATCGTCCGCGCGCCGTTCGCGCCTGCCGCGGCGGCAGGCTCCCCCTGCGACGTGCTGATGCTACGCTGAACCTGCCTCACTCCGAGATCAAAGTCCGGGTCAGCGGATGGTCTGGATCGGCCAAACCGTCGATGATGTTGAAATGATGCCGGTCAGGCTCGACCACCGAGCTGGTCGCGGCACCCAGGCCGATCCAGATGTTGGCCAGCAACGCGCTCTGGCGCAGGAATTCGGCGCGCTCGCCGCCGCCGGCCCAGCAGGTCAGGCGGGCCTTGTCCATCGGGCGCAGCAGCACCGGACTTTCGGCCTGCGCCTCGGCCTCATCGATCGCCAGCGTCTCGTTCATGCCGGTGCGCATGATCGCGCGCAAATCGTGCACCCCCGAGATCGACAGCACATGACGAACGCGCCGGACCACTTCGGGCGCCAGCGGCGTCGTCGCCGTAACCATCCGGCTAACAAGATGGCCGCCGGCCGAGTGTCCGGTCAGCATCAGCGGCCCTGCGACCATCGCCGCCGCCTTGCCGATCGCCGCGCCGACTTCTTTGACGATGCCGCCAATGCGTATCTGCGGACAGAGAGTGTAGGACGGCATCGCCACCGCATAGCCGCGATCAACAGGGCCAGTGGCAAGATGCGACCAGAAACTCTTGTCGAATGCCATCCAATAGCCGCCATGAACGAACACCACGAGTCCCTTGGGCTTGATGGCCGGCAGGAAAAGATCGAGCCGGTTGCGTGGGTTATCGCCATAGGCCATGTCGAGCCGCGCCCTGCCCTCGGTCGAAAGCACGTTGCGGAAAACCCGCGCGGGCTCGATCCAGGCCGCCGGCCAGCGATCGCTGCCGGCTATGTTGGCGCCGTTGGTATAGGCGTTGTCCCAATCGGCAATGTGACGTTCGAACACCCTGCGCCCTCCCCTGGCAATATGGCCTTGCAACGTAGCCGTAAGCATCGCTCGGCGCGTCGTCGCCAGCCTCACGATTCCAGCTCTCGCATCAATCTCAAGTGACAGCCGCCTTGATGGCGAAGCGCGCATCCTTCCACGCACCGGTGCGCAGAATGTCCTCAAGCACTTCGACTGCCTGCCAGACATCGGCATAGCCGACATAGAGCGGGGTGAAGCCGAAGCGCATGGTCGATGGCGCGCGGAAATCGCCGATCACGCCACGTTCAATCAGCGCGCGCATGATCTGGTAGCCATGCTCGTGCATGAATGAAATCTGGCTGCCGCGTTTTTCCCCGTCGCGCGTGCTTTCGAGCGTTAGCCCGTAAGCGCCGCACCTTGCATCAACAAGCTCGATGAACAGATCGGCCAACGCGATGCTCTTCTTGCGCACCGCCGTCATGTCGACATCGTTCCAGATGTCGAGCGCGCCCTTCAGCGTGCGCATCGACAGGACCGGCTGCGTGCCGCACAGAAACCGGCGGATGCCGGTGCCGGCCGCATAGCCTGGCTCGAAGGCGAAGGGCCGTGCATGGCCCCACCAGCCGGTGAGCGGCTGCTGGATGTCGGCAAGATGCCGCTCAGCCGCATAGATGAAGGCAGGCGCGCCCGGTCCGCCATTCAGATATTTGTAGGTGCAGCCAACGGCAAAATCGGCGTTTGCCTTGTCGAGCTCGACTGGCATCGCGCCGGCGGTGTGGCAGAGATCCCAGACGATCATCGCCCCGGCCTCCTGGGCCCTGCGCGTCAGCCCCGGCATGTCGCGCAGTTCGCCCGACTTGTAGTTGACGTGGTTGACCAGCACCACGGCAGTGCGTTCGTCGATCAGCTCTTCGATGGTCGGCGCGTCGACCCCCGAGAGGCGCAGCAGCGTATCTTTTCGCGTCGAAACCACACCTTCAGCCATGTAAAGGTCTGTCGGAAAACTATCGCCCTCGGCGACGATGACCCGCCGCTGCGGACGCATGGCCATGGCGGCGTGCAGCAGCTTGTAGATGTTGACCGACGTCGTGTCGCAGACCACCGTCTGGCCGGTCGCGGCACCGATCAGGCGCCCGAGCTGGTCGCCAAGTTCAAGCGGCATGTTGAACCAGCCGGCCGTGTTCCATGCGCGGATGAGATCATGCGACCATTCCTCGGTCGCGGCCTTGTACAGTTCATCGAAAGCGGCACGTGAAGCAGCTCCTAGCGAATTGCCGTCGAGATAGATCACTCCTTGCGGCAACACAAAACGGTCGCGCATCGCGCGCAGCGGATCTGCGGCATCCATCGCCTTTATGGCCGCGAGATCGGGAATTCCTGTCATGATTTGCCTGCTCCCCCAAAAATTCAACGCAACGCCGGACACGCATCGACTGTTCTTCCATTACCGGGTAGCGCGCAGCAAGGCTCCACCAGCGAGAAGCAGCCTGACCAGGCGGTGGAAACCAGGAGTTAACCCGAGGTTGGCGTTTTGAGTTCGTTTCGTTCACGGTGCATTGACCAAACCGCACAGTCGATACGGGTTCAATTCCGTGCCCTTTTGCCGACCGACGGCCGATGCCAGTGGCGCCTTCTAGGAAGCCAGAAGGGCGCAAACGACAGCAGAATCAAGGCGATGAGGCTCGCGGCGGGTGAAAATGCGGCATTCCGGTAGGGGCGTGGTTTGTTTCCCGAGCCTTAACGCATTCATTAAACTTTAAACAGTTGCGGAACACAACTGGAACAGATAGGGTTTGTTCTGGGTTTGTTTTTCTGATTCTGTTGGGGGTCGCTATGCTGACACGCAAACAACACGAACTGCTTATGTTCATTCACGAAAGGTTGAAGGAAAGCGGTATTCCGCCCTCCTTCGACGAGATGAAGGAAGCGCTCGACCTGGCTTCCAAATCGGGAATCCATCGGCTGATAACGGCGCTGGAGGAGCGCGGCTTCATTCGCCGTTTGCCCAACCGGGCCCGTGCGCTGGAGGTGCTGCGCCTGCCTGACTCGATCGCCCCCGGCCTCAATGCGGCACGCAAGTTCTCGCCGAGTGTCATCCAGGGCAGTCTTGGGCAAGGTGCCCCTCGGCAGGGCAAGCCGACATCGTCGCGCGTCCCTGCAGCCGGCAATGACGACGATGTCGTCGCCGCCGTTTCGATCCCGGTGATGGGCCGCATCGCCGCCGGTGTGCCGATCGACGCCATCCAGCACCAGACGCATTCGATTTCGGTGCCGCCGGATATGATCATGGGCGGCGAGCATTATGCGCTCGAGGTCAAAGGCGATTCGATGATCGAGGCTGGCATTTTCGACGGCGACACGGTGATCATCCGCAATGCCGATACGGCGAGCCCCGGTGAGATAGTGGTGGCACTGGTCGACGAGGAGGAAGCGACGCTGAAGCGGTTCCGTCGCAAGGGCGCCTCGATCGCCCTGGAAGCCGCCAATCCGGCCTACGAGACGCGCATCTTCGGACCAGACAGGGTCAAGGTGCAAGGCAAGCTCGTCGGACTGATCCGCCGCTACTGAGCTCCGCCCTTGGCGCCGGCTTTGGGTTTGTCGGCCCTGCGGTATGGCGGCAGGCCCCGCGCCGCGCGTGAAAATTTCCGTTGCACGTGCCAGGGCCGGTATGATTTTTCGACGGCAAAGCGGATTTCGGCGCGTGTTGCCGCTTGTGGATCGAAATAGACGGCCGCACTTCCCGCGCGCGCCAGTTGCCGTTTGGTGACGACGAGGACCAGCCGGTCGTAGTAGCAGGGATTATGGGCGGTGGCGTCGTCGATGACGATCAAGCTGGCAAAGGCGCAGGCTGGCCGTGCAGTATCGCGGTCCTTGGCTTGCGCGATGATCGCGCCGGATGGATGCCTGGCAAGGCAGAGGCCGTCCGTGCAAATGAACGGCATGCCCGGCGGTAGGTCGGCCGGATCGGCAATGTCGAATTGCGGATCGTTCTTTCCAGGTGTTTCCGGCGCGACGATAGCCTCTGATGTGAGCGCGCGTTTCCAGTTGTCGATGGTGAACTCATTCGGGCGTGCCCGGTTGACCGCGAGTTCACCGCTGCCGATCGGCAGCGCGACCAGCCGTGCGTCCTCCGAGATCAATACATCGGGTACGCGCGTCTGCGTTGTCGTTAGCAAGCCGGCGAGCGCGAAAGGAAGTGCCGCGAGCCGCAACCAGGTCGTCGCCATGCTGGCAATGACGAGGGCGATCGTCACCAAAAGGACAGATCTCAGCGAAATCAGCCCGACCGCATCGATCGGCGAGCGCTCGGAGATCCACCCGGACAGGGCGATCATCGCCGTCAGCCCCTTGCCCATCACGTAGAGGAAAGGCCCATCCGCGCCGAACGGCATCGCCAGCGCACTGAGGACGGCGAAGGGCATGACGACCAGTGAGACGATAGGCATGATGGCCAGATTGGCGAACAGGCTGAGCGGCGCCACGCGCTGGAAATGCCATATGGCGAAAAGCGCCGTGGCGCTCCCTGCAATGATCGAGGTCATCGCCAGGCCGCCCATGCCCAGCAGGACCTTTCGAGTGGCAAAGCGTAGCGGCGACCGCCGGGGCGGCGGCGTGGTGGCCCTGCCGGCGCGGTAATCAGACCAGCCTGCATAGGCGCCGACAAGGGCCGCCGTCGCGGCGAAGGACATCTGGAAGCTCGGACCGACCACCTCGTGCGGCGACACCAGAATGACGGCGATGGCGATCGCCAGGTTGCGCATGGTGAGCGCGGTCCGGTCGAACAGCACGGCGATAAGCATCACCGCCAGCATGATGAAGCTGCGTTCGGCCGCTACCACAATGCCGGAAAAGACGAGGTAGGCCGCAATCGAAAAAAGCGCGGCGGCCGCGGCATATTTCTTGACCGGCCGTCGCGATGAGAAATCGGGAAACAGCGCAAAGGCGCCGCGTAGCAGCGCCATGATGGTGCCGGCGACCAACGCCATATGCAGCCCCGAGATGGAGATGATGTGGTAGATGCCTGTGCGCCGCATCGCTTCGTTGATCTCCTCGGGAATGCCGGCGCGCACGCCGACGATTAGCGCAGCAGCAATCTCGCCCTCGGCGCCGCCGATGCGGCTGCGGATATGGTCGGCGATGGATTCGCGCGCGTCTTCGATCGCGGAAGAAAGCCGCGCGGCAAGCGGCATGCTGCCCGACGACACGACTTTCGGATTGCCGAGAAAAAAGCCGCTGCCGCCGATACCGGCGAAATAGCTGTCGAAGGAGAAATCATAGCTGTCGGGCCGCACCGGCCCGGTCGGCGGCAGCAGCCGCACATAGCCGGCGATCTCGGAACCGGCGGTCAGCTCAGCCGGTATCTTCATCGCCGAAACGCGGACCCGTTCCGGCATGTAGCGCAGTGTCGGCCTGGCGGTTGAGATCACATCGATCGTCAGCCTGATGCGGCCGCTCGCCATGGGCTCGTACGATACGACGCGACCGGTCAGCCGCGTCGAGATTTCGGAACCGAGCATATGCGTCCCGACACGCCAGGTCTCGAACTTGGCGGCAAGCACGCCAAGCGCGCAGAGCAACGCCACCATGAAGCACAGGCGCGTCCTGGGCCATGACCGCGAGACGACCGCACAAAGGGCTGCCAAGGCGACGATAGCTATCGGCTGTGGGAAGGCCAGCTCGGCCGCCATCGCGAAATACACGACCACCCCGCATGCGAGGAACACCGGCACCAGCAGGAAGGCGACGCCGCGGTCGAGTTCCAGGCCGGCCGCCGAGGTTACGCTGTTGCGGATACGGGACGGTGACGGAAGGCGGAAACGCCGGCGTAGGCGCACGATGGACTCGACCGCGGGCACGGGAACCGTTGCAGGGTCGCTGGCCGGCAGCGACGGAGCATCGAAGCGCGGAGCGGGCAGCAATGCCGGTGTCGGCAGGACAGGCAGGGGAGCGGCAAACAGCAAGCGTTCGCTGACGCCGCTACCAGCGTCCTCGCCCTCGCCCGCACCACGGCCTCGCACAGCCATCGGGTCTGCCCCTTGCGCCCTCGACCTCCTATGCTACATGAACGCGCAATGCGCGAAAGTCCGCAAACCCACTTCCTTCGCCCGCCTGAGAGTACCATGCCCGATAAGGTCGTCACCCGTTTTGCCCCCTCGCCCACCGGCTATCTGCACATTGGCGGCGCGCGCACGGCGCTGTTCAACTGGCTGTATGCCAAGCACACAGGCGGCACGATGCTGCTGCGCATCGAGGACACCGACCGCGAGCGCTCCACCGATGCGGCAACCGCGGCCATTCTCGACGGGCTTTCCTGGCTTGGCCTGACATGGGACGGCGAGCCGGTGTCGCAGTTCGAGCGTGCGCCGCGCCATCGCGAGGTGGCCGAGGAGCTCGTTCGCATAGGCAAGGCCTATTATTGTTATGCGACGCCTGCCGAGCTGGAAGCAATGCGCGAGAGCGCACGGGCCAAGGGGCTGCCTCCCCGCTATGATGGACGCTGGCGCGACCGCGACCCGTCGGAGGCGCCGGCCGGCGCCAAGGGGGCGATCCGCATCAAGGCGCCGACAGGCGGCGAGACGGTGGTGCATGACCGCGTCCAGGGCGACGTGCGCTTTCCCAACAAGGATCTCGACGATTTCATTATTCTGCGCTCGGACGGCAATCCAACCTACATGCATGCCGTCGTCGTCGACGATCACGACATGGGCATCACCCACATCATCCGCGGCGACGATCATTTGACCAACGCCGCACGCCAGACCGTAATCTACCAGGCCATGGGCTGGGAGGTGCCGTCGATGTCGCATGTCCCGTTGATCCACGGTGCCGACGGCGCCAAGCTGTCGAAGCGGCACGGTGCGCTTGGCGTCGAGGCCTATCGCGCCATGGGCTACCTGCCGGAGGCGCTGCTCAACTATCTGGCGAGGCTTGGCTGGAGCCACGGCGACGATGAGATCATGTCGATCGCCGACATGATCTCATGGTTCGACATTGGCGACGTCAACAAGGGCGCCGCCCGTTTCGACTTCGCCAAGCTCGAAGCGCTCAACGGCGTGCACATGCGCCGCATGAACGAGGCAGCGCTGCTCGACGTCTTCATCGCCACTCTGCCCTATCTAGAAGGCGGCCCGGCAATCGCCGCGCGCCTCGACGACAGACGCAAGGCGCAACTGCTTGCCGCTTTGCCGGGCCTGAAGGAGCGCGCCAAGACGCTGGTCGAACTTGTTGAAGGGGCTGCATTCCTGTTCGTCGAGCGGCCGCTTCCGGTCGACGAGAAGGCGGCGGCGCTGCTCAGCGGTGAGGCGCGCGCGATCCTGCGGGGCGCTCATGCGGCACTAGCGACGGTTTCGGACTGGTCTGCCGCCTCAGCGGAAGCCGCGATCCGCGACTATGCGCAGGCCGGCGGCCATAAACTCGGCTCCGTGGCCCAACCTTTGCGCGCCGCGCTCACTGGCAAAAGTACCTCGCCAGGTGTCTTTGATGTGCTTGCCGTGCTGGGCCGCGAGGAAAGCCTGGGGCGGATCGCTGATCAAATCGATTAGCAAACTGGCCCAAGAAGATTGGCATTGAAAGGTGCGTTTCGCAGTGCAACATTGGGTCTTGGCCTAATCTGGCGCGCAGATTCAATTGCGGGCGCAAATGTGCGTGTTCCGATGCTTTTGACGTGTTGGGTTCAGATATTTTGCCTTTGCCGGCCTGAGGAAACAAAAAGGAGTTTGCTATGACCGAACCTGCGACAAAAATGGAATTTGGCGGCAAAACCCAGGCATCGACGGCAAAGCTGGAACTCGGCGGCAAAACCCATGAATTCAAGATACGAAGTGGTTCGGTAGGACCTGACGTCATCGACATCGGTTCGCTCTACAACACCACCGGCGTCTTTACCTACGATCCCGGCTTTACGTCGACGGCGAGCTGCGAGTCGGAAATCACCTTCATCGATGGCGATGCCGGCATTCTCTTGCACCGCGGCTACCCGATCGACCAATTGGCCGAGCACGGCGACTTCCTCGAAGTCTGCTATCTCTTGCTCTATGGTGAACTACCGACCAAGGCGCAGAAGGACGATTTCGACTACCGGGTGACGCGCCACACCATGGTGCATGAGCAGATGTCGCGCTTTTTCACCGGCTTCCGCCGTGATGCGCATCCGATGGCGGTGATGTGCGGCGTGGTCGGCGCGCTGTCGGCCTTCTATCACGATTCCACCGACATCTCGGACCCTTATCAACGCATGGTCGCCTCAATGCGGCTGATCGCCAAGATGCCGACGATCGCGGCGATGGCCTATAAATACCACATCGGCCAGCCGTTCATTTATCCGAAGAACGAGCTGAATTTCGCAGCCAACTTCCTGCATATGTGCTTCGCCGTGCCTTGCGAGGAATACAAGATCAATCCGGTGCTGGCGCGCGCGATGGAGCGCATCTTCATCCTGCACGCCGATCACGAACAGAACGCCTCGACTTCGACCGTCCGCCTGGCCGGCTCATCGGGCGCCAATCCCTTTGCCTGTATCGCTGCCGGTATCGCCTGCCTGTGGGGTCCCGCACATGGCGGCGCCAACGAGGCAGCCCTGAACATGCTGGGCGAGATCGGCCATGTCGATCACATCCCGGAATTCATTGCGCGCGCCAAGGATAAGAACGATCCGTTCCGATTGATGGGCTTTGGCCACCGCGTTTACAAGAACTACGATCCGCGCGCCAAGATCATGCAAAAGACCGCGCACGAAGTCCTGGGCGAGCTCGGCATCAAGGACGATCCGCTGCTCGACATCGCCATGGAGCTGGAAAAGATTGCGCTGACCGATTCCTATTTCATCGAGAAGAAGCTCTATCCCAACGTCGATTTCTATTCCGGCATCACGCTGAAGGCGCTGGGCTTCCCCACCACCATGTTCACCGTGCTGTTCGCGGTCGCCCGCACCGTCGGCTGGATCGCGCAGTGGAAGGAGATGATCGAGGACCCGCACCAGAAGATCGGTCGCCCGCGCCAGCTTTATACCGGCGCGCCGGAACGGGATTATGTGCCGATCGCGAAGCGGTGAATGGTGAATGGTGAATGGTGAATGGTGAATGGTGAATGGTGAATGGTGAATGGGAGTAGCAAAGCGTCGCTCCCTGTCTATAGAACTACTATTCACTATTCACTATTCACTATTCACTCACTTCCTCACCATCCCCATCACCACCCCCGCCGCCATCTCGCCTGACGGCTTGTCGGTTGCCATACGCCCGGCAATGTCGGCAAAACCGTCCTGCTGCCAGGCGCGGTAGGCGGTGTCGAAGAACAGCGCCTCCAGTTGCCGCGCCAGATAATGCGGCCGCACATATTGATTGTAGTGTTCCGGCACAACCGGCCGGTCGGCGATGAGATTGGGCAAGGCTGCGCTCCATACTTTGATCAGCGGCTGCACCATGCGCATGACCGGATCGAGCCGGTAGCAGGAGATCATCGGCACACCCGCCAGTGCCAGTTCCAGCGATACCGTCCCCGACGCGATCAGCGCCGCATCGGCCTTGCCGAAGGCCTGCCATTTGCGTTCGGCATCAAGGATGATCTCCGGCTTCTCGTCCCAGCTCGCGACCGAGGACCTGACCAGGTCGGCGACGTGCGGCACCGTCGGCAACAGCAGGCGCAAGCGGTGCCCGCGCGCCCGCAGGATCGACACCGTTTCGCCGAACGGCCCAACCAGGCGCCGCACCTCACCACGACGCGAACCGGGCAATACAAGCAACGTTTTGACGTGATCTGCGGACAGGTCACGCGGCTGCGCCTGCGCCCTGGCGGCACTGATTATGCCCGGATCGTGTGCAAGGCGATGCCCGACATAAGTGCCGGGCGGCCCGCCCAGGCGGGCGAGTTCCTTCACCTCGAACGGCAGGATGCAAAGGATGTGATCTACATATGGCCTCATCGCCGGCGCCCTGCCCGGCCGCCAAGCCCAAACGCTCGGGCAGACATAATGGACGATCGGGATCGTCGGGTCGGCAGCACGCACCTTCTTGGCGACGCGCAGCGAGAAATCCGGACTGTCGATGGTGATAAGGCAATCGGGCTTTTCACCGGCAATCGCGTTTGCCG
>NZ_JAMYLO010000016.1:0-162062 GCF_040318075.1 Mesorhizobium sp. M1328 | reverse complement strand
TAGGGGAGTAGGGGAGTAGGGGAGTAGGGGAGTAGGGGAGTAGGGGAGTAGGGGAGTAGGTAAGCTAGTCGGGTGAAAGTTTGCGGATTAGAAGTCGAAGAAGCTTCCCAACGCTTTCGGTACTCGCCAACAATGAAGCCGCGGTCGCCTTCGGCGCGATGCCGGTACGCTCGGCGATCAGAAGCTGAGTTTCCAGTTTCCTTCAATGATCCTTGAGCGATACGGAGAAATTGTTGATAGGAACCTCGGATCTCTCTGCCATATCCCTCCGCAATGTTCGACGGCACTGAGCTTGCAGCGCGCCGCACTTGGCTGGTCAGTCCATAAAGTTCTTCCTTGGGCCATGATTTCGTCGCGCCGTAAACGGCCACAGCAAGGTCCATTGCCTGCTGCCAGACTATCAAATCCTTGTAGGAACCCGTTTTCTCAGCCATTCGTCCCTACTCCCCTACTCCCCTACTCCCCTACTCCCCTACTACACGTTCAGCAGCAAATACTCCCTCTCCCACGGGCTGATCACTTCCATGAAGGTCTCGAATTCCGCTCGCTTGATCGCCGCATAGGTGGCGGCAAATGACTTGCCGAGCAGCGCGCAGAGTTCCTCGTCTGCCTCGAACAGGTCGACGGCTTCGAGCAGGCTGCGCGGCAGGTCGATCTGGTCCTCGTTGGCGGTCGTCAGAACCGGCGGCTCGGCCTGGATCTTGTTGGTCATGCCGATCAGCCCGCAGGCGAGCGATGCCGCCATCGCCAGATAGGGATTGGCGTCCGAGGACGGGATGCGGTTTTCGACGCGCCGCGCCGCCGGGTCGGAGCGGGGCACGCGGAAGGCCGTGGTGCGGTTGTCGTAGCCCCATTTGTTGTTGACCGGCGCCGAGGCCGACTGCGTCAGCCGCCGGTAGGAATTGACATACGGCGCAAACATCACCAGCGCGTTCGGCACATGTTTCTGCATGCCGCCGATGAAGTGGAAGAAGGCCTCGGTCTCCGAGCCGTCCTCCGCCGAAAAGACGTTCTTGCCGGTCTTCTTGTCGATGATCGACTGATGGATATGCATGGCCGAACCGGGCTGCCCCTGGATCGGCTTGGCCATGAACGTGGCGTAGATTTCGTGCTTGAGCGCCGCTTCGCGGATGGTGCGCTTGAACATGAACACCTGGTCGGCGAGTTCGATCGGATCGCCGTGACGCAGATTGATTTCGAGCTGGCCGGCGCCCTCCTCGTGGATCAGCGTGTCGATCTCCAGGCCCTGGCTTTCGGAGAAATGGTAGATGTCGTCGATCAGTTCGTCGAATTCGTTGACCCCGGCGATCGAATAGCCGGCACCGCCGCCGATCGGCCGCCCGGAGCGCCCGACAGGCGGGGTGAGCGGGTAGTCCGGATCGGGGTTCTTGCGCACCAGGTAGAACTCGATCTCGGGCGCCACGACCGGTCTCAGCCCACGCTTGTCATAGGCGGCAAGCACGCGCTTCAGCACGTTGCGCGGCGTGAACTCGACCGAGCGGCCGTCCTGGTGGACGAGGTCGCAGATAACCGCCGCGGTAGGGTCCTCCTCCCACGGCACCACCGTCAGCGTCGAGAGGTCAGGCATCAGCTTGAGGTCGCCGTCGTCCTCCGGATAGTGGAAGCCGTTGCCGTCCTCCGGATAGCCGCCGGAAATCGTTGTCATGAACACCGCCGAAGGCAGCGCCAGCGAGGTGTTGGAGGTGAACTTCTTCGATGGCATCATCTTGCCGCGCGCAACCCCGGCCTGGTCGGGTGTGATGCATTCGATATCTTCGATGCCGCGCCATTCCAGCCAGGCGCTGACTTCCTTCCAGTTCTTGACGCCACGTTGGTTTTTCACGAAGGCAGGCGTGCGGGCGCGTCCTCCGCGGCTCGACGGACGGACTTCCTTTTTTGCAGGCGGCATCAATCACCAGATTTGTTGCAGATTGTGGAGTATAGCCGTTGCCGACGACGAAAGGGAAGGGGAGCCGGCTGGCGTGCGCCTCGATAACCGGGGGAACACAACGACTTCCGGATAAAAGCCTCCTGGTCTAGGGTCGGCCTCCCGCAACGCTGCAATTAATGGGCCGCATGCAACACAGCCGCAAACTGACGACGATCGGCTTCGACGCCGATGACACGCTGTGGCAGAACGAACAGTTCTTCCGCGTGACCGAGAGGCGCTTTGCCGCACTGCTCGCCGATCACGCCGAGGAGGACCGGATTTCAGCAAGATTGCTGGAGGCCGAGAAGCGCAACCTCGCGGTCTACGGCTTCGGCATCAAGGGGTTCACGCTGTCGATGATCGAGACGGCGATCGAGGTCACCAACGGTCAGGTGCCGGCCTCGACTATCGCCGAAATTCTCGCGGCGGGCCGCGAGATGCTCAGCCATCCGATCGAGCCGCTTCCGCATGCGCGCGAAACCGTGGAAAAGCTGGCCGGCGCCTACCGCCTGGTGCTGATCACCAAGGGCGACCTGTTCGACCAGGAACGCAAGCTCGCGCAATCCGGCCTGGGCGAGCTGTTTGATGCGGTCGAAATCGTCAGCGACAAGAGCGCGGCCACCTATACCCGCATCTTCAGCCGGCACGGCGACGGCCCGGAAAAGGGCATGATGGTCGGCAACTCGCTCAAATCGGACGTCGTGCCGGCCATCGAAGCCGGCAGTTGGGGCATCCACGTTCCGCATGAGCTGACCTGGGTGCTGGAACATGTCGAGCCGCCGGTCTCGGCACCACGCTTTCGCCAGATAGCCAATCTCGGTGAACTGCCCGGCTTGATCGAGCGTATCGGCGAGATTGATTGATCAAGTCTGGAGTCGACGCATCGCGGTAGGGGTCAGTTGCGCCCAATTCCGATCAGCCGGTCGATCACCGGCTGCAGCCGCTCGGTGGTGATCGGCTTGACGACCACTGCATCGATGACGCTGGACAGGCCCAGGCTCTCTGGAGTGCCGGTCTTGATTGAAAGCAGGATCACCGACGGAAGCGATTTGCCTGACGCCCTTCGCAGTGCATCAATGCCCGACAACAAGGCGTCGCAGTCCCCGTTCTCCGCTCCGCCGTCGAGAACGACAGTCCCGGGAATCAGCGCGTGCAAGGCCTTTGCCGCGGTTTCGGGAGTTTCCGAGATCGGTTTGAGGCCGGACCGCTCCACGATCTTTGAAACCACGACCCGGTTGATCGGTGATTTTCCGACCACCAGCACCCGCGAGAAATCCGGGAGCATCCGCGTCTCCACGTCCCGGCTAACGAAAGCCAGCTGTTTTGCAGTCTCGATATCGCGATTCGCTGGGCACATGGCGGGGCAGGCCGTTGTTCAATGTTTCAATGCAGGGTTGTAACTCGAGAGGTAATTGGCGTGAGATCATTGCTCATGTCAAGCTCAAATGGCATATCAGGAGAATATCGCGAGAAACATTAAAATTAAAATTAAGTGCTTTTCTTTGCCGCCGCTCGAAAGGAGAAGTCGCCATTACAACTGGGCAGGCTTCAGCGAAGTTTGGCTGTGCAGTGCGAACGCATCAACTCGCAGCCGTAGCCAGATTGACGCAGGTTGGATGAAGGCGAGGCAAGTCTGTCGCGAGCTTGTCGTATCGCCTCGCTGGACTATCCTTCCTCGTTGGCTAAGCACGTCTCTTTGAGCGACGGGAGATGACAATGGAACTCGTGACTCACAAGAAATTTAAAAACGGCCGGTTGATGCCATGGGGAAAGGGTACGGTCGTTACCGGCGCAAAGGGGTTTGTCTACCTTTCCGGAAACACCGCGACGGCCGAGGACTACGATCCGATCGGCAAAAGCGGCGGCGGCGCCATTGGCGATGCAGCGGCACAGTGGCGCGCAATTCTCACCAACATCAAATCAGATCTGGAGGAGCTTGGCAGTGCGCTCGAGCATCTCATCCGGCTGACCTTCTTTGTTAAGGGGCCATTTCCCGATGGCGGCGTGCTGAGCTCGCCCAATTTTCGCCTGGACGTCTTGGACGAATTCTTTGCCGTGCACTGCCCGAAGCACTGCAGCTACAACAACCCGCCGCCCTCGGAAGTTATTGGAGTTGCAGCGCTTGCGCAGTCTGATCTTGTCATTGAAATCATTGCACTAGCAGCTCTGCCGGACTAGACAGAGCCGCAGCCTGCGAGGTGCGATAGCATGCGTTTAAAAAAGGCGCGGTGCCGTAGAATTCATCAGTCGTGGCTCCGCTGTGTGACGATGACCGGGATCAGCAGATCGCCCCAGTTGCCATCGCCGCCATGGTGCCGTGCCGAGCGCACCAGCTCGACCGAGACGCCGGCCTCGACCGCCTTCATCACCGACTGATTAAGCCTGTGCAGATCGTTCGCCAGCATTCGGATGGTCGCCTGCTGGTCGACATTCATGCTGGTGGCCTGCTCTTCGGCCCGTTCCTTGACGCGGCTTATCGATGCCATTGGTCTTCTCCTTGTGTTGCCATGCCCGTTTGGGCGTTCCCTCTGTTTGTCTGCTACCCCGTTATTCCGCCGCCGGCCTGAACTGGGCGTGCTCGGTCGATCCATGCATGGCCGTGGTCGAAGACTGGCCACCGGTGATCGCCATCGAGACGGCGTCGAAATAGCCGGTGCCGACCTCGCGCTGGTGCTTGGTGGCGGTGTAGCCATTGGCTTCCGCGGCGAATTCCGCCTCCTGCAGTTCCGAATAGGCTGCCATCTGCCGCTCCTTGTAGCCGCGGGCGAGCTCGAACATGCCGAAATTGAGCTGGTGGAAACCGGCCAGCGTAATGAACTGGAACTTGTAACCCATGGCGCCGAGTTCCTTCTGGAACTTCGCAATCGTTGCGTCATCGAGATTCTTCTTCCAGTTGAAAGACGGCGAGCAATTATAGGCAAGCAGCTTGCCTGGATGATGCTTGCGCACGCCCTCGGCAAACGTCCTGGCCTGCCCCAGATCGGGCTTGGAGGTCTCGCACCAGATCAGGTCCGCATAGGGCGCATAGGCGACGGCGCGGGCGATGCAGGGCTCGATGCCGTTGCTGACATGGTAGAAGCCCTCTGCCGTGCGGCCGGCGCCATAATCGACGAAGGGCCGGTCGCGTTCGTCGATGTCGGAGGTCAGGAGCTTTGCCGCTTCCGCGTCGGTGCGCGCCACGACCAGCGTCGGCGTGCCCATGACGTCGGCGGCAAGGCGCGCCGCGTTGAGGTTGCGGATGTGTGCGGCGGTCGGGATCAGCACTTTGCCGCCGAGATGGCCGCATTTCTTCTCCGAGGCCAGCTGGTCCTCGTAATGGACGCCGGCCGCACCCGCCTCGATGAACGCCTTCATGATCTCGAAAGCGTTGAGCGGCCCGCCGAAGCCGGCTTCGGCATCGGCGACGATCGGCGCGAACCAGGTGTCGACCGACAGCCCCTTGCCTTCCGAAGTCTCGATCTGGTCGGCCCGCTGCAGGGTGCGGTTGATGCGCTTGACCAGTTCGGGCGCCGCATTGGCGGGATAGAGCGATTGGTCCGGGTACATGGCGGAAGCGGTGTTGGCATCGGCGGCGACCTGCCATCCTGACAGATAGATCACCTTCAGCCCGGCCCGCACCTGCTGCATTGCCTGGTTGCCCGACATGGCACCCAGCGCGTTGACGAAATCCTCTTCATGGATGAGCTGCCACAGCCGGTTTGCGCCCATTTCGGCGAGGCTCTGCCGAATCTGCACCGAGCCGCGCAGCCGTTTCACGTCCTCTGGCGAATACGGCCGTTCGATGCCATCGAAGCGACCTTGCGGCGCCGACGGGACAAGGTTGTAAAAATCGGTCATTGGTCACTCCAGGCTGGCTTTAATGCCGGTTTCGGAAACGCCGTACAGGAGAAATATGTGCGCCGTATGTGTGACATCATTTACATGTCGGCACTAGGCAAGCGAGACAAACTCCGAAATTGCCGATGAAATAAGAGAAAACCTGTGTTGTGTTTGACTGATGAGAGCTGTAAATTTGTCATGATTGTAAACGCCGCTATGCGATCAGCGGATGTAAATTCTTGTCAAGGACAGTCGATTGGCCGACCACAAAATCTTTGCCGGGCCGCGCATTCGTCGCATCCGCAACGCCAAGGGCCTGACCCAGACGGCGATGGCCGAAGGGCTCGGCATCTCGCCGTCCTATCTCAATCTCATCGAGCGCAACCAGCGGCCGCTGACGGTGCAACTGATCTTGAGACTGGCGTCCGTCTACAAGGTCGACCCACATGAATTGCAGGGCGAGGCGAGGGGTTCGGTCGCCGATTTGAAGGAAGTGTTTTCAGATCCGTTGCTGGCCGGCGAACTGCCGGGCGACCAGGAACTCATCGAACTTGCCGAGGCGGCGCCCAACGCTTCCGCCGCTGTGATAAAGCTGTTTCGCGCCTATCGCGAGCAGGCCGAGCGATTATCGGATCTCAACGAGCTGCTCGCGCGCGAGGGCAAAGCCACCGCACTCTCCGGCGCCCGGCTGCCGATCGACGAGGTGCATGAGATTTTCGAACGCCGGCCGAACCATTTTGCCGCGCTCGAAGAGGAAGCCGAGTCATTTACGTCGGTGCTCGATCCCGGCGATGATCTGTTCAGTGCGTTGAAGGCCTGGCTGCGGCGTGAATTCGGCATCGTCGTCAAGGTACTGCCGGTCGCCATCATGCCCAACTGGCGCCGTCGCTATGACCGTCACTCGCAGCGCCTGTTCCTGTCCGAGCGCCTGTCGCCATTCGATCAGCTGCGCGAGGTGGCTATGGAGGCCTGCCTGATCCGCATGAGCGTCGTTGTCGCTGCCGAGATCCAGGCGCTGAAGCTGGCCACGGACGAAGCCCGCCGGCTGGCACGTTTCGAGCTCGGCCGCTATGCCGCGCACGCTCTGATGATGCCCTATCAGCCTTTTCACGCCGCCGCGGTCCGTGCCCGTTATGACATCGACATGTTGCGGTCGCGCTTCGGCGTCTCCTTCGAGCAGGCGGCGAACCGGCTGACCACGCTGCAGCGGCCGGGTGCGTCGGGCGTGCCGTTCTTCATGCTCGAGGTCGACAGTGCCGGCAATCGGTTCCGCAAGGCGGGCAGCCACGGCTTTCCGCAAAGCCGCTTCGGCGGCGGCTGTCCGAAGCTGCCGGTCCATGCCGCCTTCGCCCAGCCCGGCCAGATCCTGGTCGAGGCAGTGGAAATGCCCGACGGCGCAGCGTTTCTCTGCATGGCCCGCACGCTCGAGGGGCCGCAGGGCTCGTTTGCCGAGCGACCGCGGCGCACGGCGCTGCTGCTCAGCTGCGACATCGGCTTTCGCGACGAGGTCGTCTATGGAGCGGCATTGCCGGGGCCGGCCGCCATCGGCAAGACCGGACAGAGCGCCGCTGCGTCGGCGACGCCGGTCGGCCCTGCCTGCCGGCTGTGCGAACGCATCGGCTGCCTCGCCCGCGCCGAGCCACCCGTGACACGTCCGCTCGGCCTCGACGAGATGGTGACGGGACTGTCGGCTTTCGATTTCCAGTGAGGCCGTGGCAGCTTGCTGGCCAGAGAAGATCATACGCGGTTTCACGGCAGGAAAATAACAAGCTGTCCCTTGGGACATTGATCGTCGAAGTATTGATTCAGCATCGGCCGTGAGATATCAAAAGACGAATTGGGCGACGATCGGGGGATCAGGGATGGGCAGGACGTTTTTTTGGCTTGGCTTGGTGCTTGCCTTTTCGATCTGCCCCGCATTTGCGGAAAAGTCCGCGGACTTCTTCAAATCCTATCAACAGTATAATGACGCCGGCAAAGCGTTCCTGGACAAGATCGATCCGAAGACTGGCGCGATAGACCTAGCCGAAGGCGTGCACCTGGACCTCAAGGACAAATTCTATTTTCTGAACAAGAAAGATACTGCCTCCGTCCTGACGGAAGCCTGGGGCAATCCACCCGACGCCGCTTCCGAATCGCTCGGCATGATCTTTCCAGTCAGCAATGACCCCATTGCCGAGAACAATTGGGGAATAGAGCTGAGATGGGAGAAGATAGGTTACGTCGACGACAGCGAGGCGGGATCCATCGACTACAATGAACTGCTGCGCAACATGCGGGCGGATACCTTGTCGGGCGACGATCAAAGGGTAAAGGACGGCTATTCGCCCATCACTCTGATCGGCTGGGCATCACCGCCCGTGTACGACGCAGTCAACAAGCGTCTGCACTGGGCCAAGGAACTGCAGTTCGGAAACGATGCAGTCCACACGCTTAACTACGACGTTCGCTTTCTCGGCAGGGAGGGCGTTTTCGTGATGAGCTACATCGCAACTGTGGACCAGTTGCCGGAAATCAAGCAGAGTCTCGATGAAGTGCTTGATCTTGCTGTCTTCAAGCCCGGCAAAACATATTTGGACTTCAGACCAGGCGTCGATACGGTTGCGGCGATTGGCATCGGTGGCCTCATTGCCGGCAAACTGGCGGCAAAGGCAGGATTTCTGGTGGTAGCGCTCATCGCGCTGAAAAAATTCGGCATTTTCCTGCTGATTCCCTTGGCAGGTCTCTGGCGCTTCATCCGCGGCAACAGAACAACCTCCTAGATCGATTTCATCGGCTCAACTCTCAGGCCTGCTGATAGCTGGGTGCCCCAAACGGAACACCGCGCTGGATCACGCCCGATCTCCGTCTTTGCGTTACGCGATTAAGGCACGTTTCTGTCGTGTGCATCGTGCTGCCCCGAAATCGCCGACAGTCGTAGTCATGACCGACATATCATCACCGCAGATCGCCGTTTCGCCTCCGCGAAATGAGGAGCGTATCGGTTTCCTGCTGGTGTTCCTGTCGGCGCTGATGTGGAGCCTCGGCGGTACCATTGCCCGTTTCATCGATGCCGGAGACAGCTGGACGGTGGTGTTCTGGCGCTCGGTCTGGGCTGCCGCCTTCCTGCTCTGCTTCATGGTCTGGCGCGACGGCTGGCGTGGCACGCTAAAGCTGTTTCGTGGCATGGGCCTGGCCGGCCTTGCGGTGGCGTTCTGCTTCGCCACGGCCTCGACCTCTTTCGTCGTGGCGCTTGCTTATACCACCGTCGCCAACATCCTCCTGATGCAGGCCGGCGTGCCGCTTCTGGCGGCGCTGTTTGCCTGGGCGCTGTTTCGCGAACGGGTGGCCATGGCGACCTGGCTGGCAATTGCTGCCGTCATTGCCGGCGTCGCTATCATGGTGTCGGAATCGCTCGATGGCGCGGTGTCGCCGATCGGCGACGGGCTGGCGCTGCTCATCGCCGTCATGTTCTCGATCGCCACCGTCATCACGCGCCGCTTTGCCCATGTGCGCATGACCCCGGCGACCTGCCTCGGCACGATGCTGGCGGCCGCCTTTGCGGCCTCCCAGGCGTCGGCGCTCGGCGTTTCCAGCCACGATATGGGCTTCCTCTTTGCCTTCGGCGTGATCAATCTGGGGCTCGGTCTCGCCTTCTTCGCCACCGGAGCTCGACTTGTTCCGGCCGCTGTCGCGGCGCTGCTCGGCACGTTCGAACCGATCCTTGGCCCGATCTGGGTCTGGCTCATCCATTCCGAGGTGCCGTCGGCGCGCACCATCGTCGGCGGTGCGGTCGTCGTCACCGCGCTGCTCGTCCACATCGGGCTCGAGTTCAAGCGTCAGACGCGGCCCGCGCGAGCGGGCGTCACCGGTGTGCCTTCGCCTAATTGATGCAGTGCGCGGGTCAAAGCGAGATGAACCATTGACAACGTCGCAGCCGCGCGGGCAGGCTGCGATCACGGCAACAACAAGACAGGCGTATCTTGCCAAGTCTCCATGCCGGCCGCATCGAGGCCGGACAACATCGTCGTCTCCCTGCCCGCGCCGTAGCGAAAGCTTCTGACGGCGCAGGAACACCACCAACGCCACGCCAAGTCTTTGCTGTCGGCTCGCCGCCGGGTCATAATGGCGCCGGCAATTCCCGCTTGTCGCCTGCCTGCAAGCCCAATACCCTGAAGCAAATGCCCAGCCGCGCGGACGCCGCGACGTGCTGGCGACGGAACACTCATCAAAGGAGAATAGCATGATCCGCAAAGCGCTCTGGCTTTCGGCGACTTCGGCGTTTCTGGCAGCTTTTAGCTTGGGCGCGCATGCCGAGGATCGTGTCGTCAACGTCTTCAACTGGTCGGACTATATCGACAGTTCGATCATCGACGACTTCACCAAGGAAACCGGCATCAAGGTCGTCTACGACACTTTCGATTCCAACGAGATACTGGAAACGAAACTGCTCGCCGGCGGCAGCGGCTACGATGTCGTCGTGCCCAGCGGCAATTTCCTTGCGCGCCAGATCCAGGCGGGTGTGTTCCAGAAGCTCGACAAATCGAAACTGCCGAATATTTCCAACTTGTGGGATGTTATTTCGGAGCGGACCAATGAATACGACCCCGGTAACGAATATTCGGTCAACTATATGTGGGGAACGGTCGGAATTGGCTACAACATCAAGAAAGTGCAGGCGGCACTTGGCTCCGACAAGATCGACAGCTGGGACGTGTTCTTCAATCCAGAAAGCCTGGCCAAATTGAAGGACTGCGGCGTCTATGTGCTGGACTCGCCGGCGGACATGATACCGGCTGCATTGAAATATCTCGGTCTTGACCCGAACAGCACGTCTGCCGACGATATTGCCAAGGCCGAGGAGGCTCTGCTCAAGGTCCGGCCCTATATCCGCAAGTTCCACTCTTCCGAATACATCAACGCCCTGGCCAACGGCGACATCTGCCTGGCGGTCGGCTTCTCGGGCGACATCTTCCAGGCGCGCGACCGCGCCGATGAAGCCAAGCAGGGTGTCGAAATCGGCTACTCCGTGCCGAAGGAAGGGGCGCAGATATGGTTTGATCAGATGGCGATACCGGCCGATGCACCGCACGTCGCCGAGGCACACGAATTCCTCAACTACATGATGAAGCCGGAAGTGATCGCCAAATCATCAAATGCCGTTCTGTACGCCAACGGCAACAAGGCTTCGCAGCAGTTCATCGACAAGGCGATCCTGGAAGATCCGGCGATCTATCCGGACGCTGCCACCTTGCAGAAGCTCTACACCGTCTCGCCGTACGATCCCAAGACCCAGCGCATCATCACCCGCACCTGGACCAAGATCGTCACCGGTCAATAGATAGTCTGATCAGATACCTCGGCAGCCGGCTGCCGGGGTGTCTGCTCAACGGGGCAAGCAGCAGGACGGAGTGGGACATGAAATCGCTTGGCAGCATCCGCAGGGATTTCGCGCCATGGAACGATCCGAATGCCAAGCCATACATCCAGTTCGACAAAGTCACCAAGAAGTTCGGTGACTTCACTGCGGTCAACAATCTGTCGCTGACCATCTTCGAACGCGAATTCTTTGCTCTGCTCGGGGCCTCAGGCTGCGGGAAGTCGACGCTGCTCAGGATGCTTGCCGGCTTCGAGGAGCCGACCGCCGGCCGTATCCTGCTCGACGGCCAGGATCTGCGCGGCATTCCGCCCTACCGGCGGCCGGTCAACATGATGTTCCAGTCCTACGCCTTGTTTCCGCACATGACGGTCGAGAACAACATCGCATTCGGCCTCAAGCAGGAAGGCATGGCCAAGGCCGACATCGAAAAACGCGTCGCCGAAATGCTGAAGCTGGTCAAGCTCGAGCAGTTCGCCAAGCGCAAGCCGCACCAATTATCGGGCGGCCAGCGACAGCGCGTCGCGCTCGCCCGCTCGGTGGCAAAGCGGCCGAAAGTCCTGCTGCTCGACGAGCCGCTTGGCGCGCTGGACAAGAAGCTGCGCGAGGAAACCCAGTTCGAGCTGATGGATTTGCAGCAGAACCTCGGCCTCACCTTCGTCGTCGTCACCCACGATCAGGAAGAGGCGATGACGATGGCTGACCGCATCGCCATCATCGACAAGGGCGAGGTGATGCAGGTGGCGACGCCGGCCGAGGTCTACGAAGCGCCGGGTTCCCGCTTCGTCGCCGGCTTCGTCGGCAATGTGAATATGTTCGACGGCAAGATCGCGGCTGGCGAGGCTGGCAGTGCGAGCATCGATGCCGGCAACGGCATCACCATCCGGACCGAAAATGCCGGCAGTGTCGCCGCCGGAACATCCGTCACCTTCGCCATCAGGCCGGAGAAGATCAAGGTGTCCTCCACGAAACCGGCCGGCGCCGTCAACGCCATTGAGGGCGAGGTCTACGACATAGCCTATCTCGGCGACATGACCGTCTATCACGTCAGGCTGGATGACGGTCAGGTGGTGCGGGCGAGCACCATGAATGCGGCACGCCTCACCGAGGACCCGTTGACCTGGAACGACCGCGCCTGGGTTTCTTTCCGCCCCGACGCCGGCGTCGTCCTGACACGGTAGGAACTGATCATGTCCGCTGTCACTGCCGCAACAAGCTCTCCGGCAAGCGCTGCCGGCAAATCCGCCTTGGTCAGGCTGGGAGCGGCCTTCGTTAGCCGTCTCGTCATCATCGTGCCCTATCTCTGGCTGCTGTTCTTCTTTCTCGTCCCCTTCATCATCGTCTTCAAGATTTCGCTGTCGCAGACGGCGATCGCCATGCCGCCCTACACGCCAGTCCTCGATTTCCGCAGCGGCATTTCCGGGTTTATCTCGGAATTCGGCGCGCTCAATTTCGATAACTATACCTGGCTGACGCAGGATGCGCTTTACTTCAACGCCTATGTGACGAGCGTCATCGTCGCCGCCATCTCGACGGTCCTGACATTGCTGGTCGGCTATCCCATAGCCTATGGCATGGCGCGCGCCCCGGCGACGATCCGCCCGACCTTGCTGATGCTGGTGATCCTGCCATTCTGGACCTCGTTCCTGATCCGTGTCTACGCCTGGATCGGCATCCTCAAGCCCGAGGGCCTGCTCAACCAGCTGCTGCTCGCCAGCGGCATCATCAGTCAGCCGCTGATCATCCTCAACACCTATACGGCGATCTTCATCGGCATCGTCTACTCCTATCTGCCGTTCATGGTGCTGCCGCTCTATTCGTCCTTGGAGAAAATGGACCATACGCTGATCGAGGCGGCCAAGGATCTTGGCTGCCCGCCGACCAGCGCCTTCTGGAAAATCACCTTCCCGCTGTCGCTGCCCGGCGTGATCGCCGGCTGCCTGCTGGTGTTCATTCCTGCCGTCGGCGAGTTCGTCATCCCCGACCTGCTCGGCGGCTCGCAGACACTGATGATCGGCAGGACGCTGTGGAACGAGTTCTTCGCCAACCGTGACTGGCCGGTGTCGTCCGCCGTCGCCGTGATCTTGCTGCTGCTGCTGATCGTGCCGATCATGCTCTTCCAGCGAGCCCAGGCGCGCGCCCAGGAGCAGGACCAATGAATGCGACCTGGAGCCGCTTCAACATCATTTCGATCGTGCTCGGCTTTGCCTTTCTTTACCTGCCGATCGTCCTGCTCGTCGTGTTCTCTTTCAACGAGTCGAAGCTGGTCACCGTCTGGGGCGGCTTCTCGACGAAATGGTACGTCTCGCTGTTCCACAACCGGGGTCTGATGGACGCCACCTGGGTGACGGCCCGGGTCGGCGTCATCTCGGCAACCGTGGCGACCGTGCTCGGCACGCTGGCGGCGCTCACCTTGACACGCTACACGCGCTTTCGCGGCCGGCTGCTGTTTTCCGGCATGGTGTTTGCGCCGCTGGTCATGCCTGAAGTCATCACCGGCCTGTCGCTGCTGCTGCTCTTCGTCGCCGTCGGCCTCGACCGCGGCTTTCTGACGGTGACGCTTGCCCACACAACGCTAACCATGTGCTTCGTTGCGGTAGTGGTTCAGTCGCGCCTGATCACTTTCGATCGTTCGCTGGAAGAGGCCGCGATGGACCTCGGTGCGCCACCGGTGAAGACCTTCTTCCAGATCACGCTGCCGGTTATCATGCCGGCTATCGTCTCCGGCTGGATGCTGGCCTTCACGCTGTCGCTCGACGATCTGGTTATTGCCAGCTTCACCTCGGGGCCTGGCGCCACGACGCTGCCGATGAAGATCTACAGCCAGGTTCGCCTTGGCGTGACGCCGGAAATCAACGCGGCCTGCACCATCTTGATCGCGGTCGTCGCAGTTGGCGTGATCATCGCTTCGCTCGCAAACAAACGGCGCGAGGTGCAGCGCCAGCGCGACGAGCGGGCCGCGCAGCGAGGTTGAAGGGCTCGCTACTCTCCCGAGACGCCGCGGCTTATCGGCGAGATGAACGGCGTGCTCCACGTGCCGCCGACGAAGAACGACGACTGCTTGGGCGCCTGGCCGTTCGTCTGCGTGGCAGCCTGGCTCGGCTGGACGATGCCGCCGGACAGTGCCAGCCCGCGTCCGGCATAGGATGCGATGCCGGAAAGCCAGATCTTGTATTGCGCGGAATTCACCTCGGCCTTGTCGATGCGCGCCACGCCGTTCGAAATGCTCGCCTTGAGCTCGGCCCCGTCGATCGGCAGCGTTCCGTCCGAGACGTCGTCCAGCGCGAAGAATCCGCCCTGTTCGGTGTGCTTGAGGAACGCCGGCAGGTTAAGCCGGCTCAGCGCACCCGCGCCGAACGTCGCGGACAGCGAGCCATTGGCGTTTTCGAAAATGGAGTCCCAGGTTCTGCCAGGCCCCTTGAGGATGACCGAAACGGTTCCAGTGCCGATCGGCACCAGCCGCGTCATCCCGGCCGCGGTGCCGAAAGCGCCGCCGTCGATATCGGAAGCGAGCAGCCGGATCTCGACTTCGGTGCCGGCGGGCTTGCGGTCGAAACGGACGCTGCTCTGGACGTTGCCGCCAAAGGCGGATGCATCCGAGATGTCGAAGACGGCAAGGCCGTTCTTGACCTGGGCGGTGGCGGCGACGTCGGCAAGCTGGATGGCGCCGGCCGTGGCATGCGCCGCCGACAGTCTGAGATCGAGATTGATCCGGTCGGCGAAGCTCGTATCGATTTCGCCCGGACCGGTGCCGCCGGCGGATGGCACCGGGGTAAAGGCGGAGAGAAACGATCTGAGGTCGAGCGTATCGAAAGCAAGTGTGCCGGAGATCACCGGCAGTGCCTCGCCGTAGGTGAAGTCCAGCGCGCCCATTCCGGGATTGTTGTCGAGGGTCAGGGCTGTGTTTTCGAATTTGATGCGCCCGGCCGTCGCCGTGATCTTGCTTGAAACCGAGATCGAGCCGATTGCGGCACCGGGCGCGATGCCGGCCTGCGACCATTCGAGCACGCGTCGGAGCGAAGGTGCGGCGAATTTTGCCTGGCCGTCGAAATAGCCGTTTTCCGACATGCTGGCGCGGCCGTCGAACGAAAAACTGGCCGGTGCCGCCTTGAAGGAAAACGTGACCGGTGCTGTGCCGCCACCAAACAGCACAAGCGGGTTCGGCGATGCGGCGTCGATGGCAACGCTTTCGCCGCGCCATATCCCGGTCGCCGACAGCGTCGCATTGCTGTTCATCGCGGCCCAGTTCGCCTGGCCGCTCAGGCTGCTCAGTATCTCCTGGTCCTTGCCGCCGATGGCAGCCACTACGCGGCCGTCCCTGAACTCGACTGTGCCGAACGGATCTGTCGGCAGGTTGCCGAGATCCGGCTTGGCGGGATTTGTGTTGATCACCGCGCGGGCAGCATCGATCGAACGCGTAATGCGCCCGCCGGTGGGAATCGCTGGCAGGAAAAACCCGCTCGCGGTACGCTGGACCCTGATCGTCGGTCGCACCAGCCGCGCTGTCGAAAACACCACGTCGCCCCGCAGCGCCGCCATGGCCGAGAGGTCGACCTCGACCCGTTCGGCCTCGACCACGGGCGGCGCATCCGTCTCCGTCCATTGCGACAGCGTCACGTCGCTCAGGATCGCCCGGAAATTCGGCCAGACCTCGATGCGCGGCGCGCCGTCGATGGTGACCCGGAAACCACTCCACGCGCTCATTTCCCACGCGATACGGTCGCGTACGATGCGAGTCGAGGCGATCAACGGCAAGGCTGCGACAACCAGCGCGATGACGATGACGGCTGCGCCGATCGCCCATATTCCGCGTCGGATCAAAGGTGATGGCATATCGCCCCGTATGCTTCCATTCCGACAAAATCGCCCGACGGGTGTAACCGACGGCTGACGCATTTCAAGTCTTTATGGCCCGGCGATGGCATTTGCGCACACCCTGACCGGCGCGGTCCAACAAAATCTTGCCCTGCTGCATCGCGATATGCATAAGCGATGCAGCCTGCGGAGGAACAATGATGGCTGACGACGCACCGCTCTGGATCCCGACGCAAGAGCAGATCGAAGCGGCGCCGATGACCGCCTTCATGAACGCCGCGGCGAGCATGGCCGGCAAGGCTTTCTCCTCCTATACCGACCTGCATCGTTGGTCGATTGATGATCGCGAGACCTTCTGGAGCCTGGTCTGGGACTTTTGTGGCATCGTCGGCGACAAGGGCGAACGCGTGCTGGTCGATGGCGACAAGATGCCCGGCGCGACCTTCTTTCCTGAGGCAAAGCTGAACTTCGCCGAGAATCTCCTGAAGAAAACCGGGCTTGGCGACGCAATCGTCTTTCGCGGCGAGGACAAGGTCGAGCGGCGGCTGTCCTGGAACGAGCTGCATGCGCTGACCTCGCGCCTGCAGCAGCTTTTCCTGTCGCTCAAGGTGAAGAAGGGCGACCGCATCGCCGCGATGATGCCCAACATGCCGGAAACGGTTGCTGCGATGCTGGCTGCCGCCTCGATCGGCGCCGTCTGGTCGTCCTGCTCCCCAGATTTCGGTGAGCAGGGTGTTCTCGACCGGTTCGGCCAGATCGAGCCTGTCATATTCATCGCGCCGGACGGCTACTGGTACAATGGCAAGGCGATCGAAGTCGCCGACAAGATCGCGGCCGTGGCGGGCAAGCTCGCCACCGTCCGCAAAGTCCTCATTGTCGACTATCTCGGCACCTCGCTCGACGTCGCGGCGACCATCGGCAAGGCGGCTTCGCTGGAAGAGGCGCTGTCACCCTTTGGCGCCAGGCCTGTCAGCTACGAGAGGCTGCCGTGTTCGCATCCGCTGTACATCCTGTTTTCGTCGGGCACGACCGGCATTCCCAAATGCATTGTCCATTCGGCCGGCGGAACGCTGATCCAGCATGTCAAGGAAGAACGGCTGCATGCCGGCCTGCTCGACGGCGACCGCTTCTTCTACTTCACCACCTGCGGCTGGATGATGTGGAACTGGCTGGTGTCGGGCCTGGTATCGGGCGCCACCTTGCTGCTCTACGACGGCTCGCCCTTCTACCCGGACGGCAATGCGCTGTTCGACTTCGCCGATGCCGAAAAGATGACGTATTTCGGCACCTCGGCCAAATTCATCGATTCCGTGCGCAAGGCCGGCCTGAAGCCGATCCGCACGCATGATCTTTCCAGCGTGCGCACCATCTCCTCGACCGGCTCGCCGCTATCGCCGGAAGATTTCCGTTTCGTCTATGAGGGCATCAAGAAAGACGTGCATCTCGCCTCGATCTCCGGCGGCACCGATATCGTCTCCTGCTTCGTGCTCGGCGTGCCGATCGAACCGGTATGGACCGGCGAGATACAGGGGCCCGGCCTCGGCCTTGCCGTCGATGTCTGGGACGATGACGGCCGGCCGCTCCGCCAGGAGAAGGGCGAGCTCGTCTGCACCAAGGCGTTTCCGGCGATGCCGATCGGCTTCTGGAACGACCCTGACGGCAGGAAATACAAAGCCGCCTATTTCGAACGTTTCGACAATGTCTGGTGCCACGGTGATTTCGCCGAATGGACTGTCCATGGTGGCCTGATCATCCATGGCCGTTCCGACGCCACACTCAATCCGGGCGGTGTCAGGATCGGCACAGCGGAGATCTACAATCAGGTCGAGCAAATGCCGGAAATCCTCGAAGCACTATGCATCGGCCAGGATTTCGACAATGACGTTCGTGTCGTGCTGTTCGTGCGGCTGGCGGCCGGCGTCGAGCTCGATGCCGAGCTGGAAAAACGCATCCGCGCGAAAATCCGCACCGGGGCGAGCCCGCGCCACGTGCCGGCCAAGATCGTCGCCGTCAGCGATATTCCGCGAACCAAATCGGGCAAGATCACCGAGCTCGCGGTACGCGACATGGTGCATGGCCGCGCCATCAAGAACAAGGAAGCGCTCGCCAATCCTGAAGCGCTCGAGCTGTTCCGCAACCTGCCGCAGCTTGCCGACTGACCCCGGGGTCCAAGGTGGAGCCCGTCTTGAGGTCTCCGGTATCGTTAACGAATTGTCTCTTCGGAATTTACCTAGATTTCATGAGTGGTACACATTGGTAAATTTTCCGGCGTGGCGGTAAGGATTTGTTAAGGCCCGGCATCGATAGTCGTGTGTAACTTGAGGGAGAAATCCCGTTCCTCTTAGCCCCGAGAGGATCTGATTCGCTCAAGCCCCGTTGTGACAGCAATTCCAATTTCTCAAGGCGTCCTGTTGGACGCCTTTTTTCTTTGCGCAACCATAGCTAACCGGCGAGCACGCGGGTCGAGGGAAAGGCGACTTCGACCAAGGTTCCCTCGCCGGGCGTCGAGTTGATGGTGAACCGGGCACGGTTCGCTTCGACCATCGCCTTGGTCAGCGGCAGCCCGAGACCGGTGCCGTCGCCGCGGCCGCGCTTCAGTGCATTGATCTGCTTGAACGGCTTCAGCGCCTGCTCGATCTCGGACTGGCTCATGCCGATGCCGGTATCGCGCACGCGCATGACGACATCGCCGGAGATCTCGTAGGCCGTCGACACGATCACTTGGCCGCCGGCCTGCGTGTAGCGGACGGCGTTCGACAGGATGTTGAGCGCGATCTGCCGCACGCTGCGCAGATCGGCCACCACTTCCGGCAGCCGCGAGGCGAAGCTGGAGCGGATGATGACGCGTTCCCGGTTGGCTTGCGGCTGCATCATCGCCACGGTTTCGGCCAGTGTGTCGTTGAGCGACACCGCCTCATAGGCCATCTCCTGCTGGCCGGCCTCGATTTTCGAAATGTCGAGCAGGTCGTTGACCAGATCGAGCACGTGGTTGCCCGAACGGTTGATGTCGCGCAGATAGTCGCGATAGCGGTCATTGGCCACCGGCCCGAATTTCTCGTCGACCATCAGCTCGGAAAAGCCGATGATGGCGTTGAGCGGTGTGCGGATCTCGTGGCTGATGCGGGCCAGAAAATCGGTCTTCTGCGACGAGGCGCGTTCGGCGACCGCGCGCGCCTGGGTCAGGTCCTCTTCGGCCCGCTTCCACTGGGTGATGTCGCGCACCACCGCGCAGAAGCCGCTGTCGTTGGGCAGCCTGCCGATGGTCATGAACAGCGGAATGAAGCGCCCCTGCGCCTCGCGTCCGATCACCTCGCGGCCATCGTTCATCACGCTTGCAACGCCGGGCTCCGACAACCCCTCGAGATAGTCACGCGCCGCGCGCTGGCTTTCGATCGCAAACAGCGAGACGAACGGTTTGCCGGTCACCTCGTCGCTGTCGAAGCCGAACAGCGCTTCCGCCGGACGGCTAATTGAACGGATCGTTCCGTTACGGCCGATCAGCACGACGCCGTCGGTGGCGGTGTCGATGATGGTGCGCATTTCGGCAATGCGTGCCTTGAGCTCGGAAACATCCGGCTGCGTTTGGTCGTCGGCGGCGCCATGTGGAATGGCTGCTACTTCGTCGTCGCCGGAACGGCGTACGACCAGCATCAGCGCCTTGCCGTTTCCCCAGGGGACGGAGCGTAAAATCGCGTCGATCGGAAACTCCTGACCGTCGCGCGTCTTCAGCCGCAGAGCGCGGTCGCCGCCGTCGGAACTGCCGTCGTCCGCATAAGGGTCGGCAAACAGGGCGCCGAGCCCGCCGGCCTCGTCCAGGGCATTGAGCGTTGCATAGCCGGTCAAGCCGAGGAATTCGTCGTTCGCGTAATGCAGTTGGTCGCCGGAATGGATAAGCACTGGCACTGGCAGCTTGCCGAGGATCGAGGTATCGGGCCCCTTGTTGTCCTCTCCGGCAAACGCCGACGGCACGAAGCCGTCGAGTTTGAGCGGCGGTGCCTGCGGCCGCTCGATGGGCGGCACCTGGCCGGCAACGTCGGCTGCGGCTGCGCTGTCCTCGGACCAATCCTCGCTGTCCTCGGCGTCACGGAAATCTTCGGCCGTCATGCTGTCGTCGTCGCCATCCTGCGGCGCTTCGGCGACGATCGTTCGACGGTTCGTGTTGGGCTCAACGCCTTCCTGCGCTTCATCGCTGGGTTCGCGGTCGGCATAGTCGAGCAGCGATCCGGAAACAGGAAGTGTGACGGGTTCGCCGGCTTGCGCCTCTGCTACCGCATCATCGGGCTGCTCGCCGTCGAGCCGGGCAAGATCCTTCTGGTCCTCGGCATCGGCCTCGGGCGGTTCGGCGGCAGCCGCCCCGCTTTCCAGACCTTGTGCCGGCATCTCACCCTTGTCCGTCGGGCCGGCTTCTTTCAGCTTTGGCTCGTCGGCCTTGCCGGCTGCCTCCACTTTGGTCGCAACCGGCTTCGGCCTTCCGGCGCTGGGCTGTTCTTCGGCCGGGGTGTTGTCCTTCTTGAGACGCTCGCCAATCTCGCGAAACGCGCTGCGTTCCAGCGTCGACAGGCCCTTGTCGTTGGCCGGCTGCCGGTGCTCGGCCAGCCGGATCACCTTGTCGGCAAAGCGCCGCTCGGGCTTTGGCACGATGGTCAATGCCGGCACTTCGCCCCTGAACGGATCGGCGGGTTTCGGTGTCTCGGGGAGAGGTTCAACGGCTTTCGGCTCGATGGTCTCGGCAGGCTTCTCCTCGGCGACAAGGGCCTTGCCGACGGCATTGGGATCGACCACCGCATCGCCGCTCCTTGCCACGCCGAAACCGCGAAAACCTTCGAAAACGCGGCTGCGGCTGTAAACCGGGAGCGCCGCCAGATCGACGGGTATCTTCAGATCGGTGCCGGCGACCGGCCACAGCACGGAGCGGCCGGACCAAGTGTCGCGCCGTTCGAGCAGGCCGGCAATCTCGCCAGAAGCATCGAGGCCATAGGCGGCCGAAACATCCTCGAACCGGCGTCCGATCACGTCAGCGGCAGGCTTGCCGACGAGCTCGGCAAATTCCGGCGACAGGGCGCTGAACCGGCCCTCCGCGTCGGTACGCCAGACGAAACGCATGGGCGCGGCGGTGCGATCGATCACCGAAGCGCGGCGTTCGGCCGGGGAGGCGGCTTTGGTGGCTTTTGCGGCGCTTTCCGGCGAAGCATCCGCGCCGGCCTGCGAAGCGTCCGGGCTGGTCTCGACTTTGCCGGACGCAGCTGCCCCGGGCGGGACCTGCGCGTCGTCGCCGGCATTGAAGTACCAATGGTCATGCTGCGTTGGCGCTTCGCCAGCCGTGTGCTGATCGTCAGCCGCGTCGGCAGGTTCGTGCTCCGCCGATGCGGAGGTGCCTTCCATCGCTGCAAGGTTGATCTCCGCCGCGCCGGTGCTGGCGATTGGCTGCTCGTTGTCCTGATCCGTTGGCTGGGGAAGATCGCCATCGCTCGGCGCCGCTGCTGCCTCGCTGCTGCTTTCCGCGCCAACGCGCTCGGCGACAGGAGCCTCGCCCTCAAGCCGGTCCTCGTCGATCACCACCAGCAGGTGCCGCTCGTCCGTCAGCCGGGCAAGGCCCGCCGGATAGGAGCTGGATCCACCCGGAACCAGGCGCTTGACGATGCGGTCGCTCTCGTTCGCCACGTCGGCGACAAGTGCGGCCAGCGTCTCAGGCCGGATGCCGAGCGCCGAAAAGCCGTCCGATGCGGCGTCGATATTGCCCTTGGCGTCGACAAAGGCGATGTAGTGGCCATCTTCGGTAAAGCCACTGATGGCGCGATCGGCGATCTCGGCCGCACTGCGCGAGCCGGTCTGCGCCGCCGGCAGCGCCAGCATGATTGCTTCCTCGCCATCGGGCATGGTCACCGCGCTGGCCAGGAAGCCAACCGCGCGGCTGGTCAGGCCGGTCGCCAGCCGGACGGTGATGGCACGGTCGCGGCCGATCTGCGGAAAACCGCTGGTCGCCATGATCTGGCGCCTGGCGATCAGCGGCAATCCTGCCGAGGCGCCGATGATCGCGCCGATGTCGGGATAGCCGAATACCGCTGCGCCGGGACCGTTGGCCCAGATCACCTGCTCGAGATCTGCCGACAGAATGGCGATCGCGTCGCCTGCGGCGAAGCGCAGGCGGACGGCGTCGAGCACGGCGACATCGAGGAAGGAGTAGTTTTCAGCCGGCATGCGCTTGGCGACCCTCACAGAGCGGGCAATTTGCGGTTAACGCTTTGTTAATAAAAGCCGACGGCGCGAAGGTCCACAAGTCATAGCGTGCAACCAACGGAATCTCTAGGCGCGTGGTTAACGCCACGAACAAATAATTATGGTGCGATGCAACAAACATGTTGCAATGCACAAAATTTGCCTTTATATTGCCATGATAGATGAACGAGACGGCTTTCTGTCAAAGCCGCTGCGCTGAAAAGGATGGAAAATGTCCAGGACCAAGACTGACACGATCGAAAACGTTGAATTCCCGAGCTTCGACGCTTCCAAGGCCACCGACCAGATTCGCGCCTTCGCCGAAAAGGGCGTCGAGCAGTCGAAAGAGGCCTATGCCAAGCTGAAGACCGGCGCCGAGGAGACCCAGAAAGCTCTGGAGTCGACCTACGAGACCGCCAAAACCGTTTCCAGCGAGCTGTCGCTCAAGACCATCGCCGCCCTGCGCGCCAATGCCGAAGCCGGCTTCTCGCATTTCGAGGCCCTGATCGGCGCCAAGTCGCTGTCGGAAGTCGTCGAGTTGCAGACCGCTTTCCTGCGCAAGCGCGTCGAAATGACCGTCGAGCAGGCCAAGGACTTCCAGGCGGTTGCTGCCAAGGCGGCCGAGGACGTATCCAAGCCGATCAAGACCGCCTTCGAGAAGGCCGTGAAAGAAATTAAGATCGCCTAATATTTGCACACAGTTTGATGATGCATCAAAAGGTCGCATTTCGTCAGACAAATAGATGTGCGATATAGTGGTCTAAGTGAATACCCGGCGGGTGGAACCTCCTCCCTCTGCTCACCGGGATAACCAGCCAGCACCTCCTCCCGCTGGCTCGTAACAGGAAAAGGCCGGCACCTCCTCCCGCCGGCCTTTTCTTTGTCCGGCGAAAAATGACGCGATGCCGGAGCGATCTTTTGCTTTGCCAAAAGCCTTGAATTAAACTCCGATAGCCCGTATGGACGCATCGCCGAACGACAGAGCGGGAACGTTCCGTCTGGATCTCGCTCGGGCAAGCGTGCCGTTGTAGCTCAGATGGTTAGAGCGCCGGATTGTGGATCCGGAGGTCGCTGGTTCGATCCCAGCCAACGGTACCATTCAGCTTTCAGCCAGGTTTCTGACCAATAGCGCCAAGCGATCTCTACGACCCTGGCGCGGTCACCTGCGATCCCGCCTGACGCGCACCGCGCAGGTGATCCACGAGGGCTCTCAGCTTCGGCGCGATATTCCGTCGGCTGGGAAAATAAAGATAGAAGCCCGCAAACGGCGGAAAATAGCCGTCGAGGATTTGCACGAGCTCGCCGCGGTCGATCCAGGGGCGGAATGTGTCCGCCATGCCGAACGTGATCCCGGCGCCAGCAACGGCCAGCCGGATCATCAGCCACATGTCGTTGGTGGTGATCTCGGGCGCAACCGCCACGTCGAACTCGCGCCCGTCCTCGCCAAACTCCCACCGATAGGGCGAAACTCCCGGCGCCGGCCGCCAGCCGATACAGCGATGAGCCACAAGCTCGCGCGGATGGGCGGGTGCTCCGAACTTTTCGAGATAGCGCGGGGCGCAGACGGCCATCTGTCGCTGATCGCCCGATACCGGCACTGCAATCATATCCTGCTCGATCACTTCGCCGAGCCTCACTCCCGCATCATAGCCTTCGGCAACGATGTCGAATTCCTCGTCGGTGACGACAATATCCAGATGCACCTCGGGAAACCTTTCTGCAAAGGACGCCAGCAACGGTCCCGACAGAAAGGCCTCTGCGATCGACGAAACCGCGATCCGCAGGCGGCCGCGCGGGCTGTCCAGAAATTCCGTGGTGGCTTCGACTGCCGCGTTCACATCGGCTATCGCCGGTGCGACGCTCGCCAGCAGGCTCTCGCCCGCTTCGGTCAGGTTAACGCTGCGTGTCGTGCGCTGCAGCAATGCGATGCCAAGGCGCTGTTCAAGCCTGAGGATGCTCTGGCTTACCGCCGAGCGAGTCACGCCCAGACGGTCTGCCGCAGCGCGAAAATTGCGTTCCTCGGCCACGGCGACGAAGACGGCAATTGCATTGAGATCGATGTCCATTGGTTAGCCATACTTACCATGGAGGTTAACAGCGGGCGGGTTATCGCGACAATGCCATGGCTCTATCTCTGTCGCAACGGCAAGAAGGCTTGATCCTCCCGATCCAAGCCGAAGCCGGCCGACAAAGGAGATATTCCATGACATCACCCCCTTCCTCCTGGGACCTGGATGGAAAAGTCGCCCTCGTGACGGGCGCGGCACGCGGCATCGGCCGCTGCGCGGCGGAACTGCTGCGGGCGCGGGGCGCCCGGATCGTGGCAAGCGATCTCAGCGACAGCGTACGCGAATTGGAAGCCGAGGATGTGGCGACCTTGGTCGGCGATGTCGCCGACGAGGATCTGGCCAGACGCTCGGTCGAACTCGCCGCGAAGCGCTTCGGACGACTGGACATCGTCGTGAACAATGCCGGTCGCACGCTCAACAAACGTCTGACCGAGACCTCGGTCGACGACTATGACCGCATTCTGCAGATCAATGCGCGCGGCAGCTTTGTCACCGCCCGTGCCGCGGTGGAATTGATGGCCGCCAGCGGTGGCGGCGCGATCGTCAATGTCTCGTCGATCTCGGCCGTCGCGGCCTTCGAGACGCAGGCGGCCTATGCCTCCTCCAAGGCGGCCGTCGCACAGCTGACCAAGGTGATCGCGATCGAATATGGGCGCATGGGCATTCGCTGCAACGCCGTTGCCCCTGGCGTGATCGAAACCGACATCATGGAAGGTGTGGTGGAGAATGGCCGGGAGATGCTGCGCAGCTTTGGCAACGCGCATCCAATCGGCCGGATCGGCCAGCCGCAAGAAGTTGCCGAGGCCATCGCCTTTCTTGCCTCGCCGGCATCCAGCTTCATCACCGGGGCCTTGCTTCTGGTCGATGGTGGCTACACCGCCCAGTGACCCCAAATAAGGCTGACGCACCGCGGGAGCTCACCCGCACGCCATCCCTTCACATCGTGAAAATAATCACAGAACCAAAAGGATCATCTCGATGACGATGAACAAAGTTGTTCTGATCACCGGTGCCTCCAGCGGCATCGGTGCTGGCATCGCCCGCGAACTTGGCGCGGCAGGTGCGAAGCTGATCCTCGGCGCACGCCGCACCGACCGCCTTGAAGCGCTTGCGGCCGAAATCGAGGCAGCTGGTGGAACGGTTCGCGTGCGAGCGCTCGACGTCACCAGGAGGGAGGATGTCGCAGCATTCGCCGATGCCGCCCGGGCCGAATGGGGCCAGGTCGATGTCATCGTCAACAATGCGGGCGTCATGCCGCTGTCGGCCATGGCAGCTATGAAGGTCGACGAGTGGGAGCTGATGGTGGACGTCAACATCAAGGGTGTTCTGTACGGCATCGCGGCGGTCCTGCCTGAGATGACGGCACGTGGCTCCGGGCATATCATCAATATCGGTTCCATCGGCGCACTGGCCGTCTCGCCCACGGCTGCCGTTTATTGCGCAACGAAATACGCTGTCCGCGCGATTTGCGATGGGCTCCGCCAGGAGAGTGACGATATCCGCGTAACCTGCATTCATCCTGGCGTGGTGGAAAGCGAGCTGGCGAACACGATCTCCGACGAAGCCGCTGCCGCTGCCATGAAAGCGTGGCGTGCTATTGCCCTGCAACCCGATGCGATCGCCAGGGCCGTGCGCTACGCAATCGAACAGCCCGACGATGTCGACGTCAACGAGATCGTCGTGCGTCCGACGAAGGCGGCGCATTGATGCGATCCACTTTGGCCGCAGTGCTTACGGGTATTGCCGTTTCTGTAGCTCCAACCGGCCTGACCCTTCCTTCAACTCCAATCCTTGCAGAGGAACCAATGACGCACCAAGATCATCCTTACGTCGGACTGTGGGTCACCGAGGATCGCCATATCAGGCACGAACTCCTGCCGAACGGCCGTTATGACGAGGCGCGCGGTGACCGCGAGAGCGCCTACCGGGGACGCTATGAAGTCCAGGGCAACCACGTAGAATACTGGGACGATACGGGCTTCACCGCGGATGGTGAGTTCGTCGAAGGCGTTCTCTATCATGGCGGCATGATCTTCTATCGCCAGCGGTAGAGAGCCGGGTCGAGACAGGGATTTTGAGAACCAACGATGGTGGCTGACGGCATTTCGATCCAGTTATCGCCGCCCATTTCCTCGAATGCCATCAGATTGCCTGCGGAAAAATACTGCACGCCTCGCCCGAGGCGCTCAGCGTTGCATCGGCGATACCGTCACACCACATATTTCCCAGCAAGCGCGGCGGAAAGAAGCAGGATCGCGAGCAGAGTCGACATTGCAAATGGTTGTCACTATATAGCGGCGGCTTTGACGGCTCGCCTTTTACGTCTTGCCAGCGAGAGCGCGGTAAAAGTGCTAGCTATTGTGACATTTATTGTGATCTAAAACGGCTTGAAAATCGAAAAAAAGCAAATAGAAACAATAGCGCGGGTCGAACGAGTTTCGTCGAGAGAATCAGTCCTCAAGAACTAGAACGTGCTCCTTGAACCCTCCATTCCCTTCAGCTCTGTGGACCTCGGACAAGTTCGGCTTGCCGGGCGAAGCCGACTCGGCTCGAATGGCAGCACGCATCTTTTCGAAGATGCCGACGTTTATGATTACCAACCGGCATAGCCGCTAGGGAAACAGCAGTATGAGTGAACACGCGATCGAGTTCCTGCGCGGGTGGATTGGCGAAAAAGTCCACTGCCAGCCCTCGCCAGCCAGGATCGAGAAGCAGGCCGAGACCCTCGCCAGGGAATGTGCGGCCAAGGCCGCCGAAGCCGGCATACCCCTGGAGGATATTCAGGAAGAGGTCGGCGACATTCAGGAACTCATTGCTTCGAGGCTCGAAGAGGCGGCCGAGGCCGAACAGGACGAGCGGAACTCGAACAAGCCTGCCGGCTGACGGATCGCCCCGGCAAAACCTGCCGGGCCAACATTGCCTGTCTGATGCAGTTGCGCCGTCTCATCGCCGCGCAGCTTTGCCAAATCTCTCCTTAAGCCACCCTTTCGGCAATGCTGGCACGAAATTGCCGTCGCGCCCGGTCATGTCTTCATTGGCGACCAGAGCATTGAGGATTGCTTCCTCCACGCTCTGAACGACGGCGTCGAAGAACGGGTTGATGTCGGCATCCGGTATATAGCCGGCGCTGACCAGCTTGCCGGCCGCGCCGCGCGCGGCATCGGCATTGGCCGTGCTGAAGGCCAGAAAAATATCGCCGGATGAATTGTATCCATAGCCGCCGGTCAGCGCGACGCCGAGCGGCACGCGTTTCGCCAGCCGTTTCATCTGATGCGGCATGAACGGCGCATCGGTGGCCACGATCGCGATGATCGAGCTCTTTTCCGCTCGCGGCGTGTTGTCCCGGATCGCCGGTTCGGCGAGTTCTGCTCCGGCCCTGATGCCACGGATCACGAGGTTTCGCCGTGCACCGAAATTCGACTGGACGAAGCAGCCGATCGTGAAGCGCGCTCCGTTCCAGTCGACGCTGCGCGAGGATGTGCCGGACCCTGCCTTGAAGCCGAAGGTGATCATGCCGGTGCCGCCGCCGACGCTACCCTCTTCGATCGGCCCGGTTTCAGCCGTTTCGAGCGCGGAAAACACGTGCTCGAAGCTCACATGATGGCCGTTGATATCGTTGAGGAAGCCGTCGTAAGTCTCGCCCGCCACCGGCAGCGCCCAGGCGCTGTCGAGCGATTGCGGCAGCACCATCTGCATCCAGCGCAACGTTGCGTCGCGGCTGACGCCGCAGGAATGCGTGTTGGTGATGGTGATGGGAAGGTTGAACGCTCCGAGCTCCTCTATCAGATGCGAGCCGGTCAGTTCGCCATTGCCATTGGCGCTGAACACGCCGGCAAACGCAGGGACGGCCAACTCGTCTCTGGGCCGTGGCAGGATCGCGGTCACGCCGGTGCGTACCGGACCCTTGCCGACGACGAGCGGCCCGTCCCCTGAGATCAGCGTGGTATAGCCGACCGTCACGCCGGGCACATCGGTGATGGCATTGAAGCGGCTTGGCGTGCCATCGAATGGGATCGCGAAGGCGCGGGCGCGCAGTTTGCCCGAGGGCGTCGCAAGATGCGGGTCGGTCATTTTTTCCTCAGAAAAGCGAACCTTGGCCGCCCGGCGCCTTGAGCTTGGCCGCGGGCTTGGCAACCGTCTTCGGCCGCGCCGTGCCACTGATGGCGACTGCATCGGCGGTGCCGTCGGCGAACTCCAGCGAAAGCGCCATCCCCGACACAACTTCTGCCGCGTGCTTGACCACGGCGCCGTCCACATCCTTGACCAGCGCGAAGCCTCGCGCCAGCACGGCCTTGTGCGAGAGCGTCGCCAGCAGCCGGTCGGCCTGCGTCAGTTTTCCACGCAGGCGGTCCAGCCGTCTTGAAATCGCCTGGTCCTGCCGCCGTGTCAGTGCCAGCAGGGCATCGCCTTGCAGTTTCTGCCGTCTGGCGATCGGCGCCGGTGAGAGTCTCGCGGCCGTGCGCGAAAACCGCGCCCGACGCTCGCGCACGATGGCGAAGAATGCCGCTTGCGCACGGGCGAGGTCGCGACGGGTCAGTGTGCGCGCCTCGTTCATGCGCCGCGACAAGGTGGCCGGCGTCAGCCGCTGCCCCAGAAGCCTGCCCCGCTTGCGCTCGACGCTGACCGACAGCGCCCGGCCGAGCCGGCTCGTCGCCTCGTCGAAGCGCCGCCGCGGCAGCGCCAGCAACTGGTCGGGCGAGGGCAGTGCCCGGGCTGCCGCGCGTGCCGCCTGCCGCTTGCGTTCGAAATTGCGCGACAGTGCGGTCTTCAACCGCGCGCCAAGGCCGGCAAGCGTCGCTTCGAGGTCGACCTTGACCGGCACGGCGATCTCGGCGGCGCCTGTCGGCGTCGGCGCCCGCACATCCGCCGCCAGATCGATCAGCGTCCAGTCGGTCTCGTGGCCGACGGCGGAAATCACCGGAATGCCCGATGCGGCGACGGCCCGGGCGAGCGCTTCGTCGTTGAAGCCCCACAGGTCCTCCAGGCTCCCGCCGCCGCGCGCCACGATCAACAGATCGGGCCGCGCGATGGCGCCGTCCCATGGCAGTGCGTTGAAGCCGTTGACGGCAGCAGTCACTTCCGCACCCGCCGTCTCGCCCTGCACCCGCACCGGCCAGACGAGCACGTGCAGCGGAAACCGGTCCTTGATGCGGTGGATGATGTCGCGGATGACGGCGCCTGTCGGCGAGGTGACCACGCCGATGACGCACGGCATGAACGGCAGCCGGCGCTTGCGCGCCGCATCGAACAGGCCTTCAGCCTGCAGCCGGCGCTTGCGCTCTTCCAGCAGCGCCATCAGCGCACCGGCACCGGCCGGCTCGAGATTGTCGATAACGATCTGGTAATTGGATTTTCCGGGATAGGTGGTGAGCCTGCCGGTGGCGATCACCTCCATGCCTTCCTCTGGACGGAATTTCAGCCGGCTCATCGTGGTCTTCCACACCACGGCGTCGAGCCGCGCGCGATCGTCCTTCAGGCAGAAATAGGCATGGCCGGAGGAATGCGGTCCGCGATAGCCGGAAATCTCGCCGCGCACCCGTACATTGCCGAAGACGTCCTCGACCGTACGCTTCAGCGCGCCGGAAATCTCGCTCACCGTATATTCGGTGGCGTTGGTGCGTGATTCGGATGCTGCGTCGCTCATCGGCCGATTGGGGGACGGTTGTTGCCCGCCGTCAAGGCGGCCGTGTTCGATGTACGCCCCAATTGCGCGATCCCTCACCAGCCCGGCAGGATCTGGTTCGGCTTGGTCCGCTTCATCTTGGCGAAGGCGAGGGCGGCGAAATCGAACGTGCCGGTCTCCTCGCCGAGCGGCACGGAAATATTGTCGAGGCTCTCCGAAATGTGGCGCGCGAGCGCATCGACGATCTCCGGCCGCGAGGTCTGGCCGCGCATGATGCCGATACGGCAATCGGGCAGGGCGCCGAAACCGTCGGCCTCGCCCAGCACCCGCATGCCGGGCCGCAGCGCGCATTCCGGCAGCACCGAGATCGCCAGGCCGGAAAGCACCGCCGCGGCGATGACGGTAGCCGAGAAGCTGGTGAACAGGATGCGGTAGTCGCGGTTCTGCTGGTCGAGCACGTCGGCGGCGGCCCGCCGCCAGATGCAGTTCGGCCGGCCGAAGGCCATCGGCAGGATCGGTTGTTCATGCGTCGCATGGTTGGCCGAGGTGACCCACAGCAGCGGTTCGCGGCGCACCACTTCCGACTGGCCGCGCGCGTCGTTGTGCGTCACCAGCGCCAGGTCGAGATTGCCGCGCTTGATGTGTTCGACCAGTCCCGGCGTCGGTTCGCAGATAACGGTCAGTTCGACATGCGGGTTGGAACGGGCAAACCGCGCCATGATCTCTGGCAGGAAGCGATCGGCATAATCGTCCGGCGTGCCGATGCGGATGGTGCCTTCGAGCCGGCGGTCGTCGAAGGCGGCCAGTGTTTCCTTGTTGAGATAGAGCAGCCGCCTTGCGTAGGAGAGCAGTCTGTCGCCTTCCTCGGTCAGCCTGTTGGTGCGGCCGTCTTTTTCGAACAGCGGCTTGCCGATCCGTTCCTCCAGCCGCCGCATCTGCATCGACACCGCAGACTGGGTCCGATGCACCGCTTCCGCCGCGCGGGTAAAGCTGCCGGTGTCGACAATCGAGATGAAGGTCTGCAACTGATCGAGATCGAGCGGCGCTTTCATCGGCCTAATCCATCATTGATGCTGATGCTAAAGATTAGAAACATTCGTTGGATTAATCAATCGCGCCGTGGCAAATTCGCATTGTCCACATGAAGGCATGTGAATCGAAGCCGGAACGGCCGCTGTCGCCAGCGCCCGATCGACCGGTTTCGCCCGTTCGAATGTGAAGGAGACCGACATGGCTACGTTTGATTTCGCTACCGAGACCTCGCGCATCACCTCGCGTCCGGCCGTTGCGACGCGCGTGGCCAATGCCGCTGCCAATGTTTACCGCGCCTGGAAAAACCGCCGCGCCTTTTATCGCCTCGGCGAGATGTCGGATGCCGAGCTCGCCGACATCGGCCTGACCCGCGCCGACCTGCACGTCGCTGTCGGTGTACTCTTTGGCCGCGATCCGACCGAGAGGCTTCGCGTTATCGCGGTCGAGCGCGCCGAAACGATCGAGGATCTTGCCCGCAAGGTGGCCTGATCGCGTGGTTTCGCCGTTCGGGCGCATTGAACCCTTTTGAGGCACGACGCCACCAAGTTACGCAGGCTCCCCACTCCCTGCCGGATCCCCCCGGCCAGCCTGCGCGCTGCCCGGTCCTCCCAGGACCGGGCATTTTTCCTCTGCTTCGTCATCCTTGGGCGTAGCGACGCGAAGCGGAGTGCAGACCCAAGGATCCATGCCGTGACCTCAACCGAGGATGCAGCGGAGCTGAATTTTGCACCGCAACGGCGCTCCCAATTCACGGCATGGATCCTGGGGTCTGCGCCGCGTCGCTTCGCTCCTTGCTCCGCCCTAGGATGACGACGCCGCGTGGGTCAGCGACAAGCCCTACCGCCGGCCCATGCCCTGCTTGAACTGGTCGAAGATCGACTCCATGCCTTTCTGGTAGTCGTCGCGCTGCTGGGCGCCCGTCTCGAACATCTTGCCGAACAGGTCGTCGAACGGATTTCTCGGCCTGCCGCTCGGATTGGCCTGCGGCTGCGGCGCCTGGGGCTGCTGGGGCGCCTGACGCGGCTGCGGCTGCGGTTGTTGTGCGCCACCGCCGAACATGTCCTGCAGCACTTTGCCGAGCGGATTGTCACCATAGGGGTTCTGTGTCTGCTGCGGCTGGTTTTGCGGCTGCTGTGCGCCGCCGCCGAACATATCCTGCAGCACCTTGCCGAGCGGATTGTCACCATAAGGGTTCTGTGTCTGCCGAGGCTGGTTCTGCGGCTGTTGCGCACCGCCGAACATGTCCTGCAACACCTTGCCGAGCGGGTTGTCGCCGTAAGGGCTCTGCGTCTGTTGCGGCGCCTGGCTGCCGCCGCCCGCCTGCCGCATCATCTGCTCGATGAGCTCGCCGAGCGGATTGCCGCCACCGCCTGCCGCATGCATCTGCCCGCCTAGCTGGTTGGTGGTCTGCTTGAACAATCCGCCCATCATCATCGAGGCGATTGCCGGCAGCATCTGCTGCAGGACCTGCTGGCTGACGCCGCTCGCCTGCGCGGCCTGGCTGGCGACTGCGCGCGACAGGTCCTTCGAGCCGAACAAATGCCCCAGAATGCCGTTGCCTTCATCGAGGCCCTGCGGCGAGAAGGCCCGGCTTGCATCCTCGAAATATTTGGCATGCTGCCCGCTGGCCATCGCCGTCATGAAGGAGCCGAGTCCATAAGGGTCCGCCGTGTTGCGCTTCAGCCCCTGCGAAAAGGCCGGCAGCAGCGCCGCGACCGCCGCCTGCGTCTGCTGCTGCGAAAGCCCGAACTGCTGGGCCAGCGCCTGCATGCCGTTGCCGTTCTGGGCCTGCGCCAGAATATCGAACAAGGAAGGCATTGTTTTCTCCTCCGGGAAAATCCTCGTTGGAGAAGAAGCCTAGTTCGTTTCCATCACTGATTGAAGCAAATTTGCCGGACCATCGGCCAAGCGGATAGCGAAGCGTTAATACGCGTATTCCATGAACACCGGCTCGATCGAGCCGCCCCAGCGTGTGTGGTAGGCCGAGAGCATCTCTTCGGCGCTGGTGGTGCCGCGCGCGACGACCTCGTCGAGCGTGTTGAGGAACGAGGTCTCGTCGTAGCCGTCGCGGTTCTTGCGGCCGCGGTTCTTCAGTCCCATGCGCGAGATGATGAGCACGTCGCGGGCGATCTCGCGCAACGTCGTGTTGCGGAAGGGCGCCGAAATGCCCTGTTCCGGCACTGCGTTGCGCATTGCCAGCACTTCGTCATAGCTCCAGCTCGAAGTCAGCGCCTCGGCCGCGTCGAGCGCCGCCGCGTCATAGAGCAGCCCGACCCAGAAGGCCGGCAGCGCGCAGATACGCCGCCACGGCCCGCCATCGGCGCCGCGCATTTCGAGAAAGCGCTTCAGCCGCACGTCCGGAAACAGCGTCGACAGATGGTTCGCCCAGTCGCCCATCGTCGGCAGCCCGTCCGGCAATTCGTTGCGGGCAGCACCTGCCATGAACTGGCGGAAGGTGACGTGCGTCATGTCGTGGTACTGGCCGTCGCGGATGACGAAATACATCGGCACGTCGAGCGCCCATTCGACATAATCGGCAAAGCCGAAATCGGGCGAGAAGCAGAAGTCGAGCAGGCCGGAGCGCTGATTGTCGGTGTCGCGCCAGATCTCGCCGCGCCAGCTCTGCAAGCCGTTCGGCCGGCTTTCGGTGAAGGGCGAGTTGGCAAACAGCGCCGTCGACAGTGGCTGCAGCTTCAGCGACACCTGCATCTTGCGGCGCATGTCGGCCTCGCTCTCGAAGTCGAGGTTCACCTGGATCGTGCAGGTCCGGTACATCATGTCGAGGCCTTTGGTGCCGACCTTGGGCATGTAGCGGGTCATGATCTCGTAGCGCGATTTCGGCATCTTCGGCGTCTCGGCCAGCGACCATTTCGGGCTGCCACCAAGGCCGAGAAAACGAATGCCCATCGGTTCGGCGATCTCGCGCACCTGCGCCAGATGCGCATTGCCTTCGCGGCAGGTCTGGTGGATCGTCTCCAGCGGCGCGCCGGACAGCTCGAACTGGCCGCCTGGCTCCAGCGAGATCGCGCCCTGGCCGGTCGGCTCGACCAGGCCGATGATGCGGCCGGCATCCATGATCGGGTCCCAGCCGAGTTTGTTCTGCATGCCTTCGAGGATGGCGCGGATGCCGCGCTCGCCGCCATAGGGCACCGGCGCATTGCCGTCGACATAGAATGGGAATTTCTCGTGCTCGGTGCCGATCCGCCATTTGTCGCGCGGCTTGTTGCCTTCGGCCAGGTGTTCGACAAGTTCGTCGACGCCTTCTATCGGCCGGAAATCGGTAGTATCGCGCGCCATAATAGCCCTCCGCACATGACCCCGAAAACCGGCTTCGATTTTCGGAAAGGATCAGGTGCCCAATCAATATGCTACAGCGTCCTTTGCGCGCCCGAAAGGACGCGCGCCCACCGCCGGCGCTAGATGGACGAAATGTCAGTAGCCGATCAAGCGAAAAATCCTGAGCCAGAGGGTAACTGGAATTGATCACCAATCGCCGATTGTCGCCTGGATCAGCGCCAGTGCCGCCACCGCCGCCGTATCCGCCCTCAGGATGCGCGGCCCGAGCGGAATGGCGGTAACGAAGGGCTGGGCTCTCAACATCCTGCGTTCCTCGTCGGAAAAGCCGCCCTCCGGCCCGACCAGCAGACCGAGCTTGTTCTCCCGCACCGCCTGCAATGCGGGCAGGGGATTATTGGTCGATGCGTCCTCATCGCAGAAGATCAGCCGCCGCTCTCGGTCCCAGTTGCTGAGCAGGCGCTCGAATTTTTCCGCCTCGCGCAGCTCCGGCACCGCCAATATGCCGCATTGTTCGGCCGCCTCGACGACATTGGCGCGCAGGCGCTCGATGCCGGGTTTTGCCACTTGCGTATGCTGGGTGATGACCGGCTGCAGGATGCCGGCGCCCATCTCCACCGCCTTTTGCACGAGGTAGTCGAGCCGTCCTTGCTTCAGCGGCGCGAAGCAATAGATGAGATCGGGCAGCCGCGGCTGCGGCCGCTGCAGCTCCAGCACCTTCAGGCGTACAGCTTTCTTCGACTTCGTGGCGATCGCCGCCGACCATTCGCCGTCGCGACCGTTGAAGACCAGAAGCTCGGCGCCTTCGCCGAGCCGCAGCACATGCGAGAGATAATGGCTCTGCTGCGGGCCGATGTCGAACTCGGTATCCGGTCCAAGCCCGTCTGGCACGAACAGCCGCTGCATCTTGTAATTGGCGCGCATCGTCGAGGAATGGTCGAGGCTGTCCCCGGCGTCAAGTCTCCGCTGTGGCGTGCCAGACAGGTTTGTAGCCCTGCCTTAGCACCGAAACAGTTGTCGCCGGCGTGAGCAGGCGGATTGGACTGTCGGTAAAACCGCCGAATCCCACCGGTTCGCCATAGCCGCCGAAACTCCAGGGCAGCGCGGCGCCGTCAAACAGGGCGTACGCCCTGTTTCCCGACGAGATCATCGTGCCGTCCGGCAAGTCCGCAAGCGCCTCCGGTTTCAGTCTCGGCGCCGGTCCGCCCGATGCCAGGCGCTCCTTGTGCAGGCGCTTGTCGAGTTGCGGCGGGCGTGGCTCGGCAATGCCGAAGGCGTCGCCGAAGCGCTGGACAAAATCCCTGGCCCGCTCGCGCCGGCAGAAGAAGCAGGGCCGGTGCCCGGCGGCAAGTGCCGTCACCTCGTCGAGGAAAAACAGCTCGGTCCAGCCGGCCTTGCCGCCAGCCCGGTTGCGCCCCATCGGCTCGCGCCGCACGTCGCCGTATTCGCAGACGCAGATGATCCAGGCTTGCAGCGCCCAGCGCTTCTTCAACAGCGTTCTGGTCTCGGGGTCGTGAATGATGCCGCGATTGCCCATGAACAGGCCGCGCTCCGGCACGGCATGGATGGCGCCGAACGGATCGACCCGGTTTTGTAGTGGCATAGGCATTCCCTGTTGGCTGCAATGCTGGCGCCATGATATCGCTCGCTGCATCATTTCATGTCAGCAGGTTTCGATGCGGGTCTTGGTTGTCCAGAACTTCGACAATGAGGGCCTTGGTCAGATCGGCGCGGCGCTTGTCGAGGCGGGCGCCGATATCGACCTGCGCCGGCCCTATCGCGGCGACGCGCTGCCGCAAGATAGCGGCGAGCATCACGCCATGGTGGTGCTCGGCGGCGCCCAGAATGCGCTGGACGACGAGCTCTGCCCTTATTTCCCGGGTCTGCTCGATCTGACGCGCGACTTTGGCGAGAGGGATCGCTCGGTGCTCGGCATCTGCCTTGGCAGCCAGTTGGTAGCGCGCGCCTTTGGCGGCGAGAACCAGATACGCGGTGCCTCGGAATTCGGCTGGCACGAGGTCGCGCTTACCGCGGCGGCGCAGGCCGATCCGGTGCTCGCCGCCTTGCCTGAAAAATTCCCGATCTTCCAATGGCACGACGACACCTTTGTCTTGCCCGAGACTGCCGTGCGGCTGGCCGGCAACGCCGTCGCCGCGAACCAGGCGTTCCGCATCGGCCGCGCCGTCTACGGCTTCCAGTTCCATTTCGAGGCCGATCGGCCGATGGTTCGCGACTGGAGCACGTCCTTCGCGCCGCTGATCGCCGAGCGGCATCCTGAATGGGCGGGCCGGCTCGACGATGAAATGGCCCGCAACGGACCGCAAGCCGATGCCGCCGGCCTGGCCATCGCCCGCGCCTGGGTGGCGATGATCGGTAGCTTCTCAGTTTGAAACTGCGTCGCCCGTCCACTCCCATGTGACAGGAGCCCAAGGTTGGGCGGCAGCCCAGTTCTTCACGTCATCGATCGAAAGATGCTCCCCAGAAAAGAAGGGAGTGCATGCGTACAGAAAGCCGTCCTTTGTCTCTGGGATTGGAATGCTCTCGTCGTACTCGCCTGTGAGTTCCCCGTCTTCAGCAAAACGAGAAGACGAGTCGCGAGCAGGAAAGGCGTAGATCTCGACGCGATAAGGGATCAGGCCGTCGTAGTACCACGTACCTCTCGCGACGATCTTAAGCTCACTCATTCGAAAGGCGCGCTTTTTGTAGGGGCACGTGGGCCGGGCTTCGACGCAACGGCGCCATCATCTCAGACCTGAGACAATACCCGGCGATCTGACGGCTGTCAGCGCCGACGTTGCATATTTGGCACGCGGCGGCAAATCCGCCGGGGAAAACGCGTTTCATCCTTGGCCTGTGTCTGTCCGCCAGCCTAAAAGGCGCCCGCTCTGCATCTTGCGTGCAACCGCGATGAACCTTTCCTGTGACCCGCGCGACACACCGCCGATACAGAACATGCCTAGAAGCGCGAAACCGTCAGACATTTGCGACGTGTTTTGCGTTTCAACGCATTGGTAACCCGCTCGTGCATAGATGCAGGAAGCTCAACAAGAGATGACGTCCGTGAAAGCAGCCTTTTTGTCCTTTGTCATGTTGTCGGCTATCGTCTTGTGCGGCCTCGGCATTTATTCCGCCGACGCGGCCAACGACCACAATGCCGTCGACGGCTACGGCGTCACCGCCGCGCTTCGCTAGGCTCCACGCCGCAGCCTCGGCTGAATATCAACAACCTCCCTAAGCCGGCTCACCCGTGACTGTCAGGATATGCTTGTCCGCGCCGTCCACCACGAGCGCGGTGAGGTTGCCCGACTGCCAGGCGAGTGTGTCGACATTGACGCGGTTGCCGGTGATCTCGGCCTTGGGCACCGGCGTATGGCCGTGCACCACGATCTTCGGATGAAGACCGGTGTGATCGTGGAAGACCTCGCGGATCCAGATCAGGTCTTGCCGGCTCTGGCTTGCCAGCGCAACGCCGGGCCGGATGCCGGCATGGCAGAAGAAGAAGTCGCCGAATGTCACTGAAAAGGTCAGCGAGCGCAGGAATTCGACATGGTTCTGCGGCACCGCCTCGACCAGTGCGGCGTGCCCTTGCCGCAGTGCCGCATCGGCGCGGCCAAACCAGGCGCTGCCCCCACCGAGTGACACGCCATAGGATAGCGCCGTCTGGATGCCGCCATAGCGCATGAACAGCCCGTCCGGGTCGGGGACATCGAGAAAATCGAGGAAGCCGAGATCATGATTTCCGGCCAGCATCAGGTGACGCGGATCGCGTCTTTGCGCGTCGATCAGGAAATCGATGACGCCCCTGGAGTCCGGGCCCCGGTCGACATAGTCGCCGAGATGGATCACGCGCCAATCGACCGACGGCCTTTGACTGAGCTCCGCCTCGATCCGCCGGTGCATGGCGGTCAGCAGGTCGGGCCGGCCGTGCACATCCCCGATCGCGTAAAGGCGCATGCCTTGCGGTCCGCGCGCCTCGTAGAAACTGATGCCGGGCTCCGTCAATGCCTGCGTCGCCTCCGTGATCATGCCGTCACGGGACTTTAGCGCCGAAGCTGATCCTTGCCCATGTCGGTGACCACGCGCTTTCCGCACAGTGCCAGCGTTATGTCCATCTCCTTGCGGATGATTTCCAACGTCTTGGTAACCCCTTCCTTGCCGAGTGCGCCGAGGCCGTACAGGAAAGGCCGGCCGATATAGGTGCCCTTGGCGCCGAGGCACAGCGCCTTCAGCACGTCCTGGCCGGAGCGGATGCCGCCGTCCATATGCACCTCGATCGTGTCGCCGACGGCGTCGGCGATCTCTTCGAGTGCCATGATCGACGACGAGGCGCCGTCGAGCTGGCGGCCGCCATGGTTGGATACGATGATCGCGTCGGCACCCGTTCTGGCCGCCATCAGCGCATCTTCCTTGTCGAGAATGCCTTTCAGGATCAGCTTGCCGCCCCAGCGCTCCTTGATCCAGGCGACATCCTTCCACGACAGATGCGGATCGAACTGCTCCTTCGTCCACGACGACAGCGAGGCGAGGTCGCCGACGCCCTTGGCATGGCCGACGATGTTGCGGAAGCTCCGTCGCTTTGTCCCGGCCATGCCGACACACCAGCGCGGCCTTGTTGCCATCTGCCAGATGTGCTTCGGCGTCATTCGCGGCGGCGCCGAAAGCCCGTTGCGGATATCCTTGTGGCGCTGACCGAGGATCTGCAGGTCGAGCGTCAGCACCAGCGCCGAACATTTCGCCGCTTTTGCGCGGTCGATCAAATCGAAGACGAAGTCCTTGTCGCGCAGCACATAGAGCTGGAACCAGAACGGCTTCCTGGTCACCGACGCGACATCCTCGATCGAGCAGATGCTCATTGTCGACAGCGTGAACGGCACACCGAATTCTTCCGCCGCCTGCGCCGCCAGCATCTCGCCGTCCGGATGCTGCATGCCGGTCATGCCGGTCGGCGCCAGCGCCACCGGCATCGTCACCTTCTCGCCGATCATGGTCGATTCCAGCGAGCGGTTGTCCATGTCGACAAGCACGCGCTGGCGGAACTTGATCTTCTGGAAATCCTCTTCGTTGGCGCGGTAGGTGCTTTCGGTCCAGGCGCCGGAATCGGCGTAGTCGAAGAACATCTTCGGCACGCGGCGGCGCGCCAGGTCCTTGAGGTCGGCGATGGTGAGAATGCTGCTCATGGATCCTTTTCCGCTGGTTCTTCGCTGGTTCGTCGTTGAATTTTCTGGGCGGTGCCTACCGCTGTTTTCTTGCCGCCTCGCCGTCACCGGGCTCGGAGCGCTGCCTGAGTCTCAGCCGCGACACGCGCTGCCAGTCGCCGCTGCGCTCGGCCTCGGCCATCGACCGTTCGACATAGGAAATGTGGTCCATCGCCGCCTGCCGCGCCGCGGCCGGATCGCCGGCCTTGACCGCCGTGTAGATTGCCCGGTGCTGCGAAAGCAGCGCCTCGCGCGCGCCCGGTACGCTGAACACCAGCCGCCGGTTCTGGAACACGCCTTCCGACAGCAGCCGATAACAGGAGCGCAGCGTGTGCAGCAGGATGATGTTGTGCGCGCATTCGCAGATCGCGTGATGGAACTCGACGTCGATTTCCGCCTCGTCGTCGAAATTGCCGGTCCGGTGCGCCTCGTCCATGCGCGCCATGATGCGGTCGAGCAGCGCCAGATCGTCCGATGTGGCGCGCCGCGCCGCATACTCCGCCGCCACCGCCTCGATCTCGCGGCGGTACTCCAGATAGTCGGTCACCGCCTTGCGATGCATGGAGATCAGGTCGGTCACCGGCTTGGTGAACAGCTGGCCGATGACGTCGGCGACATGGGTGCCGCCGCCTGGCCGTGTCGTCAACAGCCCGCGCCCTTCCAGCGCTTTCAAGGCATCGCGCAGGATCGGCCGCGACACCTCGAACTGGCGCGCCAGCTCGCGCTCGCCCGGCAGCCGGTCGCCGGTGCGCAGGACGCCTTCGAGGATCAGGCTCTCGATCTGCTGCACAACCTCGTCGGCGGTGCGCGAATGCTCGATCCGGGAGAAAATGTCGCTCAAACGGAATGCCTGGGGGTTGAACCGATGTCGCGCACGATAAAGCCAGCGTCGCCAACTGGTCAAATTATTTATCCAATTCGCCCCGGAGCCGGGTCGGTTTCACAGCCGCGGGTTTATATCACCTTCAGCTAAACTGGCTGTTTGCGTCCTCTGGAGATTGCCTCTAGAGCAATTCCAGGAATAGTGTGAAACGGTTTTCCGTCCGGAATTGCGCAGAATAAAAGAGATAGAGCGGTTCGGCGTTTCCGTGAAACGATGAACCGCTCTAGAGGGACATCATTGCCAAAGGGCTCAGAGAAGCCTGGGGGACCAGCCGTGCCAGACGCCGACCCGTCCAAGCTCGAATTCCAGCTGCGCGCCAAAGCCGTGGGCGGCAGCGTCATGGGCTTTCCGGCGCATGAAGGTCGGCCGGGCGCGCTTGGCGAGGTCCACGCCCGGCCGCACCCGCTGGTCGAAAAGCCGCGCGTGCTGGTGCAACTTTCCTTCATGACCGAAGCTGGATCCGGCGTCGATCAGGCCGTGCTTTCCGAATTGTCGCGACGCCTCGGCATCGCCGCGCCCGACCCTCACGCCCGCCACCACGCGATGAAATGGGGCAAAGGCTCGCTGCGCTGGGAACGGCACACGGAGTTCTCGACCTATCTCTGGGAAGGGCCGCTCGCCGAAAACGGCAGGGGGCAAGAAGACACACCGTTCGGCAACGGGTTTTCGCCGCCGGGCACGGTGATTTCCGGCATCAGGCTGGAAATCCGCAAATGGACGCCGGCGAACGAAAAACTGATCGCCGGCTTCGACCCGACCAGCCTGTGCTACTCGCTGGTCGAGCGCGGCAACGCAGCCATCGTCACCGATTTCCGTCAGGATGGCGACGGCTTGACCCGCATGCTTGTGCTCGACCGCGGCCTGACGCCGGCGCGCACCGGGGCACTGTCGCAGCGGCTGATAGACATCGAGACCTACCGCACGCTGGCCATGCTCGGCCTGCCGCTGGCGCTGACGCTGTCCGGTCGCGCCCGCCGCATCGAGGACAGGCTGGCCCAGACCACGCTGGAAATGAAGGTCGCCGAGACCCGGGACAGCCAGACGCTACTTGCCGACTTGACCGAACTGGCCGCCGAGCTGGAGGCCGATGCCGCCTCCAGCCTCTACCGCTTCGGCGCCAGCCGCGCCTATGACGGCATCGTCCGCGAACGGCTGGAGGCGCTCGAGGAAGAGGCGGTGCCCGGCTACGACACCTGGGGTGGTTTTCTGCAGCGCCGCGTCGCGCCGGCGATGCGTACCTGCCGTTCGGTCGAGGAGCGTCAGGCCAACCTGTCGACGAAGCTCACCCGTGCCACCACGCTGCTGCGCACCTGGGTCGACGTCGAGGTCGAGAAGCAGAACCGCGATCTTTTGGCATCGATGAACAATCGCGCCCGCCTGCAATTGCGTCTGCAGCAGACGGTGGAGGGGCTCTCGGTCGCCGCCGTTTCCTATTATGTCGTCGGCCTCATCGGCTACGTCGCCAAGGGCGCCTCGATCTTCGGCCATGCCTTCGCGCCGGAAATGGTCACCGCCGCCTCGGTGCCGCTCGCCGTCGTGCTCGTCTGGTGGGGCGTGCGCCGTGTCCGCCGCATGCACTCCGAACCCGGCAAGCAGCCGGGCGAGTAGTGTGGGGCGCAGCGGCAGATTGCCGCTGCGGAAGGCTGTCCCGGCCATAGGCCTCTCATCCCGGCCAAAGCGGCATTTGCAACCGACCGCCGTCGCTGGTAAAAGATTTTTACCAGTCGATCGAAGGAGGCTGTCGATGTCCGGCCTTGCCATGCCGAAACCAGACGACGCCACGATGCGCCGGCGCGACGAGATCGTCGCCGATATGCGCATCATCGTGCCGGGCGAGGGCGTCGTCGACGCCGCCAATGCAATGCGCGCCTTCGAGAGCGATGGGCTCACTGCCTACCGGCAATTGCCGCTGGTCGTCGTACTGCCGCAAACCGTGGCGCAGGTCTCGCGCGTGCTGAAATATTGCAGCGACCGCAACATCCGCGTCGTGCCGCGCGGCTCCGGCACCTCGCTCTCCGGCGGTGCGCTGCCGCTCGAAGACGCGGTGCTGCTGGTCATGAGCCGCTTCAACCGCATCCTCGAGATCGATTTTCAGAACCGCGTCGTCGTCGCCCAGCCCGGCGTCACCAATCTCGGCATCACCACCGCCGTCGAGCAGGAGGGCTTTTACTACGCCCCCGATCCATCCTCCCAGATCGCCTGCTCGATCGGCGGCAATGTCGCGGAAAATTCCGGCGGCGTGCACTGCCTGAAATACGGTCTCACCGCCAATAATGTGCTCGGCATCGAGATGGTGCTGATGAATGGCGAGGTGGTGCGCCTCGGCGGTAGCCATCTCGACGCGGAAGGCTACGACCTGCTCGGCGTCATGACCGGCTCCGAAGGATTGCTCGGCGTCGTCACCGAGGTCACCGTGCGCATCCTGAAGAAGCCGGAGACGGCGCGTGCCCTGCTGGTCGGCTTCCCGACCAGCGAGCAGGCCGGCCAGTGCGTCGCCGACATTATCGGCGCCGGCATCATCCCCGGCGGCATGGAGATGATGGATCGCCCGGCCATCCACGCCGCCGAGGATTTCGTCCAGGCCGGCTATCCCCTGGATGTAGAGGCGCTGCTGATCGTCGAACTGGATGGGCCGGGTGTCGAGGTCGACCATCTGATCGGCCTGGTCGAAGCCATTGCCTTTAGGAACGGCTCGACCACATGCCGCACGTCGCAGTCGGAACAGGAGCGGCTGAGCTTCTGGGCCGGCCGCAAGGCAGCCTTCCCGGCGGTCGGCCGCATCTCGCCCGACTACTACTGCATGGACGGCACCATACCGCGCAAAGAACTGCCGCGCGTGCTCGCCGGCATGCGCGAACTGTCGGAGAAATACGGGCTCGGCGTCGCCAATGTCTTCCACGCCGGCGACGGCAATCTGCATCCGCTGATCCTTTATGACGCCAATGTGCCGGGCGAACTCGACAAGGCGGAGAGTTTCGGCGCCGACATATTGCGGCTCTGCGTCAAGGTCGGCGGCGTGCTGACCGGCGAGCACGGGGTCGGCGTCGAGAAGCGCGACCTGATGCCGGAAATGTTCAACCAGATCGACCTCGACCAGCAGATGCGCGTCAAATGCGCCTTCGACCCCAACCATCTGCTCAACCCGGGCAAGGTATTTCCGCAGCTGAGGCGATGCGCCGAACTCGGGCGGATGCATGTGCATCGCGGGCAACTGGCGTTCCCGGACATTCCGAGGTTTTGAGGGGTATGTTGGCGCTTGAACACCCCCCTCTGTCCTGCCGGACATCTCCCCCTCAAGGGGGGAGATTGGATGTCACTTCGGCTTTCGCCAATCTTCAAAAAAGAGCTCCGTCCGCAAGGCTGCCAATCTCCCCCCTAGAGGGGGAGATGTCCGGCAGGACAGAGGGGGGCGCGAAGGAACGCGGCGTATCGCCATGACCACCTTCACCCCCTCCACCGCGGCGGAAACCCTCTCCACCATCGCTTGGGCAGCCGCGGAAGACTCGCCGCTCGAAATCCTCGGCCACGGCTCCAAGCGCGGCATCGGCCGCCCGCAGCAAACCGAACATACGCTCGACCTCTCCAAACTCTTGGGCGTCACGCTCTATGAGCCGGCCGAGCTGGTGCTGTCGGCGAAGGCCGGCACGCCGCTGGCCGAGATCGCAAGCCTGCTTGCCGAAAACGGCCAGCAGTTGGCCTTCGAACCGATGGACTATGGCCCGCTGCTCGGCGGCGAACCGGGGAACGGCACCATCGGCGGTGTGCTGGCGGCGAACCTTTCCGGGCCGCGCCGGCTGAAGGCCGGGGCTGCGCGCGACCATATCCTCGGCATAGCGGCCGTTTCCGGGCGCGGCGAGGCCTTCAAGTCGGGCGGTCGCGTGGTCAAGAATGTCACCGGCTATGATCTGTCCAAGCTGATGGCCAACAGCTGGGGCACGCTGGCGGTGCTCACCGACGTCACCTTCAAGGTGCTGCCTTCAGCCGAGACAGAGGCCACGCTCGCAATCCGCGGCCTGCTCGACGATCATGCCGCCGCCGCCATGGCGCTGGCGCTGGGCACGAGCGCGGAAGTGTCGAGTGCGGCCCATCTTCCCGAACGGGTCGCCGCGCGCGTCGCCGGTGGCAGTCTCGGCACAGATGCGGCGACGCTGCTGCGCATCGAGGGTTTCGGCCCATCGGTCGCCTACCGCATCGCCGCGCTGAAAGACCTGCTGAAAAACGCCGGGCCGCTGCAGGAGATTTCCGGTTCGGTCTCGTATTCGGTCTGGCGCGATATCCGCGACTGCGCGCCGTTCGCCGACGGCAGCGAAAGGCCGGTGTGGCGCGTCTCGATGGCGCCGTCGCAGGGCCACCGTATGGTGCTGGCGCTGCGCATGCAGGCCGCGGTCGATGCCCTCTACGATTGGCAGGGCGGGCTGATCTGGCTGCGCATGCAGCAGGACGATCCCGAGGCCGGCCTGTTGCGCGGCTTGATCAAAAAACATGGCGGCGGCCATGCGACGCTGGTGCGTGCCGCCCCTGCGCACCGCGCTGCGATACCGGTGTTCGAACCGCAAGCGCCGCAACTGGCAGCACTGTCGGCGCGGCTGAAGGCCGAATTCGACCCGAAGAACATCCTCAATCCCGGGCGTATGGCGCCGGGCGCAGGCTCTGCTACTCTCGCCCCGGCAACCGAGGGAGAAGCACAATGAGCGATCCAGGTCAAAACGGTACCTCACGCCAGACCGACCGCTGGCTGGAGCCCGGTCCGACCAATGCGCTGGTCATCTACATCCTCTATCTCGCCGGCCTCGCCATCGGCGTCAGCGGCATTGTCGGCATCGTCCTGGCCTATATCAATCGCGGCAAGGCCGGCGGCTTCGTCGAGAGCCATTACACATTCCTGATCCGCACCTTCTGGATCGGCCTGCTCTATGCACTGATCTCGGCGTTGCTGATGATCGTGGTCGTCGGCGTCGTGCTGATGGTCGCCGTTGCCGTCTGGTTCATCGCCCGCTGCATTCTCGGCCTGCAAGCGCTGCAGCGCGGCGAGCCGGTCAAGAACCCGGAAAGCTGGTTCCTCGGGCTATGAGCATGATCCCAAAAAGTGGGTACCGGTTTTTGGAAAAGATCATGCTCAAACGGTAAGGATTCGTTTACGTGCAGACCTCCTTTTCGCTTGCCCAGCTCGCCGATCCGCATGTCGCGGAATCGGAGAAGATCCTGCGCAAATGCGTGCATTGCGGCTTCTGCACCGCCACCTGCCCGACATATGTGACGCTCGGCAACGAGCTGGATTCGCCACGTGGGCGGATCTACCTGATCAAGGACATGCTGGAAAACGGCCGTCCCGCAGACAAGGAGATCGTCAGCCATATCGACCGCTGCCTGTCCTGCCTTGCCTGCATGACCACCTGCCCGTCGGGCGTCAACTACATGCATCTGGTCGACCACGCCCGCGCCCATATCGAGGAGACCTACAAGCGTCCGCTGGCCGATCGCCTGACACGCGCCATGCTGGCCTTCGTGCTGCCCTATCCCTCGCGTTTCCGCGCCGCGCTCAAGCTGGCGAAGCTCGGCCAGCCACTCGCCGGCCTGTTTGAGAAAATCCAGGCATTGAGGCCTCTGGGCGCCATGCTCAGGCTCGCACCGGCGTCGGTCCCGGCAGTCTCGCCGATGGCCTCGCCGGGCGTCCATGCCGGGCAGGGCGCGAAGAAAAATGGCCGCGTCGCCATCCTCACCGGCTGCGCGCAATCCGTGCTCGATCCTGGCATCAACGAAACTGCGATTTCGCTGCTGACCCGGCTTGGCGTCGAGGTCGTGGTGCCCCAGGGCGAGGGCTGCTGCGGCGCGCTGGTGCATCACATGGGACGCGAGGACGCTGCCTTGGCCTCCGCCCGGCGGAACGTCGACGCCTGGACGCGCGCGATCGAGCAAGGCGGGCTCGACGCGATAATCATTACTGCCTCCGGGTGCGGCACCACCATCAAGGATTACGGCTTCATGCTGCGCCTCGATCCGGCCTATGTCGACAAGGCGGCGCGCGTCTCGGCGCTGGCCAAGGACATCACCGAATATCTGGCAAGCCTCGACCTGCCGGAGCCGGTGCGGAAGCCGGGCACCGTTGTCGCCTATCACTCGGCCTGCTCGATGCAGCACGGCCAGAAGATCACCCGCCAGCCGAAGGAGCTTCTGGCCAGAGCCGGCTTCGTCGTGCGCGAGCCGCGCGAGGGGCATCTCTGCTGCGGTTCGGCCGGCACCTACAATATCCTGCAGCCCGGGATTTCGGCGATGCTGCGCGACCGCAAGGTCAGGAATATCGAAGCGACCGGTGCTGAAATCGTCGCCACCGGCAATATCGGCTGCATCACCCAGATCGCCTCCGCCGCCAAGCTGCCGGTGGTGCATACGATAAAGCTGCTCGACTGGGCCTATGGTGGGCCGAAGCCCGAAGGCGTTCGCGAAGAGAGGGCAGTTGTCACGGCCAAGTGATCCGCCAGTCGCCTACTCCGCCGCCAGCCGGTCCGCCGTGCCGTAGGTCGCCTGGTAGCGGGCGCGCTGGCGGCTGAGCGCCACCATCGTGTTGCGCAGCAGGATCGCCACGGTGATCGGGCCGACGCCGCCCGGCACCGGCGTGATCCACGACGCGACATGCCTGACGCTCTCGGCATCGACGTCGCCGACGATGCGGCTTTCGCCGTCCGGCCCGATCTCCGAATTGATGCCGATGTCGATTACGGCGGCGCCCGGCTTGACCATGTCGGCCTTGATCAGCCGCGGCTTGCCGACGGCGACGAACAGCGCGTCGGCGCGGCGTGCGTGTGCCGCCACCGAACGCGTCATGTGGTGACAGACGGTCACCGTCGCGCCTTCGCTCATCAGCAGGAAGGCGATCGGCTTGCCGACGATCTCGGAGTGGCCGACGACCACCACTTCGAGCCCCTTGAGGTCGAGCCCGGTTTCCCTGAGCAGTTCGACCGAAGCGGCGGCGGTGCAGGGCGCCAGGTCGAGCTGGTTGTAGACGATGTTGCCGATCGAGGCCGGATGCATGCCCTCGACGTCCTTGAGCGGATGCACCGCCGCCTGCAGGGTCTTGATCGGAATGTGCACCGGCACCGGCCGCTGGATGATGATACCGGTGACGCGCGGGTCGGCGTTCAGGCCGTGGATCGCCGCTTCCAGTTCGCCGGCGGTGATGTCGGCGCGAAAGCGCCTTTCCTCGAAGCCGATGCCGGCCAACCCGGCCTTGGCGCGCTGGTTGCGAACATAGACGTCGACCGCCGCGGTATCGCCGACGGTGATCGACACCAGCTTGGGCGGAAAGCCTTCGGCTGTGGCGATCGTCGCGTCCTCGCGCACGCCGGCGATGATGCGTTGGGCAACCGGGCCGCCCTTGAGATAGCGGCTGTCATCGGAAAGGGACATCGAGATGGGGCCTTTATCTGGATTTTAGCCGCCACATAGCAAAGGAACCGCGAAAAGGCAGCGCGAAAAGCGAACCGCTATGCCCGTCGCGCGACGTGCCGGCGAAATCTTCCCGGCAATTCTTGCTGGCGTTGGCGGAAACAAAAAGGGCAGCACGGCTTGCCGCGCTGCCCTTTCGTGACTGGCCGTATCCCCACACGGCCCGTCCCCCGTTATTCATTCATCTGGCCTCAGAAAGCCAAAGCTAATGTCTTTCTAGACCAGATGATTCGCTGCGGCAACTATATCACCACCACCGTTGTTCCGATATTCACGCGTTCGTAAAGATCGACCACGTCCTCGTTGCGCATGCGGATGCAGCCCGACGACACCGCGCCGCCGATCGTCCAGGGCTGGTTGGTGCCGTGGATGCGGTACTCGGTCGAGCCGAGATAGAGCGCGCGCGCGCCGAGCGGGTTTTCCATGCCGCCGGCGAGATAGGTCGGCAGATAACGGCCCTTGGCGGCTTCGCGGGCGATCATCACCGTCGGCGGCCGCCAGTCCGGCCAGACCCGCTTGTTGGTGATCTTGTGGGTGCCGGACCATTCGAAGCCCGGCTTGCCGGTGCCGACGCCATAGCGCCGCGCCTTGCCGTTCTTCTCGACCAGATAGAGGAAATTCTCTCGCGTATCGATGACGATCGTGCCCGGCTTCTGCGGGCCGTCATAGGCGACTTCCTGCGGCAAATAGATCGGGTCGATCTGCGGCCGCATCACCATGCGCTTGGCCGGTGCCTGCAGCGCTGCGGTGCGCAGCTGATCCGGTTCCGCCAGCCGCCGGTAGCGCCGTTGCGGCTGCGCCTCTTGCCGGCTCTGCCGCACGATGCCCGGCGCATGGCCGAGCTGCAGCACCCAGGGCGCCGAAAGATCTGGGCTGACCACCACCGGCGGCCTCTCGGCATAGCGGTCGTTGGCATTGGCGGCGCCGGCCGCAAGCACGGCCGCGGCGCCGAACAGTGGGAACAACAATGTCTTCATCGCAACGCACCTTGATCGTCGAACATGCCGGGGTGCAAAGCCTCCCCGATTTCGCCGACATTGGGCGCGAAGCGGCAACCGAAACATGAATCGGAATGCGTAAAATGCCGATCTGTCAGTAAAGCTTTTGGTGTGGTTACCGCCGGGTTCAGGAATCTGGTAAAGCCGCGGTAAAGGCCGCGTCAAAACGCGTTAACGCCAAGACACGAACGGAATTCCGCCATGGACGAAAAGACAGGTCTGCTTGCCGGTGCCGACGGCATCGCCCGCTGCTTCTGGCACGGCAACCTGCCGGATTATCTGCACTACCACGATCACGAATGGGGCCGGCCGGTCGCCGACGACCGCCGGCTGTTCGAAAAGATCTGCCTCGAAGGCTTTCAGTCGGGCCTGTCCTGGCTGACCATATTGCGCAAGCGCGACAATTTCCGCGAGGCGTTTGCCGGCTTCGATGTCGACAAGATCGCCGCCTTCACCGATGAAGACGTCGAGCGCCTGGTCGGCAATGCCGGCATCATCCGCCACCGCGGCAAGATCGTCTCGACCATCAACAACGCCAAGCGCGCCCGCGAACTCATCGACGAGGCCGGCTCGCTGGCCGCCTGGTTCTGGAAGTTCGAGCCCGGACCGGACGAGCGGCCCGAGATCGTCGACCTCGCCCATCTGCGCGCCAATCCGACGACGGCGGTTTCGGTCCGCATTTCGAAGGAGCTGAAGAAGCGCGGCTGGAGCTTTGTCGGCCCGACCACCGTCTACGCCTTCATGCAGGCGATGGGGCTGGTCAACGACCATCTCGAGGGCTGCGTCTGCCGCGAGCCGGTCGAGGCGGAGCGGAAAGCGTTCAAGCGGCCGAAGTAGCGGCTCAGGCGCCGCCGGCGCCGGCCAGGAAAAATCCGGCGAGGATGGCCGCCAGCGCGGCGAACACCGGATAAATCACCAGCAGGCCGGTCATCAGCACGTCGCGCATGGTCGGCCCGCTGCGCTGTTGCGCCGCGATCTCGAACGGTCCGGCGATTTGCTTCGTCTTCGGCGCATAACCATCGGCCGGCCGCAGCCGGACCGAGGCGTCGCGTGCGCCGCTATCGATGATGTCTAACTTCTGTATCGTGGCCATGGCCCCGAACCCTTGTTTCGGCGCGCTTATCGGCCCGGATTGTGTCGGCACGATGCCGCGCGCGTGGCGCAATTGTTTCAGCTTCTTTTTCTTGCCCTGTCGCGCAGGGGGAGCGGGGAGAAGCGCTAACCCTTGCCTTCTCCGGGCTGCATCGGTAGGACACGCCGACCCGAAATAAGTCATCGTTTACCCAGCAAAGTACCCATCCCATGGCCGACAAATCCGAAAAGATGAAAGCGCGGCTGCCGCGCGGCTTTGTCGACCGCGGCGCCGACGATCTGCGCGCCGTCGAGAAGATGATGGCGACGATCCGCTCGGTCTTCGAGCTTTACGGTTTCGAGCCGGTCGACCAGCCGCTGATCGAATATACCGATGCGCTCGGCAAATTTTTGCCCGACCAGGACCGGCCGAACGAGGGCGTGTTCTCGTTCCAGGACGACGACGACCAGTGGCTGTCGCTGCGCTACGACCTGACCGCGCCGATGGCGCGCTTCGTCGCCGAAAATTTCGAGCGCCTGCCGAAACCCTATCGCAGCTATCGCTCCGGCTGGGTGTTCCGCAACGAAAAGCCCGGTCCCGGCCGCTTCCGCCAGTTCATGCAGTTCGACGCCGACACGGTCGGCACGCCGGGCGTCGCCGCCGACGCCGAGATGGCGATGATGATGGCCGACGTGATGGAGGCGCTCGGCATCAAGCGCGGCGACTACGTCGTCCGCGTCAACAACCGAAAAGTGCTCGACGGCGTGCTGGAGGCGATCGGCCTCGGCGGCGACGAGAATATCGGCCGGCGGCTCCAGGTGCTGCGGGCGATCGACAAGCTGGACAAGCTTGGCGTCGAGGGCGTGCGCCTGCTTCTGGGCGCGGGGCGCAAGGACGAGAGCGGTGATTTCACCAAGGGCGCCGGGCTGGACAATACGCAAATCGACGTTGTCATCAGCTATTTCACAGTCATGGCGCAGCACGATCCCGAAAAAATTGTCCAGACACTGGGATCCATCAACCCCGGCCTCAGCAATCTTATCGAGGAAAGGAAACTCGAACATCTGGGCATCACGAACGCCTCGTTTGTTGAGGGCCTTGCAGAGTTGGAGCAGATAAGAACCATGGTCGCACAAAGCGGCTACGGTGAGGATCGCATCCGCATCGACCCTTCAGTCGTGCGTGGCCTCGAATATTACACCGGCCCGGTCTATGAGGCCGAGCTGCTGGCCGAGATCCCCAACGAGGACGGGCAGATCGTGCGCTTCGGCTCGGTTGGCGGCGGCGGTCGCTATGACGGTCTGGTCTCGCGCTTCCGTGGCGAGCCGGTGCCGGCGACCGGTTTTTCCATCGGCGTCTCCCGCCTGATGACGGCGCTGAAGAACCTCGGCAAGCTCGATACTTCCGATGTCATCGCGCCGGTCGTCGTGCTGACCATGGACAAGGACACGGAAAGCCTCGGCCGCTACCAGAAGATGGTGGCCGAGCTGCGCGCCGCCGGCATCCGCTCGGAAATGTATCTCGGCGGCGCCGGCATGAAGGCGCAGCTGAAATATGCCGACCGCCGCGGCAGCCCGGTCGCCATCATCCAGGGCGGCGACGAGCGCGCCAAGGGCGAGCTGCAGATCAAGGACCTGATCGAGGGCGCGAAGATGTCGGCCGAGATCGCCGACAACGCCGAATGGCGCGCCGCACGACCGGCGCAGGTGACGGTGGCGGAAGGCGAGCTGGTCGCCGAGGTGAAGAAGATACTGGCGGCGCAGGCGGCCGACCGGGCGAAAGGTGGCGCGTGAGCACCCCCCTCTGGCCTGCCGGCCATCTCCCCCTCAAGGGGGGAGATTGGATATCGCGCCTGCTTTCGCCAATCTTCAGCGTTGGAGAGAAGACGCCGAGGCCGAAGCTGCCAATCTCCCCCCTTGAGGGGGAGATGGCCGGCAGGCCAGAGGGGGGTGCCTCGCGCCCATCTTCCCTATGACCTCCCGCTATCCCGCCATCGCATCCGACATCGCGACGCTCTTCGCCGCGCGCAACACTCATGCGGTCGAAGTCGCTGTGCTGCAGCCGGCCGATCCGTTCCTCGACATGGCCGGCGAGGATTTGCGGCGCCGAATTTTTCTCACCGAAAGCGAGACCGGGCAGACGCTTTGCCTGCGGCCGGAATTCACCATTCCGGTCTGCCTCGACCACATTGCCAGCCAGGCCGGCACGCCGCGCCGCTACTCCTATCTCGGCGAGGTGTTTCGCCAGCGCCGCGAGGGCGGCAACGAGTTCTTCCAGGCCGGCATCGAGGACCTCGGCGACCGCGACACGGCCGCCGCCGACGCGCGCTCGCTGGCCGATGCGCATGCGCTGCTTTCGCTGGTGCTGCCCGGCCGGGAGCTGGCGGTGACGCTCGGCGACCAGACCATTTTCGAGGCGGTGCTGGCAGCGCTTGGCCTGCCGCGCGGCTGGCGCATGCGGCTGGCCCGCGCCTTCGGCTCGGCGCCGATGCTCGAGGCTGCCCTTGCCGACCTCGCCAATCCGCCGCGCAACAGCCAGCTCGCCGGCCCGGTCGCCGCCCTTGTCCTCGACGGCGATCTGGAAGCTCTTTCGGCGCATATCGCCGGCGGCATGGAACAGGCCGGCCTGTCGGCAACAGCCGGGCGTTCGCCGTCCGAGATTGCGCGGCGCCTGATCGAGAAGGCCGAGCTGCGCAGCGTGCGGCTGTCGAACGAGGCATTTGCGGCGCTGAAGGGGTTTCTGGCGATCGACGTGCCGCTCGATAGCGCCGCCCCGGCGCTAGAAACTTTCGCGGCCGATGCCGGGCTTTCGCTGGGGGCTGCGCTGGAGAATTTTTCTGCCCGCGCCGCGGCGATCGAAAGCCTCGGCCTGCCGATGTCTGAAATCCGCTACGACGCCGCCTTCGGCCGTCCGCTCGATTACTACACCGGCCTCGTCTTCGAGATCGCGGCGCAGAACGGCGACCGGCCGCTGGCCGGCGGTGGCCGCTACGACCGGCTGCTGACGCTGCTCGGCGCAAAAACGCCGATCCCCGGCGTCGGCTTTTCCGTCTGGCTCGACCGCATCGAGGCGCTGCGGGAGACGGCGCCATGATCACGCTGGCGCTGCCGTCGAAAGGCCGGCTCAAGGAGCAGGCGCTGGAGGTGCTGGCCAAGGCGGGGCTTACCGTCAGCCTGCCCGGCGACGAGCGCAAATACCGCGCCCGCATCGATGGCCTGGACAGCGTCGAGATAGCGTTCCTGTCGGCCTCCGAGATTGCCGGCGAGATCGGCCAGGGCTCGGTCGATCTCGGCATCACCGGCGAGGATCTGCTGCGCGAAAACCTCGCCGACTGCGAGGCGCGCGCCGAAATCATCGCCCGTCTCGATTTCGGCAATGCCGATGTCGTCGTCGCCGTGCCCGACATCTGGCTCGACGTCGATACGATGGCCGATCTCGACGACGTCGCCGCAGATTTTCGCCAGCGCCACGGCCGGCGGCTCAGGATCGCCACCAAATACTGGCGCCTGACCCAGCAGTTCTTTTCGCAAAAGCATGGCATCCAGGTCTACCGCATCGTCGAAAGCCTCGGCGCCACCGAAGGCGCGCCGGCTGCGGGATTGGCCGACATCGTCGTCGACATCACCACGTCAGGCTCGACCCTGCGCGCCAACCATCTCAAAGTACTGGCCGACGGCGTGATCCTGCGCTCGCAGGCCTGCCTCGTCGCGTCGAGGAAGATGCGCGCTGCGGCCGACGAGGCGACTTTGCGAGATGTCGCGGCAAGGATGGCGTCGGTGGACGCAGGCTGACGCGGCCAATCTCCCCCCTTGAGGGGGAGATGTCGCCGTAGGCGACAGAGGGGGTCGGTTCGTCTTGACGCGACTCTCTTGGGCGACAGAACAAGCTGGTGCTCCACGCGAGACGACCCCCTCTGGCCTGCCGGCCATCTCCCCCTCAAGGAGGGAGATCAGCAGCGTGGCCGCTGGCGCCTGACGTGATTTTTCCGAGGCACAGCAATTTTGTTCTTGCTTTGTGCCGGCAGCTATGCTATTAATCTCGCTATGGTGCCAATTGGCCCCGAAGACCCGCCCGCCGAGGCGGGTTTTTTGTTTTCGGCCCGGGCAGGCGAGTTCCCACCCCAGCCCACCATCGACGGGATTTCCACCACCCCGCCGGGCTGATAGGCTCGGCTCGTCTGCGGAGGACACGGCGATGCCGATCAATCTCGACGAGTTGAAGAATGCCACCGGCCTGCGCGGCAAGCGCGAGGGTGGCTCGTTCATTGCGCCGGTCGACGGCACGGCGCATGTCTCGGGCGAGCGCAGCGTCCCGCTGCTCAACCTGACCATCCCGGCGCTGTTTGCCGATACGGTCGGCAAATACGGCACGCTCGATGCCGCCGTCTTCGTCGAGCAGGACAAGCGCTTTACCTGGGAGGAACTGTCGGACACGGTCGATGCGCTCGCCGCCGGCTTCCTGGTGCTCGGCCTCGAGAAAGGCGACCGCGTCGGCATCTGGTCGCCGAACCGCTGGGAATGGTTGGTGACGCAATTCGCCACAGCCCGCATCGGCCTGATCCTGGTCAACATCAACCCGGCCTATCGGCTGGTCGAACTGGAATATGCCTTGAACAGGGTCGGCTGCAAGGCGCTGGTCACCGCCGCCAAATTCAAAAGCTCCGACTATCTCGGCATGGTCGAGACGCTGGCGCCGGAGATCGCACAGGCTGCGCCCGGCAAGCTCGAAGCCAACAGACTGCCGGCGCTGAAGATCGTCATCCGCATGGACGAGGAGAGTTCGCCGGGCATGTTCAATTTCGCCGACGTGCTGGCGATGGCCGGGCGCGACGAGCATGACAGGCTCGACCGCATCTCCGACGGGCTGAAACCGGACGATGCCATCAACATCCAGTTCACCAGCGGCACGACCGGTGCGCCCAAGGGAGCGACGCTGACCCACAACAACATCGTCAACAACGGCAATTTCGTCACCGCGGCAATCCGGCTCACCGTCGACGACCTGTTGTGCATCCCGGTGCCGCTCTACCATTGCTTCGGCATGTCGATGGGCACGATGGGCTGCGTCACCAAGGGCGCGACCATGGTTTTCCCGAGCGAGGGTTTCGATGCCGGCGCCACGCTGAAGGCCGTGGCAACGGAACGCTGCACCGCGCTTTACGGCGTGCCGACCATGTTCGTCGGCCTGCTCGACCATCCGGAGTTCGCTTCCTTCGATCTCACCAGCCTGCGCACCGGCATTATGGCCGGCTCGCCATGCCCGATCGAGGTGATGAAAAAGGTGGTGTCGCTGATGCATATGGCCGAGGTGACCATCGCCTATGGCATGACCGAAACCAGCCCGGTGTCGTTCCAGAGCAGCGTCGACGATCCCCTGGAAAAGCGCGTTTCGACCATCGGCCGCGTCCATCCGCATGTCGAGGTCAAGGCCATCGACGCCGAAGGCGCCACCGTCGCGGTCGGCGCGCCGGGCGAGCTCTGCACGCGCGGCTATTCCGTGATGAAGGGCTATTGGGACGACGAGCAGAAGACTCGCGAGGCCATCGACGCCGACGGCTGGATGCACACCGGCGACCTCGCCACCATCGATGCCGAGGGCTATTGCAACATCGTCGGCCGGGTCAAGGACATGGTCATCCGCGGCGGCGAGAACGTCTATCCGCGCGAGGTCGAGGAGTTCCTCTATCGCCACCCCAAGGTCAAGGAGGTGCAGGTGTTCGGCATTCCCGACCCGAAATATGGCGAGGAGCTGTGCGCCTGGATCGTGCTGAAGCCCGGCCAGATCACCACGGAGCAGGAGATCAAGGCCTTCTGCGCCGGCCAGATCGCCCATTTCAAGATCCCGCGCTACATCCGCTTCCGCACCGAATTGCCGATGACGGTGACCGGCAAGCCGCAGAAATTCCTGATGCGCCAGGCGATGATCGATGAACTGGGACTGGTGACGCAGAAGACGGCGTGAAAGACTTGCGTCTACGCGTGACGGAGGCGTTGTTTGGGCAACATATTGAGGGGGTGTTCCATGCGGATTGGGTTAAGCGTGCTTTTCCTGGCAACTCAGCTGGCAGCCACCGCGGCGCTGGCGCAGACGGCGGCCGAGCGTGAGGCCTGCCAGGCAGATTACCAAAAGTTGTGCAAGGGCGTGTTGCCGGGCGGTGGCCGCGTCGTCAAATGCCTGGCCGGTCACATGAGCGAGCTGACGCCCGAATGCAAGAAGGGCGTCAAGGCCAACACCGGCTAGCGCGCGAGCTTCCCTGCGGGTGGAACGCAAAAAGGTGACAATGAGTGGTTTCGCAAGATCGGCGGTTTCTTACGGCATGCCGTTGGCCGCCCTGGCGATGGCTGTCGCTGTCAGGGCCAGCGGGGTATCCGTGGACGAAGGGTCGCTGGGCACCAGGATCTTCATCGGCGCGCTGTCGAGCGCGATCATGTTCATCACCATTTTCGTCGTGCTCGACCACGCCGAAGCGGTGGCCAGGCGGGTGGGCGAGCCGTACGGCACATTGGTGCTGACCATCGCCGTGACGGCAATCGAAGTGTCGATCATCGTTTCCATCATGCTGCACGGCGCGAACAATCCGACGCTTGCGCGCGAATCCGTCTTCTCGACAGTGATGATCACCTCCACCGGCGTCGTCGGCATGTGCCTGACGTTTGGCGGCTGGCGCCATCGCAAGCAGGCGATCGTCCGCCAAGGGACCAGCGCCTATCTGGCGGTGCTGGTCGCGCTCAGCGTCATGACGCTCATTCTGCCGACCTACACGAAAACCACCGATCCCGGCACGTTCTCGGCGGCGCAACTCGGCTTCGTCAGCGTCCTTTCGGTGCTGCTCTATGCCGGCTTTCTGTTCGCGCAGACTGTCCGCCACCGCGACGATTTTATCGACGCACAAGCGCATGGCGCAGCAGCGCGAACCGACGCCCACGAAAGCATCGCCGCCGGCGTTGTTCTCCTGCTGATCGGGCTGATCGGCATCGTCATGCTGGCCGAGCAGGTCGCCGCCAGCGTCGAAGACGCGCTCGTCGCCTACCAGGTGCCCCAGGCCGACGCCATTGTCGGCGCAATGATCGCCGGGCTGGTCTTGATGCCGGAAGCGATTTCGGCGGTTCGCGCCGCCCTCAGCAACGAGCTGCAGCGCGGCCTGAACGTCGCGATGGGTTCGGCCTGCGCCACGATCGGCCTGACAATACCGGGCATCGCCGCCGCCAGCCTGCTGACCGGAAGAGGGCTGACCTTGGGGCTGCCGGCGACCGACACGGTGCTGTTGGTTCTGGCGCTTTTTATCTGCAATGTGAGCTTTAGTACGGAGAGAACGACGTTCCTGACCGGGCTGGTGCATCTGGTGGTGTTTTGCACGTATGTGTTTTTGATTTTTGTGCCGTGAGAGTGCTGGGTGCGAATAGGTAGGAAAACTGCTTGAACGTCTCAATAGGGCCGAAAGCGGACTTGCGGCTTCGAGGCTCGGAAGGCCAGAAGCGGACCTTCATGCCCTGCGTGCGTCGACGTGAACTGTGACCCGTCATTCGCTCGCGCCGATTGTAGCCCGAAAGTAGACCTTCCGATCACCTGTATCTCCGAGATCCTGCTTTGGCGTTCAAAAGGACATCCCGTGGGTCAAAGCGGCCGAAAACGCGCTGTCGCGGAAGGCGTCCGAGAACCGAGTCTTTCTCAGCCGCCGTAAAGATAGTTCGGAAGCCAGAGCGCCATGCCGGGCCAGATATACATGAGGATCATGCAGAGGATGACGATCAGCATGTAAGGCATCATGCCTGCGAATATCTGGTTGAGGGTGACGTGCGGTGGGGAAACGCCCTTGAGATAGAACGCCGACATCGCTACCGGGGGTGACAAGAACGCCGCTTGCAAATTCACGAAGACGAGAACCCCCCAGAGGATCGGGTCGATGTTGAAGTGCTTCAACATCGGCAGGAAGATCGGCACGAAGATGATGATGATTTCGGTCCATTCGAGCGGCCAACCGAGAATGAATATGATCGCTTGAGACAGGATCATGAACTGCACGGGCGACAAGTCGAGCGACAGCACCCATTGCTCGAGAAGTGCCTGGCCGCCGAGGATCGCAAAAACGGCGGAGAACAGCGCCGAGCCGACAAAGAGCCAGCAAACCATGGCTGTGGTCTTCGCCGTCAGGAACACTGCTTCCTTGATGCGCTTCCAGTCGAGCGTTCGGGCCTGGAACGCCAGCAGAAAGGCACCAGCGGCGCCGACTGCCGCGGACTCGGTCGCCGTCGTGATTCCGAATAGGATGACGCCGAGCACGACGACGGTAAGTATGCCCAGCGGCATGACCGACGAGACCAGGAGCTTCAGGATCTCGAGCCGTTCGGCGGTCATGTTCCGGTAGTAGCGGACGAGCACCACCGCGGCGAGTGCCGCGATGATGCCGAAGGTGACGTAGAAGCTGGTTGCCGGCCCTGCATCCACCGCGGGTGCGCCGAGTTCCTCCACCGCCGGAGCACCGAGCTGCTCCAATCCGGCTGGAGCTTCGACGTCGGCCGATGCTTGCGGATAGATGACGACATACCACCACACCAGCAAGAGGGTGAGTACTATCAAGGCGAAGGGCACCAGCGCAGCGCAGAAATTCTTGAACAGCTTCCAATATGTGAGGCGTCCGCTCTCCGTCTCGAGCGCCGTCGCCTTGGACGGCGAGAACAATGCGGAAAGAAGTCCAACAAGCATGTTGCGCGAGTAAACTGTCTGAAAGCTTCGCATCCACGCCGGCACCGGAACCCTTGTTTGATCCTCCGGCAAAGGCGGGGCGATCTTCGGATTGATTATCGCCCAGCCAAGAATGTAGACGAGATAAAGGAAAGCGAGGAAAAAACCGGGGAACATCGCCGCGGCATAGAGCTTCACGATGGACTGGCCTGCAACCGCCGCATAGACGATGATCATGACCGAGGGCGGGATCAGGATGCCCAGCGTGCCGCCCGCGGTGATCACGCCGGAAGCGAGCTTCACATCGTATCCGGCGCGCAGCATCGGATTGAAGGCAATCACCCCCATCAGGACCACAACGGCGCCGACGAGGCCACTGGCGATGCCCCAGAAGGTGCAGACGATAAGCGTAGCAATGGCCAGCGACGCCGGTACCCGTCGGAACGAAAGCTGGATGCTGTAGAACATCTTGTCGACCAGCGCCCCGCGTTCCATCACATATCCCATGAGCACGAAAAGCGGGATGGAGATCAGGACGTCATTGGTCATTGCCCCATAAGTGCGCTCGACCATCAGATCGAAGACGCGGTTGTCGATCCAGTGCTCCGCCGGGTTGTAGAACGCATAGAACCCGAAAAACATGCCAAGGCCCATCAGCGTGAAGGCTGTCGGGAAACCCATGACGATGACGACCACGATGAGCATGAGCATCGTGAGTCCGAGGGCTGGATCGCTCAACTCTGCAGGTCTCCACCCATTCCGCGCTGGCGTGCTTCCTCGTCTATCTTTTGTGCGCGCTCGATGGCGGTCTTGCGCGTCCCTTCATCCACATATTCGCTGAGCGCGAGCTGTCCCTCCACGACGTCGATCTCTGCAACGTCCTTGCGCCGGCTGGGCCATTGCCCAGTCCTGAGACAGACGATGCAGCGCACGATCTCGGCCACGCCCTGGAGCATCACCAGGGCGCCGGCCAGCGGAATGACCGATTTGAATTGGTAGATCGGCGGACCCTCCGCTGTCACGGTCGAATGCTCCCCGATCCGCCATGAAATCGCGGCATAGTCGTAGCCTGCATAGACGAGGGCCGCGATCCCCGGCAGGAAGAAAACCACGTACAGCAAAAGATCGAGCGCGGCTTGGATCCGGGGTCGCATCGAGCTGTAGAGAAAGTCGCCGCGCACATGGGCATTCTGCGCCAGCGCATAGGCTCCGGCGAGCATGAACAGCGAGCCGTACAACATGTTGCTGGCGTCGAATATCCACGCCGTGGGCATGTTCAGGATGTAGCGCTTGAAGACCTCGGCGCAGACCAGCGTCATCAGCCCGATGATCAGCCACGCCGCGGCCTTGCCGACCCACGCGCTGATTGCATCGACTGTATTCAGGAACTGCTGGACGTTCATGCGAGGCAGCCGGATGGCCAGAGTGTTGGCCAGAGTGAGTGTCGGTAAGAAGGCAAGGCACCGTTCGGTCATGGCCCCGATGGTGCCTTGCCGGCTCAAACTGTGCTTCAGATATTCTTTGCTGCCCCGCCACGTCCGAAGTAATGATCGAAGGCCAGGCGGCGGCTGACGACTACGTCCTGTTCCCATTGTGTTGTCCGCCGGGCAAAGGCGATCTGCGACTCAAGAACCTCCCTGAACAGCGGGTTTTCAGCCGCCTTCTTCTTCACGACCTCGTCATAGACCTCCAGCTGTCGCTTGAGGATTGCTTCCGGTGTCTTGTAGAATTTGACCTTGTCCTGCGTCTGCATCTCCAAATAGTCTTTCGAATAACGGTCGATCGCCTTCCAGGCCATGTCCTGCGAGGCTGCCTCGACCGCATTGGTGATGATTGCCTTCATCTGATCGGGCAGGGCGTCGTATTTCGCCTTGTTGAACAGGACCTCGAACTGCTCCGCATTCTGGTGATAGCTCTGCAGCATGCAGACCTTGGACACGTCCGGAAAACCAAGCACCCGATCGGACGAGGCGTTGTTGAACTCGGCCGCGTCGAGCAGGCCGCGATCCAATGCCGCAACGATTTCACCGCCAGGTAGCGCGTTGACGGCCGCACCCAGGCCGGTGAAGACGTCAATCGAGATGCCAACGGTACGGAACTTGAGGCCTTGGATGTCTTCGACCTTGGAAACCGGTTTCTTGAACCAGCCGAGCGGCTGTGTCGGCATCGGTCCATAGGGGAAGGAAACCACATTGGCGCCTATGGAATCATAGAGCTTTGCAAGGAGCTCCTTCCCGCCACCGTATTTGTGCCAGGCCAGCAGCATGTTGGCGTCCATGGCAAAGCCCGGGCCGGATCCCCAGAGCGCTAGAGCCGTCTGCTTTCCGTAGTGGTAGACGAGCACGCCGTGGCCGCCATCAAGCGTTCCTTGCGACACCGCGTCAAGCAGGCCGAACGCAGGCACCACGGCGCCCGCCGGCAGCACCTCGATCTTGAGGTCGCCGCCCGTCATGTCGTTGACTTTCTTGGCGAAATCAAGCGCGAATTCGTGAAAGATATCCTTGGAAGGCCATGTGCTCTGCCAGCGCATGCTGACCGGCCCTTGCGCCTTGACGACGCTTGGCGCAGCAACGATCGCCGCAGCTGCCACGGCCGCCTCGCCAAGGAACTTGCGGCGCGACCTCATATTGGTCTGGATACTTGCTTTGGTCATCGGTTCCTCCCGAAGGTGTTGGCTTTTCAAGCCCACGTCCGACAATACTTCTCAACGACGGCCCAGCAAAAATTGCAGCGCGCGTCCCATCGCCTAAACTAGTGCGGTTCTTTCTTAAGGACAGGTGGGGGTATTTTCCCAAGCAATGGGCGAGTAGCAGTTACGCGTCGCGCCATTGAATGACCGCTCTTGCGAAGGATACAAAGGTCCGCATTCGGGCGCATTGCCGCCCGGCAGCATGGGGGCCGAATTCGGAAGGTCGGCTTATGGCGTCCGAAAAAAGAGAGCGGACGTTCGGCGTGGCGCGACCAAGGTCTTAAGCTAACCCAATAACAGCCAAGGGGCGCGATAGACACCACGCCTGAGGGCCCATACAATCCGCACGATTTCCTTGCTCGTCAGCACATTGCCAATGGCCAAGAACGCTGTCAGCCTAGCCTTGCCGCCATCTCGCGGCCGATGTGGTCGGCTACTCCAGGCTCATGGATCTCGACGAGAGCGGACCCTGTCGACTTTCAAGGCGCATCGCCACGAACTGGTGTACGCCAAGATCGCTGAGCATCAGGGCAGGATAGTCAAGCTGACCGGCGACGGCTTACTGGTCGAGTTCCCGAGCGTGCTAAATGCGGGGGCCTGCGCCGTCGAAATCCAGCACAAGATGCACGAGCGTAACGCAGAAGTGCCGTCCGACAGGCCCATTGAATTCCGCATCGGCATCAAGGCAGCCGATCCTGCTCTGCGGTCCAAGTGTTCTTACCCATCGTGCAGCGCGATCCCATGCGACCAGCCAAGGAAACTGGCAACAAGTTATGCGATGTCGAAACAGCGCGCCAGCATGTTTGCGCTATCTAGAAAGGGCCATTGGCTTGTCGACACTGCTGGAGCCGTAGTTAGCTTACGCCATTGCCTTTGGAAACGGCCCCCTTGCCGTGCCGCCTAGTCTGGCAAGCCCGCCAGACGCCAGCCATCGACAAAGGGCTGCGCAGCACTCATGCTCCTAAAGGGCAAGTTCGCTGTCAGTTCACCGATCGTCCAACCTGGATTGCCCGTAAGAAATAGGCGGGCTTCCTCCTGTGCCTCAGGCAAGCGGCCGGCAAGAGCAAGCGCGGCAATCAGGTTCACCCTTGAACCGGTCCCATATGTTTCCTCCAGGCTCAAGGTCGCAACAGCTTCTTCGTAGTGACCGGTGGAAATCTGCGCCATTCCCACGATCCAGAAGTACCAACCAGGTGGACGAGGATTTAATCGGAACGCCTCTTCACAAGCTGTCAGCGCCGCTTGCGGCTTGCCCAAGTAGATTTGAAGCTCCCCAATCCATGCTACCGCATCTGCATTGTTGGGATTTATCCGTATGGCAGCATCGAATTGGAATTTTGCTTCATCCCAATTGCGCTCAAAAAGCTGAACGCAGCCCAGGATCCTGCGAACGTTGGAATCGCCGGGATCGATTTCCATGGCTCGTTGCGCGTGCATCAGAGCATTTGCGCGATCGGGTATCTGTGGTTCTCCCCAATCAACCCAGCCAAATAACAGCACAAGGGCAAGATTGCTGTGCGCTTCACAATAGTTTGGTTCAAGCGAAACGGCGCGTTCCAAAGCTGAACGCGCGTCGCTGTTGTCTGATCTGGACATGGTCCATTTCTCCCGTGACCTAACACAAAGGTCATAGGCTTCTAGATTTGATGGCCTAGAACGGGCAGAAATATTCTTCGCACCAATCTTGCCGGAGATCGCTTCAACAACGCGGCGCGTGACCTCGTCCTGAACTTCAAAGATGTCGACAATTTCGCGGTCGAAGCGCTCGGCCCACACATGATTGCCGCCTTCGGCCGCGTTGATCAGCTGCACATTGACGCGCAAACGCTTGACGGACCGCCTCGCGCTGCCCTCGAGGAGATATTTGACGCCCAGATCGCGAGCGATCTGACGGACGTCGGTGGGCTTGCCTTTGTAGGCAAAGGTGGAGTTGCGGGCGATGACGAAGAAGCCGGGCACATTCGACAGATCGGTAATGATGTCCTCCGTCAGCCCGTCAGTGAAGAACTCCTGTTCGGCGTCGCCACTCATGTTGACAAAGGGCAGCACGGCAATCGAAGGCATGTCGGGCAGCGCGAGCTGCGGCGAAGGCTTGTCCGGCACGAGGGCCTCCGCCGATGCCGCGGGTCTGGCCTTCGCGGGAATGCCGACCTGTAGCGAATAAACCCGGACCGGCTCGGCGATGTTCTTGAGCTGAACCGCACCGCGATCGTTGATCGCGATATCGAGCCTTGATTTAACCTGCCAATAGGCTTGCTCGGAAAGACAGATATTGCCAGGTTCGCAGATTCCTTCTAGGCGCGCGGCGATATTGACGCCATCGCCCATCAGGTCGCCATCGCGTTCTTGCACGACGTCGCCCAAGTGAATGCCGATCCGGAACTCGATGCGGCGATCATCCGGCACCCCGGCATTGCGCTCAAGCATGGCGTTCTGCACTTCCAGCGCGCAGCGCACTGCTTCCACAACGCTGCTGAACTCGACAAGGCTCCCGTCGCCTGTGCGCTTGACGACGCGGCCACGATGAACGGCGATGGTGGGGTCGATGAGATCGCTGCGCAGCGCCCGCAGCCGTGCCAAGATGCGATCCTCATCCGCGCCGGCTAGCCGGCTGTAGCCGACCGCATCCGAGACCAGGATCGCTGCAATTTTGCGGGTCTCACTCATGTGATACTCCTCCAGTCTGACACTACTGCCGACCAGGCACGCTGTCTCAACATAGAGCGGTTAGGCCAAAGGAAGATAGCTCCGAGCCATTGGTCGGATGGTCTGCTTAGGATCTACTCCCGTCGTTCGAGGCAAAATGTCGGGCGCATAGCTGCCTGTGGCCTGTCCATTGGCGATGTCCGCTTTTGTTGAATGGACGGGACCGCAGGAATGACTGCCATGCGGCGCAAAGCAGCCATTCAGGATTTGCCGGATCTTGTTGCGGAGCCGCCGTGGCGCAGATCGCAGATCTCTGCCGTCAACGGAACTGACCGCCACGCAACCGGTTAATCCGCATGAAGCTCGCCACCATACCCAAGGTCACCCCATGAGCATCCTGCAAACCACCAAGAAAGCCGTCGAGCAGGTCACCGGTGTCGCCAGGCCGGGCAGGCGAGAGGTCGCCGATCTGGTCAGACCGCGCAAACCGAACGAATTTCGTTTTGGGGATGATGGCCTCGTGCCCAATCATCCGTCCTGGCCGCTTGTCGTCTATCGCGGCGCCGTCAAGCTGCCCGAGGAATTCGATCCGGCGGCGGTCATGGAGGCGCTTTTCGACGCAAATGGCTGGGGCGATAGTTGGCGCAATGGCATCTACGACTACGTCCACTACCATTCGCGGATACACGAGGTGCTGGGCGTTGCGCGCGGCACGGCCAAGGTCCGCTTTGGCGGCAGCAAGGGGCGAACGCTGTCGCTGAAGGCCGGCGACGTCGCGGTGCTTCCGGCCGGCACCGGGCACCAGCGTCTTTCCGCGTCCGACGATTTTCTGGTCGTCGGCGCCTATCCTCCTTCCGGCACCTATGACCTGTGCACGACCGCCGCCGATCATGCCAGGGCGGTGGTGACGATCCCCAGGATAGGCCGCCCGCGCAAGGACCCTGTCTATGGGAGCAAAGGCCCATTGCTCGCCGCCTGGGAAAGGGACTGAAGTCGTCCCTTTCGAAGGGGCTGCGGGTTGGCTTCGGGGCTCAAACCGAACCTTTGACCAACACCTCCGGCGCCACCGCCGAAGGAGGCCGCCTTGTAGATGGAAAAGCGGATCGTGCCGCTGTCGGTGTGCGCAGGCTGGCAAATCAGGCTTGGCGCTATATTATTGCAGTGACCCTGCCCGATGCATCGAGACGACAACTGACTTGCGCCTGCCGGACTTCGATGCCGCCTTTTCTTGCATAGTCTATTCGCACCTCGATCGGCGCCGTGAGTGCACCCCGACGTTGATCCAACGCGCCTGCGCTTGCCGCGTGGACACGGACGGCCCCAAGCGGCATCGCAGCGGCCATGATCGCCGCGCGGCAGGCTCGCACGATCACAATCGGCGTACCGGGTTTCGCTGTCAGTGGTCCCGGAGATACAAAGGGATATCCCTTGGTGGAGTCACCGTCACCGGCTTTGGAAGGCCTGAGGACGGGTGGCAGGACGATTGATTGCCCAGCGGTCTTGGCAGAGGAAGGGGCTGTCACTGCAGTCGAACTGTCGGGTGCGGTAGCCGCTTCGTTTTCGGCGGACGGATCGTCGCCCACAGTGGCACTTGTGCTTGTATCACCAACGTTGCCGCTGGCACTAACGCCTGCGTCGACTGATCCGTCATCCGCACCGACCGAAGCTCCAACATTTGCCCCGCCTACGCCGTCGACGCTCGTGCCCGCCCCCACAGATACGCCTTGCGAACCGGCGCTCACTCCAGCACCGACCCCGACACCGCCCGCCCCACCGCCCACACCTGCTTCAAGAGCTGAGGCAGGTCCAATTGTGATCCCGATTGTCAACGCGGCTGCGACATACTTCTTCATTGTCGTCTCCCTGCGGCATCCATTTCGCTCCCTAGTCTTCACTGGCGCGGCTCGAGCTTTTTGATGGCCGTGTTGGAAGCAATGCTGCAGGAAGAGGTATGGTTGCCAGCAGAGCAGTTTGCGGCGGCTTTTGGACCTTCACTTTCTGTTTTTCCGGCAAGCCCGGTTTACGGGCTGGTTGGGCGCCCGAACGCGATAACCTACTTGCAAGTGCGGGGGTACGTGCTTTCGGCGCGCGCTCCACAGCCGCAGTGCGACGCTTACCCTTGACAATATCAATTGCCTCACGCGCTGCACTGAGGCTGCGGGCTAGACCGATATCCCTTTCACGCTCTTGGTCCAGCGCGGCACTCAATTCTACCGAGTTCTGCTTTAAAGCATCGCGTTCCTGGCGAACAATATCGAGGTCACGTACAGCTGAATCTGCTCGTTCGCGTCCCCGTTCGAGTGTTTCTCGAGCCTGCTTTAGAGCGGCCTCGGCCACCTGTCGGTCCCTTATGGCGTTCGCCTGCTCGACGGCTGCCAGATTTACGCCTTTCTTAAGAGCATCGATAGTTTGGCGAGCCGTGGTAAGTTCTTGTTCCAAGAGCTCAACCTTGTGCCGCTCGTCATCAAGCGTTTGCTTCGCAGCAAGCTGAGAGGCTTCCATAGAGGGGTGCGCTCCAAGCGCGGCAGCCTTCTCGCTGTTCCAGAGACTGGCTTCGGCCCTGTAGCTTTCGATAACGCGCTGCGCCGTCTCCAGATCGAGCGCGAGCGCTTCGTCTGTTCGCTGCTGCTCATTTAGGGCTTGTGCTTGCTGAGCCACCGTGTCTGCCAGTACGTGTGCCTGGGCGCTTAGCTCACGTGCGCCGCGCTGCATAACGTCTAGCTCCGCTCGTGCTGCGGCCAATTCGCGGCGTAAAGCCTCCTCATGCTGGCCGAGCGGCGTTTGCGCGCCCTTCTTGAGTGCCTGTGTTTCGCTGAGCACCAGCTCTCTAGATTTATGGGATCCGAGCGCGTTCGGTTGTGGCTTGCCCGGTTCTTTGCCGACCTCGGTGTGTTTGGAAACCACGACCGACGAGCTGTCGTTAGCTGTGGCAACCGCTGACGCTTCGGGCGCCAACTGACCATTTGCCGGAGATGCCAACAGCAGAACGAAGCATAACGGAATGAGGGATGGCGTGGCGTTGCACCTCATGCCGCGTATCTCGTGAAGTAAAATCAAGGGCCGTCGTTTAATAAAGGTGAAGTCACAGCGGAGACATTTTGACTTGGTACTCTGCGCATGATTCATCACTGAACCTCACCGATCGCGGCCCTCACCGCTATTGTATTCTCCACTTACTGCACGCCGCGGCGCCCTGGATGCCGCATCAAAAAGATCAATGCTGGTGAAGCACCCTCGGCAACGCCAAAGCACGGGAATAGCGCGCAAAGGCTGTTTCCTATTTCCTTGGTTGTCATCATTCGAACAAACGGAACTTTCGGCTTTCGGGATGACCATCTTCCCTACCCAACGGCTGTGATGCGGCGCAAAGCAGCCATTCAGGTCTGCGAAGGTCGACTTCGGGTCAACACCAAACTTCCGCTGGATGGTACGGCGTACCTCACCCAGCCAGTACCGCCGCCTCCAACCCGCGGATGATGTTCGCCGGCTCGATACATTCATCGTGCCGGACCTTGGTGTGGAGCCGCATGGCGGCTTGCTCGCAGCCTGGAGCAAGGATTGAAGCCGTTCCATTCGAAGGGGCTTGGCTTGCGGGTCCGCTTCGGGGCTAACCGACCCAACATCCGCCGCTCAAGCCGCCAGCACCGCCGCATCCAACCTGCGAATGATCTTCGCCAGTTCCACGCATTCGTCGTGGCGCACCTTGTTGCGCCGCCAGGCGAGGCAGATCGTGCGTTGCGGCATTGGTTCCTGGAACGGCACGATCTTCAAATCGGGGATAGTGCTGGCCGGCCCGGCCGCCATTTCCGGGATAAGCGTGACGCCGAGCCCATGCGCCACCATCTGTAAGAGCGTCGTCAGGCTGGTCGCGCCGTAGCTTGCCATCGCCACCGGACGCACGCTGCCGCAGACGGCGAGCGCCTGTTCGCGCAGGCAATGGCCTTCCTCCAGCAGCATCAGCCGCTCCAGCGCCGGGCTTTCCGGCGGCACCGGCGGTGAGGCGAAGGCGGGGTCGCCGGCCGGCACGGCCAGGAAGAACCGGTCGGAGAAAAGTTCCTCGGTGACCAGGCCTGGGTAATCGAGCGGCAGCGCGGCGACGAAGGCGTCGAGCTTTCCCGAACTGGTGTCCTCGACCAGCGACGCGGTCACCGCCTCGCGCAATTCGAGCTGCAAGGCCGGGAAATGCCGTTTCAGCTCCGGCAGCACATGCGGCAGCAGATAGGGCGCCACCGTCGGGATGATGCCGAGCCGGAAGCGGCCCTCCAGCGCCGGGCGGCCGCGCCGGGCGGTGGCCTCGACGTCGCGCACGTCGGCAAGAATGCGCTCGATGCGCGGCAGCAGGACCTGCGCCTCGTCGGTCATCCGCACCGCCTTGCCGCCGCGCTCGAACAACCGGCAATTGAGCCGCAGCTCCATCTCGGCGATCTGCGATGACAGCGCCGGCTGGCTGACGCCGGCGAGTTTTGCCGCGCGGCCGAAATGCAGCGTCTGCGCCACCGCTTCGAAATAATGCATCTGCCGGACGGTCAAGCCGATCATAAGGAAAACCTATCAGAATAAACAGCAAAGGCAATTTGTCTTTATCGGCCGGGCAGGCTAGTCTGGAACCATTCCAGAATGGCGCGGCCGCTGGCCCAGCCCGGAAAATCAACAAATCGCAGAAAATCAACAAAATCGGAGGCAAAGATGGACGCGAAAACCGACGACAACAGCGCCGGCAAATGCCCGGTCCCACATGGATCGGCCAGGAGGAGCAACCGTGACTGGTGGCCGAACCAGCTTGACCTCGGTGTCCTCCACCAGCAGTCGAACCTCTCGGACCCGATGGACGAGGACTTCGACTATGCCAAGGAATTCAAGAGCCTCGATCTCGATGCGGTGATCAGGGATCTGCACCAGGTGATGACCGATTCGCAGGATTGGTGGCCGGCCGATTTCGGCCATTACGGCCCGCTCTTCATCCGCATGGCCTGGCACAGCGCCGGCACCTATCGTATCGGCGATGGCCGTGGCGGCGCCGGCGCCGGCCAGCAGCGTTTCGCGCCGCTCAACAGCTGGCCGGACAACGCCAATCTCGACAAGGCGCGCCGGCTGCTGTGGCCGATCAAGCAGAAATACGGCAGGAAAATCTCCTGGGCCGACCTGTTGATCCTCGCCGGCAACGTCGCGCTGGAATCGATGGGCTTCAAGACGTTCGGCTTCGCCGGCGGCCGCGCCGATGTCTGGGAGCCCGAGCAGGACGTCGACTGGGGGTCGGAAACCAAGTGGCTCGCCGACGAGCGCTATTCCGGCGACCGCGAACTTCACGGCCATCTCGGCGCCGTGCAGATGGGGCTGATCTACGTCAACCCGGAAGGGCCGAACGGCACGCCCGATCCATTGGCCGCGGCACGCGACATCCGCGAAACCTTCGCGCGCATGGCCATGAACGACGAGGAAACCGTGGCGCTGATCGCCGGCGGCCACACCTTCGGCAAGACCCACGGCGCTGGCGATGCATCGCTGGTCGGGGCGGAGCCGGAAGGCGCCGGCATCGAGGCGCAGGGCCTCGGCTGGTCGAGCAAATATGCCACCGGCATTGCCGGCGACGCCATCACCTCGGGCCTCGAGGTGACCTGGACCACGACGCCGACGAAATGGAGCAACAACTTCTTCGACAATCTGTTCAACTACGAATGGGAGCTGACCAAGAGCCCGGCCGGCGCCCATCAGTGGACGCCGAAGGGCGGCGCCGGTGCAGGCACCGTGCCGGACGCGCACGATCCGTCGAAGCGCCGCGCGCCGGCGATGCTGACCACCGACCTCGCGCTGCGCGTCGACCCGGCCTACGAGAAGATCTCGCGGCGGTTCCATCAGAATCCGGATCAGCTCGCGGACGCGTTTGCCCGCGCCTGGTTCAAGCTGACCCACCGCGACATGGGTCCGGCCGTCCGCTATCTCGGCCCGCTCGTGCCGAAGGAAGAGCTGATCTGGCAGGATCCGATACCGGCAGTCGACCACGAGCTGGTCAACGAGCAGGATATCGCCTCGCTGAAGGCGAAGATCCTGGCCTCCGGCCTGTCCGTGTCCGAACTGGTCTCGACCGCCTGGGCCTCGGCCTCGACTTTCCGCGGCTCCGACAAGCGCGGCGGCGCCAACGGCGCCCGCATCCGCCTGGCGCCGCAGAAGGATTGGGAGGTCAACCAGCCGGCGCAGCTGGCCAAGGTGCTAGAAAAGCTTGAAGGCATCCAGAAGGAGTTCAATGCTTCGCAGTCCGGCGGCAAGAAGGTCTCGCTTGCCGACCTCATCGTTCTCGGCGGCGTCGCCGCGGTCGAGAAGGCAGCCAAAGACGGCGGCCATGACGTCAAGGTGCCGTTCACGCCGGGCCGCATGGACGCCTCGCAGGAACAGACGGATGTCCAATCCTTCGCCGCGCTCGAGCCGAAAGTCGATGGCTTCCGCAATTTTGTCAGGGGCAAGCCGCCGATGTCGGTCGAAGCGATGCTGGTCGACCGGGCGCAGTTGCTGACCTTGACGGCGCCGGAGATGACGGTGCTCGTCGGCGGCTTACGGGTGCTCGGCGCCAACTCCGGCCAATCGAAGCACGGGGTGTTCACCGACAGGCCGGGCACCTTGACCAACGATTTCTTCGTCAACCTGCTCTCCATGAACACGGTCTGGGATCCGGCCGCCGGCTCCGATGAAGTCTACGAAGCACGCGACCGCAAGACCAGGGCGGTCAAGTGGACCGGCACCCGCGCGGACCTGATCTTCGGCTCGCACGCACAGTTGCGTGCGCTTGCCGAGGTCTACGGATCGGCCGACGCGGGGCAGAAGTTCGTCAGGGATTTCGTCGCCGCCTGGACCAAGGTGATGAACGCCGACCGTTTTGACCTTGCGGCCTGATCCGGGCACACGAACTTCTCGACGCAACAAAAAAGGCGCGGGCCTCGACCCGCGCCTTTTTCGTTGGGCTTCCGAAAAGTCAGTCCTTCTCGAAGATACCGGCCTTGGCGACCACGCCGGCAATGGCGCCGCCGATCAACGGCGCGACGATGAACAGCCACAGCTGGCCGATCGCCGCAGTTCCCGAAAACAGCGCCGGGCCGATCGAACGGGCCGGGTTGAGCGATGTGCCGGTCACCGGAATGATGGCGAAGTGCAGGCCGGCCAGCGTCAGGCCGATGACCAGGCCGGCAAAGGCCGTGGTGTGCTTGGCGTTGGTGACGCCGAGGATCACCGTGACGAAGGTGAAGGTTCCGATCAGCTCCCACAGGAAGGCCGAGCTGACGCCCCATTTCGTCACGTCCCAGCCATTGGCGCCGATGCCGCCGGCGTGGCCGCCGACCTGTCCGGAGACGATGATCCACAGTGCCAGCGACGCGATGATGGCGCCGATGATCTGCGCGATCCAGTAGGGAATGACGTCCCTGGCCGGCATCCGCCCGGCAAGAAACACGCCGAGCGTCACCGCCGGATTGAGGTGCGCGCCCGAAATCGGGCCGATCGCATAGGCCGCCGCAATGAGGCCGATGCCGAACGCCAGACCGATACCTTCCTGGCCAAGCGGCAGCGCGCCGCCGAAGCCGCCCGTCACCACCGAAGCCGTGCCGATGAACACCAATAGAAACGTGCCTAGAACTTCCGCCAGATAAGTCTTCATTGCCCTCTCCTCGTATCGACCCGCGGCTCCGCCTTTTTCTGCGACGCGAATCACCGCGCAAAGAGTATTCGCAACCGCAAAAGTTGCAAAGCAGAGCAGTTGCATCTGTCGGCGTGCTTGCGCGCGCCAAACAAGCACATTAGAGACTTGTTATATATTGATCGAATTATTTGGTTCCGCATGCCGACGCCCGCTTGGTGGCGGCGGCTCGCGATGCACCAACCCACATTCGTCACCCCCCTTGCATGGATTGTCTCGCCGTCGGGGAAACAGAACTGTTTCAATCAGGACACGAAAAGCTCTAAGAGCAGGGCCGGAATTAGTTTGCTGAGTAATGGAAGACGACAATGAGAATGGGCGGGCGGCTGGCGGCAGCCATCGAAGTGCTTGACGACATTGGCCGGCGCCACCGGCCGGTGGCCGATGCGCTGAAGGACTGGGGCCTGTCGCACCGCTTCGCCGGTGGCGGCGACCGCGCTGCGATCGGCAACATCGTCTATGACGCGCTGCGCCGCAAGCGCTCCGCTGGCTGGCTCTTGGGCGAGGATACGCCGCGCGCCATCGGCTTCGGCGCGCTGCTGCTCGAATGGGGCCAGACGGCGCAGTCGCTGAACCAGGCGCTCGAGGGCGACAAGTTCGCGCCGCCGCTGCTTACCGCCGACGAACTGACAACGCTTGCGGCTCGCCGGCTTGCCGATGCGCCGCCGGCTGTCAGGGCAGACATCGCCGACTGGTGCATGCCGCTGTTCGAACGGGCGTTCGGCACGGCCTGGGTGGAAGAGGGTGCCGCGCTTGGCACTCGCCCGCCGCTCGACCTCAGGGTCAACACGCTGAAGGCCGATCGTGGCAAGGTGTTGGCGGAATTGGCGGAGACCGGCGCCAAGCCCGCCCGGATCGCGCCGCACGGTATCCGCATCCGGCCGATCGAAGGCGATGGCAGGCACCCGAACGTGCAGGCCGAGCCGGCCTTCCAGAAAGGCTGGTTCGAAGTTCAGGACGAGGGTTCGCAGATTGCGGCCGAACTGGCCGGCGCCGAACCTGGCATGCAGCTGCTCGACTTTTGCGCCGGCGCCGGCGGCAAGACGCTGGCGCTGTCTGCGGCGATGGACAATCGCGGCCAGATCTTCGCCCACGATGCCGAGAAGGCAAGGCTGGCGCCGATCTTCGACCGCATCCGCCGCTCGGAAAACCGCAATGTGCAGATCGTCACCAAGCCGGCGGAGCTCGCGCCGCTCGGCAAGCATATGGACATCGTCCTGATCGATGCGCCCTGCACCGGCAGCGGCACGTGGCGGCGCCGGCCGGATGCCAAATGGCGGCTGACGCAAAGGCAGCTCGACGCCCGCAAGGGCGAGCAGGAGACGATCCTCGATGCCGCCAGGGACTTCGTCAAACCCGGCGGCCTGCTGGTCTACATCACCTGTTCGGTGTTCGACGAGGAAAATGGCGACCAGGTTTCGGCGTTCCGGGACCGCCATCCCGGCTTTGTCCCGGTCGATCACCGCCAGCTTTGGGACAGCCGTTTTGCGGGCCACGAAGCGGCAGTGCGTATTGGCGCTGCGGGCGGCATTTCGCTGTCGCCGTTGCTGAGCGGCACCGACGGCTTTTACTTCTGCGCGCTGCGCCGCGCCGGCTGAACCTTTGCCATCGATACGGGGCCGGGTCGAATGCTGCAGTGCAGCATTTGCGATTGCCTGCCGCCCACCCCTCTGCGATAAATGCCTTTGCAATAAGATTTGTCGGAGAAACGAAGGTCGACGGCCATGGCAGCAAAGATCGTTCCTGCTCCCGATTATGAGGACCGCGTCAGGACGTCCTTTGCGCGCCAGAACGCGATGATGACCATTGGCGCCGAGCTGACGCTGGTGACGCCCGGCATCATCGAGATCGAAATGCCCTATTCTGCGGCACTGACCCAGCAGCACGGCTTTCTCCATGCCGGCGTCATTTCGACGGCTCTCGACTCGGCCTGCGGCTATGCAGCATTCTCGCTGATGCCGGAAAATTCCGGCGTGCTGACCATCGAGTTCAAGGTCAATCTGCTGGCGCCCGGCCGGGGCGAGCGCTTCCTGTTCCGCGGCTCGGTGACCAAGCCCGGCCGCACCATCATCGTCGCCGACGGCCAGGCCTATGCGTTCGCCACCGACGGCGAGGCCAAGCTGATCGCCACGATGACCGGAACGATGATGACGGTGCTCGGCCGCGACGGTATCGAGGGGTGAGGAGCGGTCCGCGCAGCGGACGAAAAGCCCCTAAATGGGCTTTTCGAGCGACGAACGCCCGGAGCCATAGCGAAGGGCCGGGGGCCGGTGAGGGCACGTCGCCCTTCTTACCTTCCGGCTCCGGTGGAGGGCCAGAAAGGAGTAGATCGTCGTGACCGGTAAAATGTCTCGCCTGTCCGGCAGGTCCGTTCTTTTCGTCATGGCGGCCGAGGCCGAGTACGGTCCACACCTGCAACGGCTGTTCACGCCGCTGCTGACCGGCGTCGGGCCGGTCGAGGCCGGTGTCGTGCTCGGCGCGGAACTGTCCCGGCGGGCGGCCGAAAACGCGCTGCCGGATCTCGTCGTGTCGCTCGGTTCGGCGGGCAGCCGGACGCTGGAGCAGACGGAGATCTACCAGGCCGTTTCAGTCGCCTACCGCGATATGGACGCTTCGCCCCTGGGGTTCGAGAAAGGCGCCACGCCGTTTCTCGACCTGCCTGTCAGCGTGCCGCTGCCGTTCAGCATACCAGGCATCAGGCCGGCGACGCTGTCGACCGGGGCGGCAATAGTCACCGGCGCCGCCTACGACGCGATCGCCGCTGACATGGTCGACATGGAAACCTTCGCCTGCCTGCGCGCCTGCCAGCTGTTCGACGTGCCGCTTATCGGCCTGCGCGGCATTTCCGACGGCGCGGCCGATCTGAGACACGTTGGCGACTGGACCGAATATCTGCACGTCATCGACGAGAAGCTGGCCGGGGCGGTGCAACTGCTGGAACAGGCGATCGCCTCCGGCGCGATCGACTTCAAGGTTGTTGGGGCGGCAGGTTCTTAGCGTTGCCGAACAGCACGCCGATCATCCTGAAGCGAACGGCGTTGTCGCGATTGACGTAAGTGACTGACCCGGGCTCATGATCGAGAGTCCAGCGTCCGGTCGCGCCGGTGTCCCAGTCGGCGACATAACCGTCATCGAGCATCCGCCAGCGCCCGCTTCGCGCCTCGCCATCGTCGAGCAGCATGTGCGCGGCACCCTCTCTTTCAAAATAGACGTAAGCCTCCTTGCCGTTTCGTTCCAACACATGGGTCATGCCCGGAATGAGCATTGCAAGGGTTTCCTTCCGAAGTGCTGCCATGATTTCCTCCTGAATTGAAGTCGCCGATTGCCTTGACCGGCGTCGCCACTTAGAGTGAACTAGTAGTCAAGATGCTTGACTATCTATCGGGCGAGAAGAATTTGGTCAAGAGCCTTGACGAAAAACCCGAAGCGCTGCCGGATCACATAGGTTGGCGGCTGTGGCAGGCGAGCCGCGCCTGGCAGACCGAGTTCGCCGCGGCGATGCGCGCTGCCGGCCATCACTGGTTCACCGAAGCGCGTGCCGGCCTGCTTGGACACATCCCGCGCGGTGGCATGCGCCAGTCGGCGCTGATCGAGCGCTCGGCGATCTCAAAACAGGCGGTTCAGCAATTGCTCGATGGCTTGGAGACGGAAGGTGTGTTGCAGCGTCTCCCCGATCCGCAAGACGGCCGCGGCAAGTTTGTGCGCTACACGCGCAAGGGGCTGGACGCCCTGCGCGATGGCGATCGCATCAAGCTGCAGATCGAACGGAGCTATGTTGCCCGCCTCGGCCATGAGCGTTTCGCGGCACTGATGGGCGCCTTGCGGTCACTCGATACAACGCAAACTGATGCATTGGACAAAGCCTCTGGCGTTCAGGATGACGCACCGGAATCGAAGTGACAGCGCGACCTCGCAGCCCATTGCGCCGACTCGTTTCTTTCTCTAAACGCTCGCCATGAAAACAGCCAATCATCCCGACACCGTCCTGATTGTCGATTTCGGCAGCCAGTTCACCCAGCTGATCGCCCGCCGCATCCGCGAGGCCGGCGTCTTTTCCGAGATCGTGCCCTTCCAGTCGGCCGAGGCGGCGTTCAAGCGCATCAACCCGAAGGCGGTGATCCTGTCCGGCGGCCCGGCCTCGACCAGCGACATCGGCAGCCCGCGCGCCCCGCAGATCGTCTTCGATGCCGGCGTGCCGGTGCTCGGCATCTGCTACGGCCAGATGGCGATGTGCGTGCAGATGGGCGGCGTCGCCGAAAGCTCCGACCATCGCGAATTCGGCCGCGCCTTCGTCGAGATCGCCAAGGACAGCCCGCTGTTTGAGGGCCTGTGGGCGCCCGGCCAGCGCCACCAAGTGTGGATGAGCCATGGCGACCGCGTCATCACCCTGCCGAAGGGGTTCGAGGTGCTCGGAAAATCGGAGGGCTCGCCCTTCGCCATCTTCGGCAATGTCGAGCGCAAGATGTACGGCCTCATGTTCCACCCCGAAGTCGTGCATACGCCGGACGGCGCCAGGCTGCTCCGCAACTTCGTCCACAACATCGCCGGCATCGAAGGCGACTGGACGATGCGCGCCTACCGCGAGCACGCGGTCGAGACGATCCGCAAACAGGTCGGCAAGGGCAAGGTGATCTGCGCGCTGTCGGGCGGCGTCGATTCCTCGGTCGCGGCCCTGCTGATCCACGAGGCGGTCGGCGACCAGCTCACCTGCATCCTCGTCGACCACGGGCTGATGCGCAAGGACGAGGCGGCCGGCGTGGTTGAGATGTTTCGCCAGCACTATAATCTGCCGCTGATCCTGGTCGATGCCTCGGACCGGTTCATCTCGGCATTGGAGGGCGAGGCCGACCCCGAGAGGAAGCGCAAGACCATCGGCCGGCTGTTCATCGAAGTGTTCGAGGAGGAGGCCGAGAAGCTCGGCGGCGCCGATTTCCTGGCGCAAGGCACCCTCTATCCCGACGTCATCGAAAGCGTCTCTTTCACCGGCGGACCGTCGGTGACCATCAAGTCGCACCACAATGTCGGCGGCTTGCCCGAACGCATGAACATGCAGCTGGTCGAGCCGTTGCGCGAATTGTTCAAGGACGAGGTGAGGGCGCTCGGCAAGGAGCTCGGCCTGCCCGACAGCTTCATCGGCCGGCATCCGTTCCCCGGTCCCGGTCTCGCCATCCGCTGCCCGGGCGGCATTACCCGCGAAAAGCTGGAGATCCTGCGCGAGGCTGACGCCATCTATCTCGACGAAATCCGCAAGGCCGGCCTCTACGATGCCATCTGGCAGGCCTTCGCCGTGCTGCTGCCGGTGCAGACCGTCGGCGTGATGGGCGACGGCCGCACCTACGAATTCGTCTGCGCGCTGCGTGCCGTCACCTCGGTAGATGGCATGACCGCGGATTTCTACCACTACGACATGGCATTCCTCGGAGCAGCCGCCACCCGCATCATTAACGAGGTGCGCGGCATCAACCGCGTCGTCTACGACGTGACGAGCAAACCGCCGGGCACGATCGAGTGGGAGTGAAGGGAAGCGGCGGCAGTAGGGTGTCTCCGCAGCGATTTTCGCTGCCGCGCAGTTGCCGTTCCAGTCCGGATCTCACTCCCGGCGGGCGTATAGAACATAAGATAACGCCGTTATTCATCGAAGAGCGTCCGTTCGTTCGCCGCGTCGTATTTGCGGAGGTCGCCTCTCATCCGGTCCCGCCACCGCTCCACGAATGTCAGAGTTTCGGGCGCATGAAGATGAGCAGTGAGGGATGCTTGATCTCTCCACCGCTCTGCGACGAGCAGACGCCCGGCGGCACGACCATCCACGGCAACAGCGTAGAACAGGCCCCCGTCACGCTGCTTGGCACTGTGCGCAAGCGCCTCGATATCGGTGACGAACTCGGCCATCGCGGATGGTTCGACGTGGACATATCCGGTCACGATAAGCATCGTTTTTTCCCCTGAGCCTTCCCCATCCTTTCGATCATGCAACGGTCAGGACGATCTTGCCCTGGATGTTCCCGCGAGCGGCGCGCTCGTGTGCTCTTGCCGCCTCGGCGAGGGGGAACGTGCTGTCGATGACGATGCGGACGGTGCCATCGTCCAGCAGGCGAGAGGCTTGCGCTAGTTGTGCGCCATTCGAACGGACCTGCGTGGTCGAAACCGTGATACCACGCGTTTCGGCTTCGTCGTGGCCGGTAAAGCCAAGCGGGTACACCGGTAGCAGGGCACCACCCCGCTTCAAGGTGCGGAGGAAGCGGCCGGTGTCCGGACCGCCCACGGCATCAAGGACGAGATCAACATCGCGCACGACCTCGTCGGCCGACGTTCTGGTGTAATCGATGAATTGATCGATGCCGAGGTCGCCCATCAGACCCCGATTCTTGCCCGATGCCACGGCAATGACACGCGCACCCTTCCATTTTGCGAGTTGCACGGCCAAGTGCCCGACGCCACCTCCGGCGCCGTTGACGAGAACCGTCTTGCCCTCAAGGGGCACCGGCACATGCGTGAACGATTGGAACGGGTTGGGTTCGTCGTGACCCAACTCGATCAGGAACTGCCAGGCGGTAAGCAGCGACATGGGCGCGCCGGCCGCACGGACATGATCGATGTTGGCTGGTTTCCGCGCCAGCTGCGAAGCTGGCACGCTGACATACTCGGCATAGGCTTTGCTGCCTTCCATGACATGCTCTGGGAAACGCACCATGGCGTAGACTTCGTCGCCGACGCCAACGCCCCGCACGTCGCTGGCGACAGCCTCGACAACGCCCGACATGTCCGATCCGAGGATCAGCGGAAAGGCGGGATAAGGTTGCCACTCCGGAGGGAGCGACCGGTAGCCATCCCGCAGATACCAGTCCGGCGGATTGAGGCCGACGGCGTGGACCCGGACCAGAACCTCACCCGGCGTCGCAGCGGGGCGGGGCGCATTCTCGTAGCGCAACAAGTCTGGACCGCCGAACTCGTGCAGACGGACTGCTTTCATCACATCGCTCATCATCACTCCGTTAGGTGTGCCAAGGTTGAAACGTGATGTAGTCAAATCGTACAAGATTGATAATTATGCTCGAATTCGCTTTAGTAATTCCATGAGGGAACAAATAGCACTTGAAAGGCTAACGGGGCTGATCGCCTTTGCCCGTGTCGGGTCGATGGGCAGCTTCACCGCGGCCGCCCGATCCTTGTCGATTTCGCCCTCAGCTATCAGCAAAAGCATCCAGCGGCTGGAGCAGAACCTGGGCATATCCCTCATTACCCGCACGACCCGCTCGCTGACCCTCACACCAGAAGGGCGCGACCTGCATGAGCGCGCGCTTAGGCTGCTGCGCGAAGCAGAGGAGATCGAGCAGCTGGCGACGATGGCGCGCTCGGAACCGTCAGGCACTCTGCGGATCGCCACCTCACTGCCGATCGGCATCCATATGATCGCACCCACGCTGCCGAGTTTTCGCCGGCTGCACCCCAAGGTCGCAGTCGACCTTCGCTTGAGCGACCAGTTCGTCGATATCATTGAAGAGCGAATCGACATTGCGGTGCGGATCGGCGATCTCGCTGACTCGCGGCTGTTGTCGCGCCAGTTCGCACCGCATTGGCTCTGCTGCTTCGCGTCGCCAGCCTATCTGGCCGCACGGGGCACTCCTTCGCATCCGGACGAACTGGAAGGACACGACACTGTGACCCTGCGCTATCAAAGCAGCGGCCAAGTGTTGCGCTGGCCTTTCCGTGTCGGCGATCGCGAAATCGAAATCATGCCTCCATCCGGCATTGTCGTGGACGCCAGCGAAGCGCTGATCGCAACGCTGGTTGCAGGCGGCGGCATCGGCATCAGCGCAAACTTCATCGCGGCGCCCCATGTCGCGCGCAGCGAATTGGTGCCGGTGCTTTCCAACCATGCGGTCGAGCGGCACAATATCACGGCGGTCTGGCCGGAAAGCCGGCGCGCCAATCCCGCTGTGCGCGCCTTCCTCGACCTGTTGCAGGGTGTGTCGAGAAACAGGTGAAGGTCACGGCCAGCATTCGGCCTGAAGACGCCGGGCAGGAGAAACTCAAGGGACGCTCAGCCGCTGGTGTCGACCGTCCGCTGGTCGGCGCCATTGGCGCCATAACCGTCTCGGCAGCTACGCGACGAAGCGGACCACGCCGCCATCCACCCGCAAAGCCGCGCCGGTTGTCGCCGAAGCCTGCTCCGAGCATGCGTAGATGATCATGTTGGCCACCTCATCGGTGGTCGCGAAGCGTTGGATGAGGGTGGTCGGACGCATCGCCTTCAAGAAGCCCTGTTCGGCCTCCTGCTGAGTGATTCCGTTTGCGTCAGCCTGCTTCGCCATGAAGTCGCCCAGGATCTCAGAGCGGGTAGGTCCCGGCAGGACGGCGTTGATTGTGACACCCGTGCCCGCGACCGCCTCGGCGAGCCCGCGCGACACCGCGAGTTGAGCGGTCTTGGTCATGCCGTAGTCGAGCATTTCCTTGGGGATGTTGACTGCGGACTCGCTACTCACAAACACGACGCGGCCCCAGCCTTTCGCCACCATCCGCGGCAGGTAATGACGGGTCACGCGCACGCCACTCATTACGTTCAACTGGAAGAGGCTAAGCCAGTCCTCGTCGGGGATCTTCGCGATGTCCTCGACGCCACTGTAGCTCCGGATGTGAGCCGTACCAACATTGTTCACAAGGATATCGGCGTCCGGCGCCTGCGCGATCAAGGCCTCGGCACCCTCCGCTGTCGCAAGATCGGCGGCGATGCCCGAGATGTCGCTTCCGGGAAAGGCCTGCCGCATCTGCCGCACCGCCTCGTCGACCCGGGTATTCCCACGGCCGTTGACGACGACCGATGCACCGGCACGGGCCAACCCCTCCGCCGTCGCGCGGCCGATACCGGCGGTGGATCCGGTGACAATCGCCTTGCGGCCCCTGAGTTCAATATTCATATCATTTATCTCCAATGGTAGGTGGGTGATCATCCGCCGATCCAGGTTGGAAGCGCCCGTCGTCTGTTGAGTACAGACAATATTCGGACGAAGGCAGGCCCAGTACTGTTCGGTCGAAAGCGTTGCGGCCCAAGCAACGGGCCAGGCCTCAAGACAAGCGCATCAAGTTGCCTTGCTTACCACTTCCGCCTCCGCAGCGCGGGCGAGGCTTTCGACCCATTCCTGGTGATAGCGGTAGAGTGCACCGGGATGCTTGCGCCCGAGTTCCTCAAGGAACCAAGGGCCCTGCTGCGTTTCTTCGGTCAGCACATGGCAGCCATCGACCGTAGGAGTGATGACCCAGCCGTGGTACGCGCTCGAGCCGGTCTCGTCGCCATCGACGGTCGTCGTCCACGCGAGCCTGCGGAAGGGTTCACACTCCGTCACGACCAGACTCATCGGAAAGCCAACCGTCACCCGGCTGTATCTGGTTTCAAGCGCCAGTTCCGGCTTGCCGGTCAGGATCTTGACCTGATCTTCGGCGGGAAAGTAGCTCGACCAATTCTCGGCATCGACGAGCAGCTTCCAGACCACTTCAGGCGGCGCCTTCACGTCAATGTCGTTGAGTGCGTAGATGGCCGACGTTTTCGGATCATATCGCTCGGGCCAAATCACATGGTCATACATCGATTACTGCTCCTTCTTGAACAAATCCTGGAAGATGAGCTGGCCCCAAGCGCGGCCGCGTGCGTGCACCAGCGCGCCACCCTCGTTGAGCTTTCCCAGCTTGACGGGTGCGAACCCGAGTTGTTTGGCCAAGGCCGCCACGGGAGCGATCGCGTCCTCGTCGTCGCTCGACAGAAAAACGACCCGGTGCCCGCCCTCGACGATCGGATCGGCAGCCAGGGTGGCCGCAACCAGGTGATTGAAACCTTTCACGAATTTGGCGCCGGTGAACGCCTTCGCGACGAAGGCGGAGGACGGGAGACCATCCAGCTCTTCAGGGACTGGAAACGCGTTCATCGCGTCGATGACCGTCTTGCCTTTCCAGCTCGGCAGGACCTTCGCAACCTCGCGATGCTGCCCGAACGGGACCGCCAAGATGATTGTGTCGGCCTCGAGTGCATCCCGCAGCGACTTGGCGATGACCGTGGGTCCAATCGCCCGAGCCTGCGGCGCCAACGCCTCGGGCGGCCGGCGGCTCGCGACGGTCACGTCGATGTTTTTACGGGCGAAGGCGTGGGCGAGGGCCTGGCCTATCTTACCGAATCCTACAATAGCGTAGCTCATAAAACTTCTCCGATCCGTATTGGTCTTGATTCCCCGGCCTTCAACGGCGCTGGGTTATCCGTTCTGCTGTGTGGCGTCCTTTGCGTAGACGTCCCGTCGTGAACGACTTCAGCGCGGCCGGGCCGACCATTCAGCGGGGAAGTCGTTCCACCATGGACACGCTAGTTCCCGCCGATCAGCCGCTTCCCGCGATCCGCCGCGATTTCAGATGGCCGAGAAGCCTCCGTCGACAGACAACTCCAGCCCATTCACGAAGCTCGAATCGTCTGAAGCAAGAAACAGCGCGGCCGCCGCAATTTCCTCAGGACGACCCATCTTTCCCCGCGGGATCAGGGATTCGAACATCTGCTTCGCCTCCTCGGTGAGAACTTGGTCCTGCATCGGTGTGGCGATCGGCCCCGGGTGCAGCACGTTCACCCGGATATTCCTGCCCTTGAGTTCGTTGAGCCACCCGCGTGCGAATGCGTGCAGCGCCGCCTTGCTCGCCGCATACACGCTGTAGCCAGGAAAACCTTTGATCGAAGCAACTGACCCGGTCATGAAGATCGATCCGCCATCGTTGAACAGCGGCAACGCCTTCTGAACCGTAAACAGCGTGCCGCGCGTATTCAGGCCGAAGGTCGCATCGAAATGCTGCTCGGTAATCTCGCCCAGTGGGACGGCTTCGCCCGTGCCGGCGCTCGCGTACAGGACGTCGATCTTGCCCTTTTCGCGCTTGACTGCATCGAACAGGCGGTCGAGGTCGTCGAGATTGGACGCATCGCTGCGCACGCCGGTCACGTTCCGGCCGATCAGCTTGACGGCCTCGTCCAGCGCCTCCTGTCTCCGGCCCGTGATGAAAACATAGGCGCCTTCTTCAACGAACCGCTTGGCGCTCGCCAACGCCATGCCGCTCGATCCACCTGTGATGACTGCAACCTTACCCTCAAGCTTTCCCATAACTTCTCCTTTCGTGGTGTCGGGACAGCATCTGCCTCCGAGAACCTCGAAATGGGTCCGCCGGCGTCCGTTGTTGAGTGCGGAAGCGCGCACATCGGTGGTGCAAAATCGATCCGGCTGGACGACTGACGCCAGCCGCGACGATCGGTGTCCGCCGTTCGGAATTGGGCCGCGCTCGTCGACATAAGCTATGATGACCGCCCTTACTGCTGTACGATGCGTTAGATACGGGCTTTGGAAGGCGCACCGCGCGGTGCCGGATTGCACCATGATCGACTGGGATGACATTCGCTACTTTCTTGCGGTGGCGCGCGGAGGCTCAGTGCGGGCTGCCGCCGAGGGCCTCGGAGTGTATCACTCGACCGCGCTGCGACGCATCGCACAGCTCGAGGAACGCCTCGGGGCGCAGATGTTCGAAAAGCTGCCTTCGGGCTACCGCCTGACGGCTGCGGGCGAGGAGGTCCTCGAGCTCGCGAACCAGATGGAAGCGTCGTCGCACCAGCTGGAGACGCGCGTCTTCGGGCGCGACCAGAGCGTGCGCGGGCTTCTGCGGGTGACGCTGGCACCGCCCCTCGCGACACACCTGCTCATGCCGGACTTCGCCGATTTCGCGCGTCTGCATCCGGACATCGAGATGGAAATCTTGTCGTCCGGCGAGCTGGCAAATCTGACCAACCGAGAGGCCGACGTGGCGATCCGCGTCGTCTACGACCGCAAAACCCTGCCGCTCAATCTTCACGGCCTGAAGGGACCGGAGCTGTTCGGCGGCGTCTACATGTCTCGCGATCGACTAGCCGCATGGCGTGCGGGTGCGCCTGATCCCATCCGGTGGATCGTCATTAGCATTCATGGAATTCCGGATTGGGCCAGCGAGGGTGAGGTTCGTACCACGGGGGTTCCGTTCAGGACCACGGACGGCGAGGCGCAGATCGTTGCAGTACGGCAAGGGCTCGGGATGACGACACTGCCGTGCTTCGTCGGAGATGCCGACCCCCTACTGGTGAGGGTGCCGGGCACCGACCTGCACATGTACGGAACGCTCTGGCTTCTCACACAGGGGGAGACACGCAAGACGAAGCGCGTGCGGCTCTTCACGGAGTTCGTATCCCGCAGGCTCGCCGCGTACGCTCCGCTTCTCGCGGGGCTGTCCATATCGCGCGACTGACGCCCGGCAGGTCGCCGGCGGCGCTTGCCGTAATCCGGTCGGAAGCCGAGCTGCGATCGCTTGAAGCGGCGTCGTTCAATCCGCGAATGTTGCGCCGTATCGCAACCGGCGCGAGGGCCACACTACTGACGGCGACGGACTTCACCATCGCTGACGGTCTTTTTGGCAGGCTGGAGACGCCGCCTTTGCGGAGAACTCCGAGGAAAATAGACCAACCGATATCGATAGTCTTTGAAACCGAGCAAATCGCGGATCGCCGAAATTCTCCTTTGAATTCAAGAGCGAGAATTTCTGACGGATCCGGGATACGGTTCTTCGTCATCAGCGGAAAGATTTTTGTCGATGGATCAATGTGTTATGATGCTTCAGAACAATCGAGTGGGAATGATTCAGGCCCGTCTGAACGTATCCGAAAATGCGTTATGGTACGCCACAATATTTTTTTCGTCTTAACGGTCGAAGATAGAAGAGTATCCCTGCCACGGGCGATGCGCGGAAAGCCGAGTTGGTGTCGCAGCTTTCCTACTCCGGTGTGCTAGCTTTTTTTCTGCGCCGAATAGTGTGCGACTGCGCGACGGCCATTTTCAACTCGGGTGTGATCTCCAACGGCGCATTCTCTGCCCCATGTGGGTTCTGTAGCCCCTGGACCTGGACCGTTGGAAATGGAAGTTCGATGCCCTGCTCCTTGAAGACTTGGCGGAGGCGTACATAGAATTTGCGTTTCATACCGAAGGCGCCTCCCGGTCTGGTTGTGGCCTTGACCCTCAATACGATGCCGTACTCGCCGAACTCCTGTACGCCCTGCATCTTGATCGGGTCGAGCACCCAGTGTTTGAACTCGGGATCTTCCGCCAGTTCTAGCCCGATCCGCTTGATCAGCTTGCGAGCGAAGTCGATATCGGTGTCATAGCCAACGGTGATGTTGAATTTGTCGATAACCCAGTCACGGCTCTGGTTCTGGACTGCCCCGAGTTCACCGAAAGGTACCGTGAACAGCGGACCACGATGGTGGCGCAGCTTCACCGAGCGCAGCGAAAAGCTTTCCACAGTACCCTTGTAATTGCCCGATGAAATGTATTCGCCAACACGAAACGCATCATCGAGCAGAAAAAACACGCCTGAAATGACGTCCTTGACGATGGTTTGTGCCCCAAAGCCCACGGCGACGCCGACGACGCCGGCGCCGGCGATCAATGGGCCGATCTGGATACCCAGCGAGGCGAGCATCATAAGCACCGCCATCACGATGATCGATGCGAGCAGAATATTCTGGAGGATCGGCAAGAGCGTGTGCAGCCGCGCCTGCTGCGGATCGAGGATCGGGACGTCCTCGTCGCTGATCACAGGGTGCGGTGTTTCGATGCCCAGCTTTCGTTCGATCAAAGCTTTGATGATCGACCAGCCGAAATCGGCTGCGAGGGCAATGACCACGACATTGATCAAGCCGCGCAATATGAACGTCGTCGTCGTATCGCTGTCCCGCATGGATTGCATGTCCAGACCCCAGACACGTGCGAGAAAGTAAGCCGCCACCAGGATGTAAATCATTCGGATTCCGCGATCGATGACAGCGATCGTCACCGCCGGGATCGTAGGCCGGCCCACATCTTCCGAACCTGGCCGCAGAACGAAATTAACCCCGCGCTGCGTCATCACGATCGCCAAAGGCAGGAAGAATGCGGCGAAGGTAAACCAGAAGTATGTATAAAGGCCGGCGATGCGCTGCAGGAACAGGACGACGAAATAAGCAGTCAATAGCCATGTCGCTTCCGTGTGACCGATGTGGCGTGCACCGTCTCGCTGCGTTCTTGGCCGAAGCCAAATGGCGAGCAGCAGGAGCAACAGCAGCACGAAATCGGCGCCCAGTGACAGGACCATCATTCCGTCCTGATCGATGCCGAGACCTGGCAAGAGGATAAACGCGGCGCCGAAGAAGGCGAAGACGCCGACGATCCGAGGTAGCCAATAGGACCAATGGTCAGCCGCTTCGTTGGTGATCGGCAAAGCACGAACCTCGACGGCGTTCTCGACGTTCATGAAGGAAGGGACGAGCATGGCCATGACGTACATGCGCACACCCCATGTAACGACCGCCGCCATCAGAAATGTCAGTACAATCTCGCGGATAAGCATTGGCCAATCGAACAACATGAACGCGCCGGCGCTGCCCAGTGCGAAAGAGACGATCAGCATGCTGGAATAAAGCGCGCGCCCCCCAATCTTCTTGGCTCGCCCAACGGGCGTATCCTTCGGTTGCGCGATAATCCAAAGACGAAATGGACGGGTGAACTTGTACGTTGCCCAAGTGAGTGCCAGGCCGGCAGCGATGAACATCGCAATCAGCACAAATACGCCGGCAGACCCCTTGCTGGACATATCCTCCATCGTCTCTGCCCGAACGCGCGCGAACTGGCTTGGCAGCAAGGGCAAAGTTCGCACGATTCTTTCGATATGATGCCTGATCCGATCGAGCGTCGAGGATGCCATCGTATTCATCTGGCCGGGTGCGGCGACGGCGTCGGACGATGCGTCGGCCGGCGAAGCTCCTGCCTCGGCAGGCGCTCCCGTTGACCCGGCGTCCTGATTTCGCTGTTCGGCCACCCAGGCCTTCACTGACGGATCGTCGAGAAGCTCGAATAGCTGTTTGACCCTTTCAGGCGGGACCGTCGCCGGCGCCTGCGCCTGTGCCGGACCGGCCAACAAGAGGGCGATACCAAAGACGAGCGGCCTGGCAATCAGGACAAACATCGCAATCAGATGTCGGAGACGTCGTGCCGGGCGCGCCAGATTCCTGGCTTCCAATCGTCGAATCATAAGTGGCATCGTGCTGTAACCTTCAGGTCAAATCGGCAAGCAACGACATCTATGTCCGCCGTTGCTCCTACCTTGGAGAAACCGATGTGGTGGTGCAAGACGTCATCGTTCCGAGCTAGACCTTGCGCCGGGTACTTGGCGGTGTTTATTCAGCCGCCGGGGGCAGGGCATTCCGACCTCGGCCCAGGCCTCCGGCCGTTCTATGAACTGGGCATCGGTCGCTCGGTGGTCGATTGCTTCGCGCACCGCTGCGGACATTCGAAACCATGATGTTGCTTGAGATGCAACGCGCTCCAGGGTCGGCACTGCCATGCGGCAAATCAGGCCGGGAGCCGCCACATTCGCACACGACCTGTACCACGCAATTCCGTTTCCGCGAGTGGATCGCAAGCAAAATTTGGTCCAAGCAGTTGATGAGTTGCATCCGAAATACGGATTTCATCGGGCTCCGCGGACGTTTGGATACGTGCGGCGAGATTAACGGTGTCACCCCATAGGTCATAGGCAAACCGCCTTTTGCCTATAACGCCCGCCACAATTGGTCCTGAGTGAATTCCAATTCTGAGTCTTATCGGTTCTCCTGCGAAGCGTTCGAGCTTAACCGCCTTCCGCAGTTCAAGTGCATAGTGCGCAAGGGCTTCCGCATGATCGGATCGCGCGGCGGGCAGGCCAGCGACCACCATCACACAATCGCCGATTGTCTTGATCTTTTCGCAGCCGTATCGCTCCGAGAGCAGATCCGCCGCCTTGAAGAAGTAATTTAAAATAGCGAGCGTCGTCACGGCTCCGACGCTCCGCGCTCTTTCCGTAAAACCGACGATGTCGGCAAAAAGCACACTCACCTCTGCGTAGTTGTCTGCAATTTCTTCGTGCGCTTTTAGCCGCTCCGCGATAGACGCCGGAAGAATGTTGAGGAGCAGGGCTTCGGCGCGCTGGTATTCACGCGACAATCCCTCTTGGCTCGCCCTCAACGCCTCGTTCATCGATTGTAATTTCTCGTTGAGTTGACGCTCCCTCTCTTGCAGGAGCGTCATTTCATAAGCCTTCTGTTGAAGTCGCTGCCTATTGTCGCGTTCGGCAGTGGCGTCAAGAAAGAGCAGCCACACGCAGGCATTGTCAGCAAAAAGATGGAGGTCCGCGACACGCCCGCTGGGCAGTTCGACCATGGCCATATGATATGGAAGCTCCGGGCAGGGCAGCAAACCTTCCATGAATTCAAGCTGCTCGGCAACAGGCTTACCAATGCGAACTGATGAGAGTCCGTAATGTTTGACGCTGCCGCCCTTCGCAGCTATGCGAAGCTGGGCGTCGATTTTCAGATATGCGACGGAGCGCTCGTTGTAGAAGAAATCGTAAATCCAGCTTCTGACTTCTCTTGGCAATTCATGCATGGTCTATTTTGCGACCATCGAAGCAAGCTGACGAAACGCATCATCAACATGTTCACCCGAAAGCGCACTCGTTAGATAGATTTGCCATCCAAGTTGCCTCAGTTCGTTAATTTCACTATCCGATATTGCCCACCGATCGGCCAGATCGGATTTATTGAGCAGCAATACAAACGGCATAGCGCCGAATTCAGCCTCGGCCCGCTCGCGCAACGTGAGCGCCACGGCAAGAGTGGCGGCGCGCGTTCCATCGACGACAAGCACGAGCCCGCTGGCACCTCGCACATAGCTGACGCGGAATGAGCCGATATCGTCTTCGCCGGCCAAATCCCACAAAATCAGATCCACGGTCTTGTCCGGGAATGCGACACTCTTCTTGTCGATTTTCACTCCCACCGTGGTCAAGTAGGTTTCTGAAAAGATGCTTTGCACAAACCTGCGAACCAGACTCGTCTTTCCGACAGCGAACCCGCCCAACATGCAGATCTTCTTTTGCAATATCCTGGGCTCCGCCCTAGTGGAAGTTTACCGTAACCGAAACTCTGCGATTGGCCGAGCTCCCGGTTCGGCTATTTTCAGTCTCCGCTGGCTCAAAGGTGCCGGCGCCGCGAACCAAGAGCAATTCCGGATCGACGCCGCGCTTCTTGAGAAGCGCACGAACTGTTTCCGCGCGCGCGGCGCTGATCGACAATTTGGCCGTTTCACGGCCCGTCTCGTCCGAATGGCCGGTCAACATGAACTGTGCTGTTACGCCTGCCTTGCGGGCGTCCTTGGCCAATTGCTTCAACTGATTCGCCAATTTGTCGAGAACCGGCAGTTGCTCTGGTCCCGGTACAGCCTTGCCAGAATCGAAGAAAATGTCGACCGCTTGAATAGCCTCCCTCAAATGAGTGAGTTCCGGAGGGGTCAACTCACGCAGCTCGGAGATTTCTAGAGAGAGTCCGTCCGCGGACAGCTGTTGGGCGGCGAGCCGCGCCCGATCTATCCAGGCGGCAGGAGCCTCACCCTGGGCAACGATGCGATCCTTGATGATCATAAGCCGAACCGATTTCGGCGGAGCCAGCGACGCCACCAGCCGCTTCAGCACGAACTTCGGATCAAGGCTCTGATAGAATTGCCACTGCGAGTGAACGCGAGCAGGATCGACCCCTGTTCCGGACAGCAGAGCCTGCGGGTCGGCGGCCTGCGGGTCTCTCAGGCCGGAAATATAGAAATGTCCGCCCCTCGCCGTTTGTTGGGCGACGATGATTCCCGCTTGGGCCTCCAGTCGCGACACATAAGTCTGCCAGTGCTCCGCCGCGCGTGCTTCGGGGCTCACATCACGAACTCTGGAGATGTCGAATTCCGGTCCGCCTGCCGAAAGCTGTCGGGCCGCTGCGCGTGCGCGATCTATCCAGGTGTCGGGAGCCTCACCCTCGGCAACGATGCGATCCTCGACGATCGAAAGTCGTACTGAATCCGGGGGAACCAGCGACACCATCAGCCGCTTCAACACGAACTTCGGATCAAGGCTCTGATAGAATTGCCACTGCGAATGAACGCGGGCGGGATCGACCTGCGTTCCGGCCAACAGCGACTGCGGGTCGGCGGCAAGCGGGTCTCTCAGGCCGGAAATATAGAAATGTCCGCTCCTCGCCGTTTGTTGGGCGACGATGATTCCCGGTTGGGCCTCCAGTCGCGACACATAAGCCTGCCAGTGCTCCGCCGCGCGTGCTTCGGGGCTCACATCACGAACCCTGGAGATATCGAATTCCGGTCCGCCTGCCGAAAGCTGTCGGGCCGCTGCGCGTGCGCGATCTATCCAGGTGTCGGGAGCCTCACCCTCGGCAACGATGCGATGATTGACGATCGAAAGTCGTACTGAATCCGGCGGAACCAGCGACGCCGTTAGCCGTTTCAACACGAACTCCGGATCAAGACTCTGATAGAATTGCCACTGCGAATGAACGCGGGCGGGATCGACCTGCATTCCGGCCAACAGCGACTGCGGGTCGGCGGCAAGCGGGTCTCTCAGGCCGGCAATATAGAATTGGCCATCGCGCACGTTTTGTTCGGCAACGATGATGCCCTGCTGGCTCCCCAGTCGCGACACATAGGCCTGCCAGCGCTCCGCCGCGCGTGCTTCGGGACTCACATCACGAACCCTGGAGATATCGAATTCCGGTCCGCCTGCCGAAAGTTGTTGGGCCGCTGCGCGCGCCCGATCTATCCAGGTGTCGGGAGCCTCCCCCTCGGCAACGATGCGATCATCGACGATCGAAAGTCGTACTGAATCCGGCGGAGCCAGCGACGCCGTTAGCCGCTTCAACACGAACTCCGGCTCAAGACTCTGATAGAATTGCCAGCGTGAATGAACGCGGGCGGGATCGACCTGCGTTCCGGCCAACAGCGACTGCGGGTCGGCGGCAAGCGGGTCTCTCAGGCCGGCAATATAGAATTGGCCATCACGCAACTTTTGTTCGGCAACGATGATGCCCGGCTGGGTCCCCAGTCGCGACACATACGCCTGCCAGCGCTGCCCGGATTGCCAGGAAAGAAAGAACCAACCGCCTGCGGGAATCAAAACCAGCAGGACTGCAGCCAAGACCAGCCAGGGAAATCCTTCGTTTGATTCCTCCTGCTTCAGTTCAACGCAGGTCTGCAACTGCGACTCTACGCCGGCCAACTGCGAACTGTCGCCGTCAAACTGCTCTAGAGCCTGTGAGTATTCATCATGGATGCGAAGCAATACATCGCGAATTATTTCATGTAATTCCTCGGGCGGATTTCCCCGGATCACCGCAACCAAGGTCGCAAACGGTCCAACTTCCGACCAGAGACGAAGCTCCCCGAAACGGATCGTGTCCAGGCCGCTCTGTTCTTTCTCGTTAAATGAGTCTTTTACAAAATCTTGAATTGCACTAAGCATAGAAGAAATGAGTTGAGGATCTTCGCTAGTTGCATTATCAGCGGTTACATGCGCTATCAAAAGCCCGGAATTGCGATTGATGAGAAAAACATGTTCTACACGATAGACAAGAGAATGCTTAAGAACAACTTCTGAGAAGCTTGCACCAGTTCTCCAAGCTTCAAGCCTCCACTTGAGCCCATGCCAGGTAAATATATGTCTTAAAGTTTCATTCAGCGATTGAAAGGTTTGGTCGATCTTTTCGCCGATCGACTTGCGAATAGCCGGCAGAAACACCGGGTACAATATATCCGTAAGCGTACGCGGGCTCTTCTGGATGGACCGTTGCACGGCCCTCTCGACAGCTGGCGCAAGGGCCTCTCCGAGTTGCGCATGAGGCGCACGTGCGGCTGCACTGGGGAGAACACCCCCAACTGCAGCCGCAAGCTGCTCGGGTTCGTCGAGCAGATGCGTAACTCGTGAAAGCTCCGAAATTTCGCGGCCGACCAGCAACTGGCGAAGCTTTTCCATGCGAGGATCGGCGGTTGGGATTCCGTCGAGACGCGCACGATAGTCCGGATCAACGTTCCGGGCAATTTCGATCAAAAGGCGAGCCAGAGCCTCGCGATCAATCTCTGTATCGTTCGAAGCTGCTCGTTGAGGAAGGCTGATTGGGTCGACAGTCGACGTCAAGTTCCGATCAACTCACTTTCCACGTACGCTCCGAGTTGTTCTTGCTGCCTGCGGGATCCTGATTTAGACATTTTGCAACCTCGACAAACAGGCCAGCCAAAAGATTTCGGTCGGTCTTGACATTGCCAAGATCGGAAAACATTTTCTCCATCAGCATCTGAATGCTTTCATTCTTTTGCTTGATTTCCTCACGCAGCAAATGATCGTTTCGATTTATCCGGTCCGCAACTTCCCGCTCAAGCTCGCTCAACTGATCCGACAACGCGCGCACCTGCTTTTCGAGCGCCTGATTTTGCTCCCGAAGATTCCGATCAATCTCCTTGTCGGCGTCGGCTCGCGCGTCTTTTTCGTTCCGCAATTGCGCCGCAAGCGAGTCGACCTGCTTCTTTGCATTTGACTCGTACATTTCAAGATTGCGCTTGGCCTCGGATTCGACATCCTTGAAGCGCTGCAAGACCCGTTCTTCAAGCTTGGAAAAGCGGCGGTCATAGTCCTGCATCTGGTTGCCGAACAGCAGATCACGTATCTTGTCGACACCTACAGCGTCGCCGGAGGCCCCGCTCTCGCGAGCCTGGCCCGCCATGAAGGTCAGCCCGCTTCCGTCTGCATTACTTATCAGATTTGCGTCCGCTTTATTTGCCGAAGAAGCGGTACTCGAAGATTCCTTGGCCATCCCATGCCCCTTCTTTTGAACATTGTCACAGCGCTAATTTAGCAACTGATAAACATGTCAGCAAAATAGCCGACCCGCAAGCCGGAATCTTCTCGGCTTAAGTCGGTTCGTGCGTCCCCATTCGGGTAGATTTCGACATGCGGCTCGATCCTGATCAGCTTGCGCTCCCGTCTTCGCCCGCGATCATCTTTTTGCAGATGAAATGCGCGAAAGGAAATGTCCCGGCGTATCGACCTCAGCTCTAAGCTGTCGGGCATGCGCGCTTGCCATTCGGCCTGTCTTCAAGTCTTTTTTGCCTGCCTCTAATTCGCCCCGATCTTGACAGGGCAGTGCTGCCAGCCGATGCCGTCATCCGGTTTTGACATTTCGCCGACTCTTGCCGAAGAAAACGAAAGCTCGATGATCCAGGATGCTACCGCAAGGCGGTGTGGTACCGATGTTCAATGCCGAGCAAACCGTCGGCGCAACGCTTGCCGGCATCCGCCGGCAGACCTACCAGATACTAGATATAGTCTTGATGGACGATGGGTCGACGGGCTGATCGGCGTCGATTGTGACGGCCTATGCCGAGAAAGATCAACGCATCTTGTTCTACCTTCGAACCGGGCGCGGGTGAGACGGCGTGGCGCATGATCCCTTGGTTTCAATCGTGGTTCCTGCGCACAACGCGGAGGTAACGCTGGCGCGCGCACTTGATTGCCTTCTCGATCAGGAAATAGTGGATTGGGAGGCGATCATCGTCGACGACGCCTCCACGGACCGCACCCCCGCGATCATCGCCGGTTATGTAGAGCACGATGCCCGATTTCGGACGTTGGGGTCTTGCGCGCATAGCCCCGCCGGCGCGCGCAATCGCGGGATTTCGACAGCGCGCGGCCGCTGGCTAATGTTTCTGGATGCGGACGATTGGGTGGACGCCAGCTTTCTTGCGAAAATGCTGGCCGCATTGAAAACCGCTCCCGATGCAGTGGCCGCCTATTGCGGTTCCCGGCGCGTGATGCCCGATGGCGAACTCACCCCGTCGAGCATCGCAACGGAGGTCGCGATCCAGCCCTTCGAAACATTCGCCCGCCGGTGTGCCATTCGCACTCACGCGATGCTGGTCGACCGGGAGACAATTGTCGAGTTGGGCGGTTTCGATGTGTCGCTGCGCACCTGCGAGGACTGGGATCTGTGGCAGCGCCTCGCACGTCTGGGCAAAAATTGGGTGATGGTCGACGAGCCGCTCGCCTTCTATCGGACCAGCCCCAACGCGCTCTCCCGCAATTCGATGCAGATGCTGGTAGATGCGGAAATCGTGATCGCCCGCGGCTTTTCTCCTGATCCCAGGGTCAAACACCCGGCATCGGCTCACGCCAATGGAGCGATCGAGGCGAACGGCGGCACCGCTTCCGAAGCACTCGCGTGGTTCGCGTTGTGGAACGCCGCATCGGATTGCGGCTGCGGCTCGCGCTCGATCAACCCGCAGTCCCTGCGCGCGCTCCCGCCAGGACGGAAGTGGGCGCGTGAGATCGCCAAGGTGGCCATCGATGGCCTTATGGCAGGAAGCCTGTCGGTGCCAGCGCAATTGGCTGCCAGGTGGGACAGGTTCGGCGGCTCCCTCACCGAGTTGATCATCGAACTCGGCAAGGTCTGGGACAATCCCGTCGCGGCTCGCCGCGTCCAGTATCACCTTGAGCAAATGCTTCTCGACGTCGACGATCTTGCCGCGCCGCGCAGGCTCGCGCGGACACTTGGAATTCGTGTCGACGCGCGAAATCCGACCTCGATCGAAGTGCCGGAAGGAATCGATCAAATCTATGCCTATCTGATGATGGATGGCCAGATCGAGGCTCTCGTGCAGTTCGGCGTACTCGGGAAAGTGACAAGGCGTCATTGGATTGAATTGATCCTGAATTTCGTGCCCCCTGAGCGGCTTATGCACAGTGCCGCGCGGCTTGCGAGGCGATCGCCTGTACATGCACCGCAAAAGGGCGCCGGTGCCGACAAGTCAAACATGTTTGCAGCCGAGGCATTGTTGTCCATAGCGGGACGCCGGTCCGATCGGGACAGCCACTTCGGCAAACTCGCGGGATTGGCCGCGGAAGCGGAGGCGCTGGTTCGGTCGAGCGCCGAAACTAAAGAGCCTTTTGCAGCGCCGCGCCGTGCACGGGCCGCGGATGGGCACGACAATGATCGCACGTCTTTCTGGAATCGCCATTTCGCGACCGAGGATCCCTGGAACTACGGTTCGCCCTATGAGCAGGAAAAATATGAGCGGCAGCTCGAAATTCTGCCTGCCGGTCCCATCGGACGGGCGCTTGAGCTGGCCTGCGCGGAGGGCCACTTCACGCGGCAGCTGGCGCCGCGCGTGGGCCATTTGACCGCAACTGACATCTCCGCCGTAGCCGTCGGGCGGGCGCGCGCGCGATGCAGCGATCAGCCGAATGTTGAGTTCGGCGTACTGGATTTTTCTGCGGACACTCTGCCGGGCGAGATGGATCTGATCGTCTGTTCGGAAGTGCTCTACTACCTGGATGATCTCGCCGAGTTGCGGCGCATCGCCAAAAAACTCGTTGAGGCGTTGGCGCCTGGCGGCAGTTTCATCAGCGCACACGCATTCGTGCTACGTGACAATGTTGAAAGGACGGGCTTCGACTGGAACACATTCGGTGCACGAGCGATCTCAGAGACGCTGGCAGCGACCGACGGCCTCGTCCTCGAGCAATCGATCCAGACCGAGCTCTACCGCATTGACCGCTTCCGCCGCCTGTCACCAGGCGACGTGGCGACGGAACCGATGATAGATCATGTGCCAATCCGCGCACCCGTCGAAATCGGGGTCGCGCGAAATATCGTCTGGGGCGGGGCGCGGGCCTTGCGCCGCGACGTCGCACGTAGCGAGCGGCGACAGCGTATCCCTGTCCTCATGTATCACAGCGTCTCCGATGAAGGTCCGGCCGCGCTCGCCCGTTTTCGGCTCACGCCCGCCGCATTCGCCAGCCAAATGGCATGGCTGCGCGCCAATGGCTTTCACGCGATTAGGTCTGAGCAGCTGGAATGGTTCATCGCCAACCGTCAGCCTTTCGTTGGCCGCCCAGTGCTCATCACGTTCGATGACGGCTTCCAGAACTTTGCCGACCATGCCTGGCCGACCTTGCGCGCGAACGACCTGACCGCGGAAGTGTTCCTGGTGACGGACTTGGTGGGTGAAAGTGCACAGTGGGACGCCTACAGCGGCCCGCCGACGCAGCTTATGGACGCCGGGACGGTGCGACGCCTCGCGGGCGAAGGTGCGTTCTTCGGAAGCCATCTGGCGACGCATCGCGCGATCGATGGTCTGTCGAGCTCTGACTTGGCCGCCGAGCTCCTGCGCTCTCGTATGTTCATCGAACGGTGGACCGGTCGGCCAACCACGGCGTTCGCGGCACCCTTCTCTGTCACCGACCGACGGCTTGGCAGGCTGGCCAAGGAGTGCGGCTATCGAATCGGCTTCGGCGGCAGACACGGGCCGGCGGACCTCGATTGCGATCCCATCGACCTTCCGCGCATCGAGATTCGCGGAGATCGCTCGCTCGATGACTTTGTTGCCATTGTCGAGGCAGTGCTCGCATGAACGGTGAACTTGTCAGTGTCTAGATTTGTAACAAATTGGTTCCGCTTTTTATTCGGTGTCCCGCCCGTTTATCTCGTTTCGCAAGTCTATTGGGCGACTTGAGATATGGCTGACATCAGCTCCTGTGGGCTTGGCGCCCCAAACATGTATCGCCCGCCCTCTGGAACCTCCGTGAAGCTCCAGCGGACGATCCCCTGCCGGTCCAGTAGGAACTGACCGACCAGTTGTCCGTGTCCCGTTGCCATCATCTGCTCGTCGGCTTCGGTCAGTTCGTAATGGTCCCTCTTGTTGAGGATTTCGCTGGCCGCAATAGGATCCATAGGACCGGGCAACTCGCCTGGTATGTCGACCCGCATATCCATTGCCGCTGCCATCGAGACCTTGTACGGCCAATTCGTCTCGTTTTGGGTGAATTCGAGATTGGGCAGTCCAAAAGCACGATGTGAAGCGCGTTCAGGGTCGGAGGCCGCAAGCAGATTCGGCATCGGATGGTAGCGGAAATAGAGACGCGCCCGCTCGATCGGCGTGTTGACCACCGTCAGGCTCCCCACGCCCTTTTCGCGCAGCTCCGGATCAAGCCGCGCCTGGGCGGCGATATGGCGCCGGCAAAACGCACAATGCAGACCTCGAAACAGGCCGACCAGCACCGGTTTTTGGCCGCGAAAGTCGTCAAGCGCGATCTTGCCTTCCTGGGTAATGGCGTCGAGTACGATGTTTGGCGCACGGTCGCCCGGTTGAAGCGGCACCAAGTCACTACGCGCGGACATTTCCAACCTCCAACCCCGGCTAGTCGAGAAAAGGCAGCACCACAAGCGCTTCCGGGTCGAGCCCGTGCTGGGCGCATATACCCTGCGCCAGGGAAAAGTAGCGTTCGGCTTCGGCCAGATTGTCGAGGTCGAGATTAAGCGTTGCAAGACCATCATAGCACGGAAACAGCAGTTGGGGTTCGCCCGTTTCGCGGGCTACGTCCAGTGCTTCGTGGAACAACCCAACCGCCAGGTCCGGACGGCCGTTGCACTGGTGGATCTGCCCAAGCACGATCAACGGCACCGGCAGGTGCTCGCGCTGGTCGAGCGCCCGGTCGATCTCGATGGCCTTCTCGGCAGCAGGCACGCCCTCCGTTGGACAGCGATCCGTGAAAGTACAACAAGCGACCGCCAGATTGGCGAGGAGGCGCGCCTGGAAACCCAAATCACCAATACGGCGCGCCACTTCAAGACCGCGCCGACAGACCTCCATCGCCTGTGCCGGATCGATGGTCGTGTAAAGCACGCCGAGATTGGTGTAGCCGCGGCAGGCCGCGCCCAGTAGACCAGCGGCTTCGGCCAATTCAATGCTACGCTCAACCTGACGCACGGCCTCACGGTTTCGCCCAAGGCGAGCCAGCGCGACAGCCTTGGTATTGAGTGCCTCGGCGGTCACAAGAGTGGCATCACGCCCTACCTCGGAGACATGCTCCGTTGTCAGAGTGCGTACGCAATCCAGCGCCGCGTCTGCCCATTTTGCCGCGAGAGCGTGATCTCCGCTACGGAACGCCTGTCGGCCACGCTCTTGCCACAGATGCGCCTGCTCGATCGGGGCATCCGCTCCATCGAGGAGCGCTGCCGCCTCAGCATAGCGGGGTTCTGCCTTGTCCCGCTTGCCGACGTCCCAGAGCAGCCGACCGATCTTACGCAAAACTCGCGCCGACGCGACGCGATTGGCTGACTCGCGGTATGCCTGCAACACCGTCTCGTAGTGGTGGTGCGCGATCTCGCGGCGGCCCGCCGGGCCGCTCAAATCGGCAATGCGCTCTGCAATTGCCAGTTTGAGCGGTGTTTGCCCGATCGCGTCCAATGCAGTCAGTGCTCGCTCGTAGAAACGAAGGGCGTCGTCGTTGGCGTATATCATGCGAGCGCGATCGCCTGCCGCCTGCAGGTAGTGCGCGCCCTTCTCCCGCTCGGCGCTCAGTGCGAAATGATGACCGAGTACGGTCAAATCCTCGAGCCGTTCCGGCTTGTCGCCGTACAGTTGCTCCAAGGCAGCACCGACCCGCCCGTGGATGTCGGTCCGGCGTTGCAGGAGCAGATTCTGGTAGATCACGTCCTGCAGCAATGTTTGCGTAAAGCGGTAGCTTTGCGACGAGACCGAGCCTGATCCGGCAACTTCCTCGATGATTTCCGCATCGCAAAGCAGTTCGCAGCCGGCTTCAAGCCGGGCGGGGTCGGCTGTCACGGTTTTCAGAAATGTGGCGTCGAAGCGCGGGCCGATTACCGCAGCTTCCTGTGCCAACCGGCGCACCTCTTGGGGCAGCCGGTCGACGCGAGCAAGCAACATTGCCTGGATAGTGGCGGGAATGCCGGTTGCGACTTCGCCTGCCACAGTCCGCCATCGCTGGCCCTCTCGCATCAATACACCGCGATCGATAAGGCCGCGAACGATCTCCTCTACAAAAAGGGGGTTGCCGCCCGCGCGCTCGAGGATCTGGTCGAGAAGCCCTCCTGCGGAGTTTACCCAGCTCTCGCCGAAAAGCGCCGCCAGCAGGCTGCGTCCGTCATCACTGTTGAGCGGCGGAAGCCTGAGCGCTGTGTGACTGACCCGACTTGAGTCGAGCTGGTCGTTGGCCGGCGCCGGACGATGCGTGACCAGCAACATCAACCGCGTGCGTTCCAACCGGTCCATCACGAAACGTAGTGCCTCAAGCGAGACGGCGTCGGCCCAGTGCAGGTCTTCGACGACAATCAACAGCGGCGACAACGCAAGCCGTCGTTCGATGATTGTGCGGACTGCGTAGAGAATTTGCCGCCGCAGCTGCTCGGGTTCGACATGCTGCAAGGTGGCATCGGGGTCGCCAAGGCCAAGCACATGGTAGAGCAAAGGCATCAGCCGCTTCGCCTCCTCGCCCTGCAGGCCGAGATCGGTAAGCAAGCCTGCGAGCTTCCCCCGCATTTCGTCCCCATTGTCGTTTTGCATCATCCCGGCAGCGCTGCGCACCACTGCGCCCAAGGCGCCAAAAGATTGTTCGCCCAGCGGTGAGCACGTGGCCTGCCGCACGGCGACGTTGCGAAAACGATCCTCGTCGCCGACGCGGGCGACGAACTCCTTCACCAGCCGCGATTTCCCGATGCCGGCTTCTCCGACGAGGCGGACAAGTTGGGCCGAGCCGCCGCACGCCTGGTCAAGGCTCGCCAGCATTCTATTGAGCTCCGCACCACGACCTATTAGCGGCGCACTGAGGCCGAGCGCCTCGAGCCCACGCGCTGCACGCGGCACCGCTAGCGGTGCGTCCAGTCGATGGACGAGCACACTGCCAGCCTTGCCGCGAAGCACGACATCACCCATCGACTCGTAAGAGAAGGCATGCCGGGTCAGCCTGTGAGTGAGCTCGCCTACCAGCACCTCACCCGGTGCGGCCAGCGATTGCAGGCGTTGCGCCGTATTCACTGTGTCGCCGGTCACCGAATAGGATTTGGCGGTGCCGATGCCCAATCCGCCAGTAACGACCGGACCAGTGTTTATGCCGATGTGGAGTAACAGAGGCGAGCCGGAGTGGGAGGTGCTTTCGCCGAGCCGCGCCGTCCGGGCGATCATGTCGAGAGCGGCGTGAAGCGCACGTTCCGGATCGTCCTCATGCGCGACCGGCGCACCGAACAAAGCCAGCAGCGCATCGCCGATGAATTTGTCGACGAAACCACCAAAGTTTCGCACGGCCGACGTCAATTCCTTGAACAGTTTGTTCTGCAGCGCTTGCATGACCTCGGGGTCGAGCTGCTCGCTGAGTGTCGTGAAGCCGCAAAGGTCGGCGAACAGCACCGTTACCGTCCGGCGATCGGCGTCAGAGACGGGATGCAGCCCTTCTTCGCTTTCGATGTTCGGAAGCAGCGACGGAGTTCGAGAAGGCGGCACAATGGTCCGGCTTGGTGTCGGAGCAGGCCGTTCGACGGCTTTTGCGGACGCACCGACGCTTGCCCCACATTTCGGACAGAACTCGAAATCAGGTGCGCAGGGATAGCCGCAACTGGCGCATGGCACGGGCTGGCGCCTGCCACACCTCGGACAGAAGGCGTAACCACCCTCAATCTCGAAACCGCAGCCCGAGCAGTCCATCGAACAAGACCTCACTAGTGGCCGTGACGGCGTGATCTCGCCCGCACTTCACGGCCAGGCTATTCACAAGGATGCACCGATAGCCGTCGACGGGCAAGCGGCAGCGCAAACGGGCATCGAGCGATTCGTGCGGGTCCTGCGGCAGAGCGCTGCGGGCAGGCATTGTTGAAGGCGCAATAGTTGTCGGATCCGCGAACGCCGCCGAGACAGCCGCGCTTGCCGATGGGGCTGTCGGCTCTGACGGGATTGGCGTAAGCTACAGTTAAGGGGGTGCACACATGCACCGCATCATTGCCATGGCGATCTTAGTTCTCGCGGCCGCGTTCAGCTCCGCGCGGGCGGAGGTGCTGATTGGGGTTTCATCTGCGATGACGGGACGGCTCGCCTGGTTCGGCGAGCAGGCGCAGCGTGGCGCCGAGATGGCCGTGGCCGACATCAATGCGACGGGTGGCGTACTCGGCCAGCAGATGAGGCTCATCACGGCCGACGACTTCTGTGATCCCGAGCAAGCGGTCGCCGCAGCCCAGAAACTGGTGGGTGATGGTGTGGTGCTCGTCGTCGGGCACTACTGCTCTGGAGCCTCGATCCCAGCATCGAAGGTGTACGAGGCGGCGGGCGTTTTGCAGATTTCACCAGGATCAACCAATCCGCTGTTGACTGAACAAGGCCGCGCCAACGTTTTTCGAGTCATTGGTCGCGACGACACGCAGGGGATCGTGGCCGGCAACTACCTGGCCGAGCATTGGAGCAACAGCAAGATTGCGATCCTTCATGACGGCACCACTTATGGAAAGGGTCTTGCTGACGAGACTCGAAAACAGCTGAACAAGCGCGGCGTAGTCGAAGCGATCTACGAGGAATACACACCCGCGAAGAACGACTATTCGGCCGAGATCGCTGCGCTAGAGGCTGCGAACATCGCCGTGGCATATGTCGGCGGATATCATGCCGAGGTCGCACTCATGGTTCGCGCTGCGCGCGACCGCGGCTACACGGTTCAGCTAGTCTCAGGCGATGGCATGGCGACCGAGGAATTTGCTTTGATCGCCGGCCCCGCGGCTGAGGGTACCCTCTTCACGTTCCCCGCGGACGCTCGCCGGAATCCCGAAGCCGCCTCGGTCGTCGAGCGGTTCCGGGCTGAAAACTTCGAGCCCGCAGGCTACACGCTGCTCAGTTACGCCGCCGTCCAGGCCTGGTCGCAGGCAGTGGACAAGGCCGGCTCACTAGAGCTCCAAGCCGTGATAGCGGCGCTGCGCGGCAATCAATTTGATACTGTGTTGGGCCGTATCGACTTTGACAACAAGGGCGATCTCACGAGCCAAAACTGGGTATGGTACGTCTGGCGAGGTGGAGAGTACGTGCCGGTCGAATAAGGACCGCCGATGCCGTCGCCGCTTGAGACAGCTGATGGAGATCGAGTTAGCTGGACCGTTCAGAGCTATGTGTCGCCGTTATGCTTGAACGCTTCGGCATACGTGGCCGTCTGTTGCTCGCTTTTTTCGGCATCAGCACCTTCGCCGTACTCGCGACAGCGGCCGCTCTCTATGCCTTCCTCCAGGTAGGAGAGGTCGTCGACCGCATCACCAAGGATCGGGTACCGTTGGCGCTCGCGTCCCTCCAGCTGTCGCGCCAGGCAGAGCGGGTAGCCGCCTCTGCGCCCGCCGTACTTACTTCGACCAGCAAAGCTCAGCACGGCGAGGTTTCCGCTGCGGTCGGGGTCGAGATGACGCGCCTCGAGGAACTGCTTGCCGCACTCAAAGGTGCCACGCTTAGCACGGCGGTGGTGGCTGAGATCGAGGCTGCAGTTCTTGGTCTGCGGCGCAACCTCAACGCCCTCGACGACCTTGTTGTCGCCCGCCTCACAGTGGTGGCGCGCAAAGAAGAACTGTTACGCCGCTTGTCGGCTACGACAAATGCAAGCCAGCGTCTTGTGGCGCCCGGTATCCTCGTGATGAATTCCAAGCTCCAGCAATGGCAGGCGGTTACAGCCGACACGTCGCTCGCGCCGGATCGCGGTGCGGCGGCGGCGGCCGACCTGGTCCAGGCAATTGCGGCCTACATTCCGCAGCAGAAAGCGCAGCAGGAGATATCGGCGGTCAATGACGTGCTGGTCAAGACGACGGACGCGCCAACGCCAGACGATCTGACGTTGATCCTGTTTCCGCTGCGCCGGTCGCTCGCCGTTCTCGACACGGTTTCCACCGAGATCGACGAGAGGCTGCGAACCCGTTTCCAACAGCGGGTCGGCGAGTTCAAGGCATTGATCGACGGCGGGAACAGCATCCCGAAGGCGCGCAAGGACGAGCTAGCAGTGCTCGCAGAGGGCGAAAAGCTTCTGGCCGAAAACAATCGGCTGTCGCGCAGTCTCACCGCTGCCGTCGATCGCCTGGTCGCCGCGGCAGACCGCGAGATCACCGCGTCCGGTCTCGAAGCCGCGACGGTCCAGCGCTACGGTACCGGAGTTGTCCTTGGCTCCGCCTTTCTCACCCTCTTGAGTTCCGTTCTGGTTGTCTGGCTCTATGTCGACCGTAGCCTTCTCGCCCGTCTGGGAGAGGTGAGCCAAAGCATGTTCGCAATCGCCGGCGGCGATCTTCGTGCGCCGCTGCCTGCCGCGGGCCGCGACGAGATCGGCCGGATGGCCGAAGCGCTTAGGCTCTTCCGGGACACCGCAGTCGAGGTCGAGGAAAAGAACCTGCGCGATGTCGCTGAGGCGCGCCAACGGCTCATCGATGCGATCGAGAGTATCTCCGAGGGATTCGCGCTGTACGACGGGGAGGACCGGCTTGTCCTCAGCAATAGCCGCTACCGCGAACTGCTCTACAGCGACCTTGCGATCGAACTGATGCCCGGCACGACATTCGAGCACATTATTCGCCGATCCGCTGAGCGCGGCTACATCAAGGATGCCGAGGGGCGGCTCGAGGAATGGGTCGCCGAGCGGCTCTCCCGGCACCGCAACCCAGGCGAACCGTGGGTGCAGCGGCGAGGCGACGGGCGATGGATCATGATAAGCGAGCGGCGGATCACCGCCGGCGGCACGGTCGCGGTCTATTCGGACATCACTGAGCTGAAGCAACGAGAGGAGAACCTCGCAGAGAAATCCACGGCTCTCGAGGCGCTTTCCAACAAGCTGGCCAAATACCTGGCGCCGCAAGTGTACAGCTCGATATTCGCCGGCCGCCAAGACGTTAGAATCGCCAGCCAGCGGAAGAAACTGACAATATGCTTCTCCGATATCGCCGGCTTTACCGAGACCACTGACAAAATGGAATCCGAGGATCTCACCCAGCTCCTCAATCACTATCTGACGGAAATGTCGAAAATTGCTTCGGATCACGGCGCGACGATCGACAAATATGTCGGCGACGCGATCCTGATGTTTTTCGGCGACCCTGAGACGCGCGGCGTCAAGGAGGACGCGCTGGCGTGTGTGCAGATGGCTCTCACCATGCAAAAGCGGATGAGCGAACTTGCCGAAATCTGGCGTGACATTGGAATTGAGACACCGCTGCGCTGCCGCATCGGCATCCATACCGACTACTGCACTGTCGGAAACTTCGGCAGCGAGGACCGGATGGATTACACGATAATCGGCGGCGCCGTGAATCTCGCCTCGCGCCTGGAACAGGAGGCGCCACCGGGGACCGTCCTCATTTCCTACGAGACGTTTGCGCAAGTGAAGAACACGATCGACTGTGAGGAGATGGGGCATGTCCAGGTCAAGGGGATCGCCTATCCCGTCGCCACCTACCGCGTCATCGATCTGAAGGCCAATCTAGCCGGCGCTTGTCGCGCCGTTCGAACCGAGCTGCCGCACTTCAGGCTGGAACTTGAACCGGAGCTGATGTCCCCTGACGAGCGTGGCGATGCCGCCACTGCACTTCGAGACGCGCTGGATCGGCTTTGTCACAAGCCCGGGTAGTAGGGCTTGGTCCACAATGACCCTCCCAATGGACGCAAGAAGTGGGATGTGGGACGCCGCTCATTGGCGCTATCGATGCGAAGGCCGCAGAACGGTCGCGGTCAGTCTTCGAACTCAGGCGGAACGTCCGCATCGGAGCCGAGACTTAACATTCACGGCATCACTGGCAAGGTCCGGATATGGCGCAAGTTGCCCGTTCTGGGGCGCCGCCTTAAACGGCAAAGTTTGACCCAGAGCGGCCGCTCGGCGCGACAGTGTCGTACGTCCGAAAGCGTGATAGAGCTGTCGTTGCCGATTTCGAACTCGTGGTGGACGGGTTCCGCAAGGCCGGTGTCGTGCAATGACAGGTGAGGCTATGTCAGGTCAGGCCTTGAACTGCAGACAGCTCGCAGGCAGGCATCAGCGTCAAGGAAGCGGCCGGATCAGACGCCAGAGGCTCACCGATAAATCGCCGTCGCTTGCGGTTGCGCACCAGAAAATCAACCTGAAGTAAGGCTCAGGTCGCCTTGATCTCTGCCCGGCCGATCTTGCGCCATCGGGCGTTTTCGCGAAGCAGTTTCAGGTCGTCGGTCGTCTCGGCAAATGTCCGCAAACGGTATTGTCGGAGCAGGTCCGGGAAGAGCGCCCCTTCCGGCAGGCTGGCAAGCTGCTCGCGGACCGAGATCTTTTCATCGATGACCCGCATGCCCCAGGCATTTTCCCGAACCTGCAGCTCCGCGGCCAGATCGCGCTCTTCCGGCGCGTTTTCGTCTAGCACAGCCAGAAGGATCGAGTGGAAAAGTGCTACATAGCCAATCTGTCTCAGGCCGCCCACAACCCGCACGCGCGGCAATATGGCAAGGACGAGGAATGTCAGGAACAAGTTCGGCAGCAGCACGCCGTCCAGCAGCGCCTGCTTGAGATGCGGCCGCTCGAACGGGATGGAAAGACCTTGCGGCCTGTCGGGCTCGATCAGGTGCCCGTTCTCGAGAACGAGCTTGCGCACGCGCTCCTCGCGGATGCCCCAGAAATAGTCCGTAGCATTGGGCAGGAATCTGCCAAATGGGCTCGATGCGGCCTCTTGCAGGGCATGTTCGAGACGCTGGCGTCTTGCGGGTTCAAGGAGCAGCCTGGAAAGAAGGCCGCCGTCATATTCTAGATGCCGCGCCATGGCAGCCGCGGCGGCCCGATCATCGATGAAAACCGGCAGGGCCATGCCGGCACGATCCCAATTGGCGACCAGATCCTCGTTGAGGGCTGTCAGCGCATCGGCGGCGGTTTCAAACACCTTGTCCTGGCTGGCAAGCAGTGTGCCCAGCCAGCGGCTGGCATCCGTTTCATCGCCCACCGCTTCGAGCGCGCGCTTGTTGAGGGAGACGGGACCGGCCACGCAGGCGCTTTTACGGCACAGTTTGTGGCGCCCCATGCCAAACAGGTTGACCTTGTCGTCGCCGACATCGAGCCATCCCGGCCCCTCCCGGCCAACTGTCTCCATGGTCATCGTCGTTCCCATGAAGCCGACGAAGGCCGACAGCCCGTTTTCGACCGCGCCGAGCCAGGCAAGCAGGAGGGCATCGAAGGTGATCCGGTCCATCAGAAGCAGGCAGTGCAGGCCGGACTGAATCACCGGTCTGTGCTCGAACTCGTCGAGGGCTTTGCCGATCTCCTCAGGCTGCATGATCCTACCGAGGCGCTGATGCAGGACTTCGCGCAGGATCGAGCGGGCAGCGATCGCCGGGCCGGATGCAGGCCTTGCCACCGGCCGCCACAGATGGCGGGCGTAGTCGGAAATCGGTGCATTCCAGTTCTGCTCGATGTCGCGCACGACCTCCGGGCAGAGCAGCGACAGCACAGCCAGAATTTCCGCCGGAGGCGTAGGGCTTGGGTCAAAGACGGCGGTCATTGGTCCCGTCTAGCCGCTTGCGGTGCAAACGCCAAGCGAGACCAGACTTGCCCGATGCGGCCGGCCCACACATAGATCGTCAACTCGATTAAGATGGTGTGAGACGAAATGGCCGTATCCTACGCAGTTCTCCATGAGCAATCACCTGTTCGCTGACCAGGCACGAATTGTCAGATTGGCTAAACAGCTAAGGCAAACAGCTGATCTTAGAACCGCAGCCGGGCCATGCTCAGGAGGTCGTGGTACTGCCCGTCGGTAAAGCCGGCCTTCACATGCCGGCCTTCGATCTCAAAGCCGTGGCTTTTGTAGAGACGGAGGGCCGGTTCGTTGTCGGCATAGACGGTCAATTCGACCCGCTTCAGGGCGCGCCAGTTGTCGGCTACGTCAAGCAGCGCGCTAAGTATGGCAGACCCGATACCTTTGCCGACAAAGGCATCGTCAAGGCCGATATTGATCTCGCCGATGTGCGAACGGCGCGGCGAACCCTGCACGACCAGGCTGCCATGGCCGACGACCTTGCCGTCCAGCTCGGCAACGATCCAGGTGGTTTCCTGGCCGGACTTGGCGATGCGCCGCGCCACCTGCTCCACCATCTCGAAAGGCATCCTGAGAGTGCCCCAGCGGAAGCCCGGCATGTTGAAGATAGCGCAAAGCGCCTCCGCATCGCTTGGCCGGACGGACCGGAGCAGCGGCTGGATTTTCTCGGAGGGTGGCGAGGTCGTGCTGGTCATGGCGTTCCCGGCGAAGGCAATCGGCCCGGTACGATGCACCGGACGTCACCTGAAAATCCAGCCGTCTCTGCAACCTATGATGCCGATTGCGAGCTAAAATACCGGGAGGCGGTGTAGAGTTTGAAGACGCCGCTGATGCCGATCCAGCCGAAAAGGGCGAGCCAGCACAATGTCCCGGTCGCCGTCCAGTCGATGCGGTGCACCGCAGCGTCGGTGATGACCACGCCGAGGATGGCAAGCAGGCCAACCAGAAACTGCGCCAACCCGAGCACCAGCAGTTCCTCGCGCGGGGCGCTTCTCCAGACGAGATATGTACCGCCCGCACCGGTGAGGAAGATGGCGCTGTAGACCTGAGCGTGGAAGGCATCGATCGGCCATGGCCAGATGCCACTGAATGTCAGGGGAAACAGCAACAGGCCGACGCCATACAGCCCAAGGATCGCGGATTCCGCCGGCATGTAGCCGCGCCATGCGGGATTCAAGGTCACGCCTTTTGCAGAAGGACGGGCCCTGGCCCGCCACAGGAACAGCCCGGATACCGCGACGGAAGCAAGATAGACCAAAAACCACAGCCAGGGCGCTTTGCGTTCGAAGTTGAAATAGCCGAGATTGATGAACGAAGCCACCGACACGATGACGGTGAAGATGAAGGCCATGACGAGCACGAGCCTGCCGGGCGACCAGCGATTCCAGACCAGCAGTGCCGCCATCACGACCATTTCGGCGGTGTAGAAGCCGCCGAGGAAGCGCGCATTGAACGGCGTGACGGCCCAAGGCCAGCCCGGTTTGACCAGAACAGGCACGAAAAACAGGCCGGCGCCTACGATCAGGACGATGATGACCACCACAGAGAAAAGGCGCAGGGCCGCGGGAAATGGCGGGTTGTCGGATGTCGGCATGGGAGAAAATCCCAAAGATGAATGCTCCATGGAGCATCATAGTGCTGCTTGCGGCCGGTTAAAATCCGCCGAATGGAATTGAACGGTCACCAGGCTTAGCCATTCGAATGGCCGTACGGTCCGTTTCGAAGTAAGATGGAGCAGTCGGACCAAAGACCGGTCGGGTCAAAACGCCTCGGGGCGCATTTTCCGGAGCCTGCACGATGAACGAAGCTCAGGATCTGTTCTCGCTTCTGCGACAATCGGCCGATGTCGATCCACGGGCGATCGACGCGATCAAGCGAACCATCGCGGAGGGCGAGGACCGCGAACTTTGCCGCATCAATGCGCCAGCCTTCGCCAGCAAGCATGGCCTCGACGAGGAACGCGCCATAAGCGCCTTTCTCCATGCGGCACGGGTGGGCATCTTCGACATTTCCTGGAATGTTCTGTGCCCCGGCTGTGGCGGCGTGCTCGACACCAACGCCACGCTGAAAACCCTGCAGAAGGACGAATACACCTGCGCGCTGTGCTCCGAGGGCTATTCGCCGACCCTCGACGAGATGGTCGAGGTGACATTCACCGTCAGTCCCCGCGTGCGCAGGATTGCCGCCCACAATCCACACGAACTGCCGTTGGTGGAATATTTCCGCCAGATCTACTGGGCGTCCGGCGTCGATCTGCCGGAAGAGGATTTCGCGAAAAAGATAGAAGCGTTCTCGCTGGAGGATATCGAGCTTGCCCCCGGTGAAAAGGCGGTTCTGCCCATACAGCTTCCGTCTGAATTCATCATCGTCTTCGAGCCGGTCACCCATTCAGCGCAGTTCATCGACGGGAAGGGCGAACCAACAAAGGAGCGCCGGAGCCTCTCTTTGGTCTTCGATCGCGACCATGTCCAGAACCAGACGCTGGAGATGCAACCCGGCCCGTTGCGCATTTCGCTGGAGAACAGGACCGACACCCGCGTGCTGCCGACGGTCTTCATCGCCGGCCAGGTATTGCATGATTTCCTGGGTAAACGCCGGCCCTTCCTGACCGCCAAGCGCCTGCTCACCAACCAGACGTTCCGCGATCTCTATCGCACGGATACGCTCGACATCAATCAGCGCCTGAAAATCACCAGCCTGACCTTCCTGTTCACCGATCTGCGCGGATCGACCGAGCTTTACGAGCGGGTGGGCGACCTTTCAGCCTTCGATCTCGTGCGCGAGCATTTCCAGGTTCTGCACGAGATCGTCGCGGCGGAGGCAGGCGCCGTGGTGAAGACGATCGGTGATGCGGTGATGGCGACCTTCGCGACGCCTGATCGTGCGATTGCTGCGGCCCTCAGGATGCGCGATGCCATGCGTACGCTCAACGACAAGAGCGGGCGCGAGGATCTGCTGCTCAAGATCGGAGTCCATGCCGGCCCCTGCATCGCCGTATCTATGAACGAGCGACAGGACTATTTCGGCCAGACGGTCAACATTGCTTCGCGGGTCCAGAACCTTGCCAACGCACAGGCGATCTTCGCCACTCGGGCGGTGGTCGACGACAATCTCACCGCCGATCTGTTGCGCAGGAACGCGCTGACGCCCGTGCCCCACGATGTCTCGCTGCGCGGCATTGAGCGGGAGATAGCAGTCTATACGATCCCCTGAAGACTTGGCCCCTGAAGATTTGGGTCGTCTCGGCCCCTCACACGCGCCTACAGATAAAATAACGATCGGCGGGCACCGAAGGGGGCAGCGGGAGGCGTTGCAACTGCGGGTGATCGAGCGGCATGCCGCTGACCGCGATGCCGCCGACGCGAAGCAGGCGCGCGGTCAGATCGGGAAGCCAGGTAAGGGTCACTGCATCGCGATCTTCATAGCCAGTGCCGATGTCGGCATGAACAAGAGCGGCGTCGATGCCAATGAACCTGCTCGCGGTCTCGCGTATTTCGCCGAGCACGAGGTTTTCAGCTTCAGGAATTGAGCTGGCGTGTGCGGCAAGTGCGCGGTCGAACGCTACGATCCGGCGCCCGGGCAGGCGCTCCCGCAGATGGTGGAACGTCCGGCCATTGCCGAGGCCGAGCTCGAGCACGGGTCCCTCCATCTTCGCCACCTCGGCGCAGACATGATCGAGTATGTCGCGCTGTGCGGTCATCCTCCGGATGAAACTGTCGAGGCGACTCATGTGCGATTGTATGTCCTGAACCAGTCCACGAAATCAAATGCCCCCGACCAGAGCGTTTCGCGGCTGAAACCGGAGGCCGACGTGTTAAACCCCGATCGAGTCTTGCCGCGTGTAGAGGCGAACGATGAACACTGCAACAAGCGAACAGGCTGCCGACAAGGATCGTACCGGGTGGAGTCGGCGGCACTGGCGCGGCGGAATAGCGATGTCACTTGTACGGGTCCGCGGCGTCCCGCAAGCCGTCGCCGAGGAAGTTGAACGCCAAGATGACGAGAACGACGGGGAGCATCGGCAAAAGCAGCCATGGATAGAACGCGATCACGCTGACGCTGCGCGCCTCGGTGAGCAGGATGCCCCAGCTGGTTATCGGTGCCCTCAGGCCGAGCCCGAGGAAGCTCAGCGCCGTCTCGCCCAGGATCATGCCGGGTATGGAGATCGTCGCCGTCGCGATCAGATGCGACATGAAGCCGGGAATGAGATGCCGCCCGATGATGCGGCTGCTTCTGGCGCCCATCAACTGCGCGGCCAGAACGTAATCCTCCTCGCGCAAGGCTAGAAGCTTTGAACGCACGGCCCGCGCCAGTCCGGTCCAGTCGAGCAGCCCGAGGATGACGGTGATGCCGAAATAGATCAGGATCGGACTCCAGGTTATCGGCATGATCGCCGCCAGAGCCAGCCATAGCGGAATGCTGGGGATCGATTGCAGAACTTCGATTATCCGTTGAACGATCAGGTCGAAGATACCGCCGTGATAGCCGGCCAGTCCGCCGATGACAATGCCGAGCAGGAAGCTGAAACTGATGCCGACGAGGCCGATTGTCAGTGAAATGCGTGCGCCATAGATGATGCGCGAGAGCACATCGCGCCCCAGCCTGTCAGTGCCGGCTAGAAAGAGCTGGCCGTTTTCGGCGGGGCAGACAAAATGCCTGTCACCTTCGATCAGGCCCCAGAACCGGTAACTGTCGCCCTTGCAGAAGAAACGGATCCGCTGAACATCATCCTGTCTCTCGATGTAGTTCCGCTTGAGCGTGTCCATATCCAGCCTCATCTGGCGGCCATAGACGAACGGCCCGACGAACTGGCCGTTGTGGAACAGGTGCACCCGCTGCGGCGGCGAATAGATGTAGTCCATGTTGCGCGTGTGCAGATCGTAGGGCGCCAGGAACTCGCAGATCAGTATCCCGAAATAGAGCGCTGCCAGGAATATGCCGGATACAAGGGCAAGCCGGTGCCGACGGAATTTCCACCACATCAGCCGCAACTGCGACGCCTGAAAGACCTTCTCCTGCTCCGGCGTCATCGCCTCGACGGACTGCAGGTCAAAGGGCTCGATGGAAACGTAGTGTTGCAGTGGGGCACCCGGAGCGGGCAGCGGCGATTGCGTGTTCATTTGGTGCTGCCGCCTTGCAAACGAATTCGCGGATCAAGTAGCGCCAGCGCCAGGTCGGAAATCAGGACGCCGATGACCGTCAGGAAGGCGAGAAACATCAGGAACGACCCTGCCAGATACATGTCCTGGCTTTGGAGCGCCTTGATCAGCATCGGCCCGGTCGTTTCCAAAGACAGCACGATCGCCGTGATTTCGGCGCCGGAGATGATGGCGGGCAGGATAGAGCCGATGTCTGAAATGAAGAAATTGAGCGCCATGCGCAGCGGATATTTGACCAGCGCCCTGAAGGGATGAAGGCCTTTGGCGCGCGCGGTCACGACATATTGCTTATGTAGCTCATCGAGCAGATTGGCGCGCAGCCGCCGGATCATGCTTGCCGTGCCCCCGGTGCCGATGATCAAGACCGGGATCCAGAGATGGGCGAGGATCGACTTCGCCTTGGCCCAGCTCATCGGCTCGCCGAGATATTGCTGGTCCATGAGATGGCCGATGGACGTGCCGAACCAGATGTTGGCGAAATACATCAGGATCAGCGCCAGCATGAAGTTCGGAATGGCAAGGCCGAGAAGGCCGAAGAAAGTCAGGCCGTAGTCGCCCCAGCTGTATTGATGCGTGGCGGAGTACATGCCGATCGGAAAGGCGATGAGCCAGGTGAAGATGATCGTGACGAAGGAAACCAGCACCGTCAGCCACATTCGGTCCCCGACGACGTCGCGAACCGGCAGCTCATATTCGAAGGAATAGCCGAAATCGCCGTGCAGCATCCCGCCGACCCAGTAGAAGTAGCGAATGACCGGTGGCTTGTCGAAACCATATTCCTTGCGCATCATCTCGATGCGATCGGAATCCACCGCTTCGCCCTGAGCCCGAAGCTCGGCAACATAGCTGTCGAAATAGTCGCCTGGGGGAAGTTCGATGATCGTGAACACCAGTGCCGATATGACCAGCAGCGTTGGAACCATCACGGCGATGCGCCAGACAAAATATCGAAGCACGCTCAGGACTCTCCAAGCCAGAATGTATCCGGCATGTAGACACCGAAATAGGCGGTCGGGTCGTAGCCGTAGAGCGCCTTGTCAGGCAGATTGCGCAGCCGCGAGGATGCCAGAATCGGCTGATGCGTCCCGTTCACCGTGCCGATCGAAAACACCTGATCGGTATAGATCGACAGCATTGAATTCCAGATTTCGGCGCGCTCCGTGGCTTCGGTCGATGCGTTCCAGCGCTTGAGCAAAGCCATCAACTCGACCACAGGCGGAAGATCGGGCGCTTCACCGACCTTGCCACGGGACAAGTAGTGAGCACCCCAGAGCGGCCATTGCAGCTGGTCGTCGACGGTGGGGGCCAGTTGGTACGGGTTCATGTCGGCGGTCGGCACACCATTGTCGATGCCCGACCACATCGACATCATGATCTGGCCACCAAGCGCGCGGCTGCGGAAGATGTCGCGCTGCGAAGTCCGGATGAACAGGGCGATGCCGATCTTGCGCCAGTGATCGGTGATGAGCTCGAGCGCGTCGGTTTCCAGCGTGCTTTCGCCGGCCGTTTCCACTACCAGCTGCGCCGAGCGTCCGTCGGGAAGTATCCGCAGGCCGTCATCGTCACGCGCCTGAAGCCCGACCTCGTCGAGCAGGGCATTGGCCTGGTCGGGATCATGGGCGACCCAGGCTTTCGCGAATTCCGGCCGGTAGAGCGGGCTCTCAGGCAGGACCGTATCGGCACTTTCCTGCGCTAATCCGTAGAACACAGCCAAATTGATCTCGCGCCTGTCCACAGCGAGCGAAAGTGCGCGGCGCACCCGCACGTCACGAAAAAGGCCACGCCACACCTGGTCGGCACAATTCAGATTGGGCAGCAGCGCCAGCCGCGAACCCTGTGTGCGTTTCCAGAGATGCATCTTCACCGGGTAGCGCTTCTCCGTATCCTTCAGGAAGGAGTAATCGCTGAAGTCAATTCCCATGGCTTGCAGGTCGCTCTCGCCCGCACCGGTCTTGGCGGAAATGATCGCCGACGAGCTGACATTCATGACAATCCGGTCAACATAGGGCAGTTGCCGGCCATTCTCGTCTATTCGATGAAAGAACGGGTTCCGCTCGAAGACGAACTGCTCAGCCGGCGGCTTGGTCCGGTTCTGCCAGGGATCGAGCGTCGGCAGTTCCGGGTTCTCCGGGCGATACTGCCGCGACATGCGGATATGCAAGAGCGTCCATTTCTGGGCCCGGTTCTCCTTCATTAGGCCGGCGAGCCGGAATGGATCCTGGTATTTCTTGTGGAACTGCTTGAGATAGGCGGCTGGCAGAACAAGCGATAGGGGCGAAGCAGCGGCGAGCTTGGGCAGGAAGTCGGGATTGGGCGCATCCCAACTATAGCGGACCGTCAACGGATCGACGATCTCGAAGCGTGGCGGCTTGCCGTCCGCCAGCAGGGCCGGGGCGAGCCCGCCTTGCGAAAGCTCATCGTTCAGCCAGACATCTTCCCAGCAATAGCGAAAATCCTCCGACGTCAGCAGGCTACCGTCAGACCATTTATGTCCTTCTCGTATCTTGAAAGTGAATACACGATCATCCGCTACATCGAAACTTTCGAGAATGTCGGCTTGCAGGTTAAGCTTTTCGTCATAGCCGACCAGGCGAGCGTACCCGTAGATCGTCATCATCCGGATATCTTTCTGGCTGCCGATGATCGTGCGCAGCGTGCCGCCATATTGGCCGGGCTGCCGGCCCATCGCAGCGAGATTCAACGCGCGCGGGCGCTTGGGCAGGCGTTCGGCGAGTGCCGGCAGCGCTCTGGCCTTCAGCTGCGGCTCAAGAAATTCCGGCTCCAAATCGCCGGCGTGCAACGTGCCCGGCAGAAATGCCGAAGCCATGAGTCCAAGGACGGTGCGCCGGCTGATCAATGGCGTAGCTCGCTGACATCGGCCGAACGTCGGGCCAGCACGAGGTGGCCGCCGCCAAGATCGAGCGGCGACAGCATATCCTCGTCGCCCTCGTCGCGGAATTGCGGCCCCCATGCGCTGGTGTCGGAAGCGCCGCTGAGTTTCAGCGTCTTGAAATCCATCGGCCTGTCGAGATCGGGGAAAGGTACTGCGGCGACCAGTGAGCGCGTGTAGGGGTGGATAGGTTTCCTAAGCAGAATTTCGCGCGGCGCGAGCTCGACGATACGCCCGCCGCACATCACCGCGATGCGGTCTGCCATGTAGTCCACCACCGCCAGGTTGTGGGATATGAACAGGTAGGTCAGGCCCAGCTCCTTCTGCAGGTCCTTCAGGAGGTTTAGGATCTGCGCCTGGACAGAGACATCGAGCGCCGAAACCGGCTCGTCGCAGATCAGGAGTTCAGGCCCCAGCGCCAACGCGCGCGCGATGCCGATACGCTGACGCTGCCCGCCGGAGAAACTGTGCGGATAACGCTTGATGAAGCGCGGATCGAGCCCGATTGCCTCCATCAGGCTCTTGACCGTGGCGAGTCGGGACGCGGCATTGCCGCGTTGATGGATTTCCAGCGGCTCGCTCAAGATGTTCTCCACCGTCATGCGAGGTGAAAGCGACGAAACCGGATCCTGAAAGACCATCTGGATTTTCGCGCGCAACAGGCGCAGCGCGTCTCCCTCGGCTTCCAAGACGTCGATCGGACCATCCCGGCCGTTGAAGATCACAGAGCCGCCGCTAGGGGTGACAGCCCGCATGAGGATCTTGCTGACGGTGGTTTTGCCGGAGCCGCTTTCGCCGACAAGACCCAGGCACTCACCCCGCCTGATATCAAAGCTCACGCCGTCCACGGCGCGAACAGAGGTTTGATGATCTCCGCCGAACCATCCGGACTTGCGGATCGTGAAGGTCTTTGTCAGATCCCTGACCGACAGCAGGAGGTCGTCCGGCCCCTTCGATGCCGGCGCCGTCTGCTTGCCGAGCAGGTTCCCGACATTCACCGGCACCTCGCGGAGCGCCTTTAGCCTTTCGCCGGGCTTCAGGTCGAAATGCGGAACGGCTGCCATCAGGCCCTTCAGGTAAGGGTGGCCTGGCCGGCGGAATATCGCCTCCACAGGTCCCGCTTCCATGATCTCGCCATGGTACATGACCACGACCTCGTCGGCGACATTGGCGACTACGCCAAGGTCGTGTGTGATCAGCAGCATCGCCATGTTCAGCTTCGTCTGAAGCTCGCGCAGCAATTGCAGGATTTGCGCCTGGATGGTGACGTCCAACGCCGTCGTCGGCTCGTCGGCGATCAACAGGGCGGGCCGGCAGATAAGCGCCATGGCGATCATTGCGCGTTGACGCAATCCTCCCGAAAGTTCAAAGGGATACATGTCATAGGCGCGCTTGGGGTTGGGAAAGCCGACAAGTCCGAGCATTTCCTCGGTCCGCGCCTTGCGCTTCACCCGAGCCATGGGCGTATGAATCTGCAGGGATTCGCTCACCTGATTGCCGATCGTATGCAGCGGCGACAGTGATGTCATCGGCTCCTGAAATATTTTGCCGATGCGGCTGCCTCTCAACGCCCGGATTTCGGGTCCGTCACGCGGCATCTGCAGGATATCCTGCGTCGTGCCGGGCTTTTCAGGATCGGAAAACAGGATACGGCCGCGAACATGGGCTGTGTTCGGCAAAATGCCCATCACTGCCTGGCTGAGAACCGATTTTCCGGAACCGGACTCGCCCACAAGCGCGGTAACCTTGCCGGGCAGGACGCGAAGATTTGCACGCCTGACGGCATGCAACGGTCCCCCTATAATGGCAAAAGAGATGCCAACATCCTCGATTCGCAGCAGATCAACGCCCAAATTCATTCTCACACCAGCCCCCACTCTGGCAGGTCCAGAAGGCGAGACTACCGCATTGCCAGCCTAGAGCAACTTGGATTCGAACAGTCGCCAGTTCCCTGGCGGAACCGGCGACCGGACTGCATACCAAACGCGTTCGGATCAGATCGTGGCGGTTACTGGAGCTTCCTCGGGTCGCCCGCCGACAGCCGCGCGGCATCGCGATGAAGCAGCATGACCTGCTCGGCGTCCGATATTCGGTCGTAAATCGGCTCCAGCGCACCGTCTTCATCGAGTGCGAGAGCACCCGACAAATCGGGTGAAAGCACCGTCAGCTTCTTCTTGGTGCCCGCCAGTTCCTCCTTGCCGAGCGTCAGCCAGCTATTGGCGCTGCAATAGCCGGCGAAATCTTCGCTGGCGAGAACGCTGTGCGAATATTTCTTGGTCAGGGTCTGAAGGCGCTGGACCTCGTTTACAGCCGAGCCGAAGGCAGAGAATGTGAGCCGGTCGGTAAGCCCGACATTGCCGAACATCACATTGCCGACATGCAGGCCGATACCGAATTTAATGTCGCCCAACCGCTGCTCCTTTCTGCGCAGATTGAGATCCATCATGCGCGCGGTGGCCTTGTGCGCTGCCGCAAGGGCAGCCCGGCAGGCGATCTCGGACTGCGCACGGTGCCTTTCGCAAGGGTAGACGGCAATGAAGCCATCCCCCAGGAAACTCATGATCTGCCCGCCTCTGCGATTGAAAGGTGCAGCAATGGCATCGAAAAACTGGTTCAGCGTATCGATATAGATTTCGCGGCCGGAGGTTTCGGCAAGCCTTGTCGACCCGCGCATATCGGCCATGACCAGTGCAGCCCGGATTGTGTCGCCCTCGCCGCGCTTGATCTGGCCGTCCAGCACCCGCCTGCCGGCGTCGCCGCCGAGATAAGTGGTCATCATGTTGTCGGCAAGCTTGGTGAGCACCGCCATCTTGGTTGCGATAGCGAGATGGTTCTGGATCCGCAGCAGCGCCGAAATCATGTTGTCGCTGAAGCCTGCAGCACTGTCGGTGGACCAAGACCCGATCATGCCCTGACTGGTGTTGCCGCTGAAGGGATGGACGAAAGCCATGTAATCGGTGACGCCCATAAGCTTGAGGTCATCGAAAACAGGAAATTCCGACGGCACCGACGGGTCGAGCCGGCGCCGCAGATGGTCGAGCTTGTGGCTGAGCAGATGGTAGTATGGGCTGGTCAGGAATCTGTCGGAAGGAACGCCGTCCTCATGGCGGAAGCCTTCCACTTCCAGGCCCTGGCCGCGGAGCCAGGTGAAGCCAAGCGCGTCATAAAGCGGATGGAGCATCGAAAAGCTCAAATGCACCCGCTTCAACGGCAGGCCGGCAGCAGCCAGCCGTTCACAAAAGCCCTTTACCAGTGTCTCCAGGTCGTCGCCGGCCAACGCCGATTGGGTCAGCCAATCGGCAACCTTGTCCATGAGAATGGCAGAAATTTCTGCTTGCGCTGTGCTCATGCTATCTCGAAATCTCCTTGATTCGCCACAAATTCGCCGGCTCGGACGCCGTCAGGCCTTCACCACCGTCTCTCGGGCTAGCCCGAGGCGGCCAAAAATATTGCGTGTGTCGACAATCAGTAGAGCGTGATCCGCGATCGCCTGATAGTCGATCGCGTCGTGGTCGGTTGCAACGACGACAGCGTCGAAATCCTTCAAGGCCACGTCGGTCAATTCGACCGAGCGACGCCCCTTGATCGCCATATGCTCCCGTGTGGTCGGGATTTCGGTAACATGCGGATCGTGGAATTCCGCCTTGCCGCCCCATTCCTCGATGAGTTCAATGAGCCGCAATGAGGGGCTTTCGCGGATGTCGGGCACATTCTTCTTATAGGCGAGCCCGATGATGAGAATGCGCGAGCGGCTGAGCGCCTTGCCGCAGCGCTGGTCCAGCGCCTTCGCCAGTTCGTCGACCACATGACGCGGCATAGCCGTGTTGATCTCTGCCGCCAGCTCGATGAAGCGGGTCGGCAGTTCGTATTCGCGCGCCTTCCACGTCAGGTAGAAGGGATCGATCGGAACGCAGTGCCCGCCAAGTCCAGGGCCAGGATAGAAAGGCATGTAGCCGAAGGGCTTGGTCTTTGCCGCCTCGATCACCTCCCAGATGTCGATTCCCATCGCACCGAGCAAGACCTTCAACTCGTTGACGAGGGCTATGTTGACCGAGCGGAAGATGTTTTCCGTCAGCTTGACCGCCTCGGCGGTCGCCGTGGTGGAAACCGGAACGACGGTCTTGACCACGCCCTGGTAGAAAGCCTGCACGAGCGTCGCCGCTTCGATGCCGTCACCTGCCACGACCTTGGGAATCGTCGCGACTTCAAAGCTGCGGTTGCCGGGATCCTCGCGTTCGGGCGAGAAGCCGAGGAAGAAGTCTATCTTCGACCGCAAGCCCGTTTTTTCCAAGATGGGCTTGATCACGTCGTCGGTGGTGCCAGGATAGGTAGTCGATTCCAGCACGATCAGCTGGCCGAGACGTAAATGCTTCGCGATGGTGCCTGCCGTGTTCCTGACAAAGGAGAGGTCCGGCTCGCGGTGTTTCGTCAGCGGTGTCGGAACGCAGATGATGATGACATCGCAGACGGCCAGTTCGGCAAAATCCGCAGTGGCGCGGAACCGTCCGCTCGCCACCTGGCCGGCAAGGGCTGTCGACGTCACCGCCTCGATATAGGATTGGCCGTTGTTCAGGCTCTCGACCTTCTGGGCTTCGACGTCGAAGCCGGAAACCGGGAAGCCGGCGCGTGCGATCGCAACCGCCAGCGGCAGCCCGACATAGCCCAGTCCGATCACGCCGACTTGCGCGGCACGCGTCGAAATCCGGTTCAGAAGACGGTCATATGTCGATCGTGAGGCGTCCAAAAATCTGCTTCCCGTCAATTCGGACAGGCTGTCCGCGCCCATGGCGAGGCTCACCGGTCCCAAGAACCCCGAGGCATATTGCGGAAAATCGATGTCCGCAAGCCGTCAGACCGGCACCTTCGCCTTCAGGCTTGCGGCAGCCATCGCATAGCCGCCGGCGGCGCCATCGATGAAATGAACGTGATCGCGCTGCAGCGGCGAGGCGACGAGGCATGTCATCAAGGCCGATTTCTGGCGGTGCAGGCCATAGTTGCAGATGCCCGCCTCTTCCGCCTGCTTCAGCCGGTTCTCGATCCGTCGCAACACATCCGCGTCAACGTCGATGGTCATCTTCAAGCCGTCGTCGAACTTCCGGAAATCCGAATTGCTGGCCACGTCGCGTTTGTAGATCTTCGGATCGAATCTGCCGATCGTCCAGCCATATCTATCGGTGACGGCCGTAAGCGTCATCAGGAACACTATCCACAGCTTCGACAGCCACCGCCGTCCTGCCGGCGCCGTGGCACGCGCCTCGATATCGAGGCCGGCGGGCAGCACACTGTAGTCCGGCCCGTTCACCGGCACCGGGTGGCCATCGCGTTCCTGCCTGCCGGCAAGGGCGATGATGTCGGAAACCAGAAACTGAAAACCGCGCAAGTCGCGCGACGCCCCCGGTATGGCTATGATCGAGACGATTTCGCCATGCCGGGCTTCGATCGGGTTCCAGCGGCACGAGAGGCCGGTCAGATCCGGCCGCGTGCCGGCCGGCGCAGGATCGATGCGGTAGCGCCCCGCTTTCATCTCGGCTTCCGCCCAACTGCCGCCACCGCCGGCGAACATGGCATAGAAGACCGCATCGGAGGCCTGGAACCTCGCCACGCGAACGTCGAGGCCTTGCGCTCTTATATCCTTTATCGGCACGATTGCGGCACGCAAGGTCAGATCCAGTTCGTCCGCCACCCATCTCTGGACAGCCGCCAGCGCGTTGCGGGTGATCTCCAGCGCCGAGCCGGGAAACGCCACGAGCGCGCCGTCGCCGCCGAAGACAAAGGGAAGATCTTGCCTACCCAGCGCATTGAGCAGCGCCGAAATGACGCTGGCGCCGGCCATATTGACGGTTTTATAGCGCCCCGCCTCGATCGCCTTGGTCGAGCCGACGATGTCGGCGGTGGCCAGCGCCCAGTTATCGGGGAGAGGCCGATAGTTATCGATATCGGCAACGCTTTCGAACTTTGCGAAGACCGGCAGGGAAGCGACAAACGGATCGGACGCGGCAACTGTTTCCATGAGCATCAGATAGCACATTCCACTGCTTGAAGGTGAAGTCGATCATGCTTCGAAATTGACTTGCGCAGGCTTTCCGATGATACGGTCCGGCGATGCGAATTGCTTTCTACGCGCCGCTAAAGTCACCCAACCATCCCGTTGCCTCCGGCGACCGCCAGATGGCACGGATGCTGGTCAAGGCGCTGGAGCATGGAGGGCATAGCGTCGAACTGGCATCCGAATTACGCTTCTATCTACGCGAACCGGATTCGAAAAGTTTCGATGCGCTCAAGATCGAGGCCCGGGAGGAAGCCGCGCGGCTGGCAAGGCTTTGGGATCGTGACGGCAAGCCCGATCTGTGGTTCACCTATCATCCCTATTACAAGGCGCCCGACCTGATCGGGCCCGAGCTGGCGTTGGCCTTTGGTGTCCCCTATGTGACAGCGGAAGCCTCATATTCGAGGCGGCGCAACACCGGTTTGTGGGCCGATACGCAAGCGTTGGTGGCGCGAGCCGTCGAACAGGCGGCGCTGAACATCTGCTTCACGCAAAGGGATCGTCAGGGACTGGCAGATGCGATACCCGACGCCGCTTTCGGCATGCTTTCGCCCTTCATCGACACATCGGTATTCCGGGAAACGCCGGCACGGGGTTGTCCGACGCGCCTCGTTACCGTCGCCATGATGCGCCCGGGCGACAAAGTCGAAAGCTATCGCATGCTGGCGCAAGCGCTCGGTTCGATCGGTCACCTGCCCTGGACCATGTCGGTCGTCGGGGACGGACCTGCCCGCGAAGAGGTCAAAGCGCAATTCGCCGGCTTGCCCGCCGACCGTATCGAATGGCTTGGCGCGATTGAGCCAGCCGCCGTGCCGGATGTCCTCTACAGTGGGGGAATTTACGTCTGGCCGGGTTTCGGCGAAGCCTTTGGCGTTGCCTATCTTGAAGCACAGGCCGCCGGCCTTCCGGTTGTGGCTCAGGACATCGCCGGCGTGCCGGAGGTCGTGCGGGATGGCCAGGCCGGGTTTCTCACCCCGCCGGGCGATGTGGCGGCGTTCGCTTCTGCCATTGAAAGGCTTCTGGCCCGTAACGACGAAAGATCCATCATGGCCACAGAAGCCAGACGTTTCATCCTCGTAGAACGTTCTCTCGGTGCTGCGGCGGCGCGTCTGGCCGAACTTCTCGCGAAGATCCCGGTTTCATGACATCCGACCAGATCTGGCAACCCTTGGTGGAGGAACTGGCGAGCCGGCAACGGGCGGACCGTAAGGCAGAGTTCTGGCTGCGCGACGATGACGCCGTGGATCCGACGCCTGCGCTTGATCGGCTGCTCGACCTCACCGGTAAATTCGCGGTTCCGGTGACTCTGGCCGTCATTCCCGCCCTGACCGACGAGAAGCTTGTCGTTCGGCTTGACGAGGCGCCGCATGCCACGGTCGCCATCCATGGCTGGGCGCACCGAAATCATGCGCCCGAGGGCCAGAAAAAGCAGGAGCTCGGCGCGCATCGGCCACGCGAGGCGGTGCTCGATGATCTGGCTCGCGGGCTGTCGCACGTAACCGGCCTGCACGGCGCACGTGCCGTGCCGATGCTGGTGCCACCCTGGAACAGGATCGACGCCGGCTTGGTATCCGACCTTGGATCGATAGGATTTGCGGCATTGTCGGTCTATGGGCCGCCGAGGCGGGCTTCACTGGCGGTCATCAACAGCAATGTCGACATCATGGATTGGCATGGCACGCGCGGCTGCCGCGATCACGGCCTATTGGTTCAGGCTATCATCGCGCAATTGCAGCATGCATTCGATGGCGGCGAACCGGTCGGCCTGCTCACCCATCATCTCGTACATGATGAATCGGCCTGGCTTTTCCTCGAACGGCTGTTCACCGTCACCGTACAGACTGAAGCCTGCGCATGGCTTCCGATCAGGACATTGATCGGGCGCAGCGCCGGTAGAGCAATTCCAGGAAAAGTGTGAACGGTTTTCCGTCCGGAATTGCGTCAAAACAAAGAGATAGAGCGCTTCGCCGTTTCTGTGAAACGGTGAAGCGCTCTAGAGGAAAATAGCTCAGCGCTTTTTGCGCAATGAGACTGGAAGTTTGAGCGTCTGGCCATCCCGCGCGGCAAAAGCGCCGGTAAACCTGTCCTTGGCCAGTTTCTCGATCTTGTCCAGTTCCTTGTCGGTGCGTGTCGGATCGTGGTGAAACAGCGCAAGCCCGCGCGCACCGGCCGCCTCACAGAGCTTGACGCCCTGTTGCCATGTCGAGTGCCCGTAACCGCGGCGGCGTTCCATTTCCTCCTCGGTGTAGGTGCAATCGTAAATGACGAGGTCGGCATCTTCGATCAGGCCGAGCACCGCCTGATCGAGTTTGTCCGGCTCGTGCTCAGTGTCTGTGATCACCGCCACGACGCGGCCGCCCCATTCGACCCGGTAGCCTATGCAACCGCCCGGATGGATAAGACTGCCGGTTCGGACCACCACCCCTTCGCGCGGGCGAAGCACGTCTCCGGATACGAAATCGCGATAGTCGAGGCTTGCCTTGCAGATCTCCAGTTTCACCGGAAACCACGGCGGCCGCATGAACTCATCGACCATCTGCCGGGTCGTCATGTGTCCTGCAAGATGCCCGGACCAAAGCGTAACCTTGACGCCCGGGTCATAGATCGGCGCAAAAGACGGCAGCCCGATGATGTGATCGTAATGGCAATGGGTGAACAGCAGGTCGAAATCGGTCACGCCCAACGCCTGAAGCGCCCCGCCGGCAGGCCGTAGGCCAGAGCCTGCGTCGAACAGAAGCGTATGCTTACCGCATCGCATCTCAATGCAGATTGAGTTGCCGCCATAGCGAGAGAATTCTGGCCCTGATACCGAAATGCTGCCGCGGACACCCCAAAACCTGACCAGGAAAACGTCGTCGACCATGCTACCCCTTCGCCCATCTTAGCCAAACAACTGCTGCTACGCGAGACAGGCTTTCTCCGGGTGACCTTCTCAGCAAGAGGACAGTGCCATCACGACGACGAGGATCGAGCGCACGTCTTCGTTATTTGGCACTTCGTGCGTCGATCAGATCCGCGGTCGTATGGCTTAGGCGATCGGCAAGAACCCGCAATATCTCGATGGTCATTTCCGGGAACTCCCTCATAAGCCTCAGGAAATGATCCTTGCGGATTCTCAAGACTTCCAGCGGACTTGCCGCTCTGACGGTGGCAGTGCGGGAGCTGTTGCACAATATGGCGATCTCGCCAACAATCGAATTTGGCTCCAGTTCGGCAACTTTTATCGGCCCGCTGTCGGAATCGACCAGAATATCCGCCCTGCCTGAAAGGATGACATAGGCGGCGTCTCCCTCATCGCCCTGCCGGAAAAGGATCTGGCCGGCGCTGTAGCTGACACGATCGGATGTGAACGCAAGCAGCTTGAGCTTTGTCGGCTCGATGGCAGAGAACAAGGGAATGCGTTGCAGCATTCCAACTTCATCCTTGAGCAGCATTGTCGCAAACCTTCCCAAAATTCGCGTTTGCCAGACTAGAGCAACGGACGCCCAGATGGAATCAATTCTCTTTTCGGGATGGCGAGACAAACCACGCGAAAGGTGGCGAGCCCGATGTCGTGCACCGGCAGAATGATCCCATCTGAATGTCCGTTGCTCTATGACAGCAGTTCCTTGAAGATACCGTTCCCTGCCAAAAGTGTCTCGTGTGTTCCGTCTTCCGCCAATTGACCCGAGTCGAAGACGATAACGCGATCGAACATCATCGCCATTGCCGGATTCGTCACGACCCACACAATTGCCGGCGAATGGCCGTCGCACCTGGCTTCCTCCAGCACATTTCGCAGCACCTTATCCTGCATGCGCTGGTCGAGCGCCGACAGCGGCCGGTTGAGAATGAGAAAATCGGGACGCTTGAGCAGGGCCCGGGCAACATCGAGCTTCTGTCGCTGTCCACCGGTCAGCCGCCTGCCGCCGGAGCCGACGTTGAAGTCCAGGCCGACATCCAGAAGTTCGGCATAAAGCCCCAGTTCGTCAAGAATGTCATAGACGATGGAGCGTATGCGGTCCGGCGCGTCGGGATGGTTGTTGCCCACACGCCCGAACAGGACGTTATCCATGACGGTGGCCGCGGCAATGTATTTGGCAGGATCATACCGTTCGACCGCATTGTGCAGTTCGGGCGGCAGGTTTTCATAGAACCGGCTGCGTGCAGCGACGATCTTGCTCATCAGCTCGTCGCTCAGCAGGCCGAAGCGGTGCCGGGGCTCGATGTAGGCAAAGCTCAAGGTGACGATCATGGCGCGATCGTTCTCCGAAACCGCCTCGTGAGGACGGTTCTTGAGCCGTTGCAGCAAGGTTTCGTAGGCGGGTATCTCCTCGGCGCTCATGAAGGCGAGCTGCTGGAAGAACTGGTGATCGGGCGGCAGGTCGGCAAACAGCTCGATCGCCTGTTTGGCGATCTCCAAGCCCATTTCGTAGAGCGTGCGGTCGAGGCCGGCTTGCCTCAGCACAGAAGCAAAATAGGGATTGGCCGCCAGGGCCCTGTCGGCCAGTTCGGGGCCGGCGGCAGCGCCGAAGAGCAGGTTTTGGCCGATCGTTGCTTCCTTGTTGTAGGCGCCCGGTTCGAAAGGAACCACCAGTCCGCTCAGCCCCTCTTGTTCCAGCCGGGTTCGCAGCGCCGCACGCAGTTCGACGATCCGCCTGGCAAGCTCCGTGTGACGCGTGAGGTCGGCCGAAGAGCGCAAGCCAAGATCCAGAATGTCGCGCGACAGAACAACCGCGTCGAGCACCCGGCGCACGGCTTCAAAGAGGTCGTGCGGGCCGGTAGCGCCAGCGGAAGCATAGTTGATCCAGTCGCTGTGGATATCAAGATCCGGATTGCCCGACCGGCGCGCCTCGTGGATGTTCCAGCGGTGCTGGTCTGCCGCAGCACCGTCATAAGGCACCGATGTCAGCGGCGCATGCTTCAACCCGTAGAGCAGGTTGTCGCGGAGGCTTGCCTGGAACAGGAAAACATCCGAAGAGGCATACGACATGCGCCGGCCGGTTACTGCTTCGGGGAGTTCAAGCAGGTCGTCGGTGCCCGAAGCGACCCTTCCGCTGTCCGGCCAGTTCAGCCGCGCGAAGGCTTCTGCAAGCGCCTCCGCTCCACCTGTTGCGGTACTGACCAGCGCCACCGTCTCACCCGGCTTGACCTGGAGGGAGATACGGTTGAGGAGCATTGCACCGCCATCGTCTGCTATGGACAGATTGATCGCCGACAGGGGGCTGGTCATCGGATCGGGATCGTCGATCGTCAATGCCCCGATTTTCGGCGCGATGAGACCCTCGACGGTGAACTGTTCAACGACCTGTTGATATTTGACCTGGACATCCTGCCGATCCTGATCCCAGTCGATCAGTTCCTTCATCGGTCCGGGCAGGTCCTTGTAGGCGCCGATCACGGCCACGAGCTGGCCGACGTCCAGCCGCCCCTGGATGACCAGATACCCGCCGATCATGTAGAACAGAAAGGGCGTGAGCTGCGCGAGAAAATTGTTGAGGAACTTCACCATGAATTTCCATTGGTAAAGATCGAAGCGGATCTTGAAGATGAGCCCGAGCCGGGCAGCTATGTCGGCGCGCTCGTAGTTTGATGTATCGTGGACGTGAACCGCGCCGATGCCGTCGACGATTTCGCCAACCCGGCCCGAAAGCGCGCGCGCCGTCAACTGCCGTTGGCGCCCGAGCACGATCAGCCGCCGCCGCATTCGCGGGATGAGCACGATCTGGATCACCACGATCACGACCGCTATCATTCCGAGCCAGACGTTCTGGATCATGATGAACAGCATGGCCGTCAGCGCCTGGCCGCCGAGCAGTACCGGCTGCAGGAAGGCGTCGCCGATGAAGCCGCCCAGCGGCTCCACCTCGTCCTTCACCATGGTCGCCACTTCGGCGGACTTCACCCGCTTGAAGTAAACCGGCGGAAAACGCAGCACACGGTCGACCAGATCGAAGCGGATACGTCGCAGCATGCGTTCGCCGAGGCGGCCCTTGTAGGTGTTGATGTAGAATTTGAACAGGCCGTTGATGACGACTAGCAAGAGGAACACGAGGCTCAGGGCAAACAGGGTCTCCGTGCGATCGAGCTGAAAACCGGAGAAGAACTGGACCTCTCCAATGAACGGCAGGTTATAGTGTAGCCTCATGAATGGCTGGGTCGCGCCCGGTTGCTCGAAGCCCCTACCTTGGATCGGGCCGTTGACGATCAGCTTCGGTAGGTCGAAGGACATGAAATACGGGATCATCGAAAGCACGACGATCATCAATATCCAGAGCTGCTGCTTCTTGGTGTGCGTCCAGATATAGCGGGCTAGGCTGGGTTCCATATGCGACTGCGGACCCTTCAGTTGAAAGGATGCAGGATGTAAAAGCACCTGCTGGCGAATGGCGTATCGGCAATTTCTTCGTCGCCAACGACAAGTTCGAAGCTGCTGTGCACGGACATTGTCCTGCGCTCAACGATGCAAGGGACCCGCGAGGCGGCGCGATCCAGTTCCGGCGCATGGTCGATGACAACGACACGGGCACTGTTGACCAGCGAAGAAAGCAGCTGGCCAAACGGTTCGCGGCTTCGGCAGGGTTTTGGCGAATAGCTGAGCAGCACGAGGCCGCAGCTGCGCGGCTGGTGCTGGTGGATGGACGCCGATGATCCGGACAGATGCAACAGGCTCTCTCCGGCACCGGGCAATAGCCAAGCGGCTTGCAGCATAATCACGTCCGCGGAATCAAACAGTCTTGCGGGAGGCAAGATTGCGTTGTGTCGCCCGAAATCCCAACATACAAGACAAATATGATGGATGTCACGCAACCACGCAATGCCGGTATGGACTGGCACGAGCAAGCCTTGGACCTCACGCGGGGAATTGCTGCTTATGTCAACTGCCCTCTCGTGGCAGGGCTGGCGCGCGTCGTCACCAAGCATCCGAAGGCCGATATCGCCAACGCCTTCAACCACAAGCAGGTCGCCTGCAAGATGTGGGCGCTCGACAGGCTGTTCGAAAGCTGCGGCGGCCGGTTCGGGCGCATATGGGTTCTGGGTGGATGGTACGGCGTATTGCCGGCAATGCTTTTCAACGACGCCCGCTTCGACATCGCGGCGATCGATAGCATCGACATCGATCCCGAAGTCGCGCCGGTCGCCCGGACCCTCAACCGGGAAGCCGGCGACCGGTTCCGGGCGCTAACGGCAGATATGTACGCACTCGACTATGCGGCCGGGCGGTCCGACCTGATGGTCAATACGAGCTGCGAACACATAGCCGATCTGCGCGCCTGGCTTGCTCTGCTTCCGCGGGGCACGAATGTACTGCTGCAATCGAACGATTATTTCAGCGAGCCGACGCACATCAACTGCGTGGCTTCACTTGCAGCCTTCGAAGCAATGGCGGCGCTACGGGAGGTGCGGTTCTCCGGCGAACTGCCGACAAAAAACTATACGCGCTTCATGCTGATTGGAACTGTTTAATGCATTTCGCCCAAAAGTGCGTAGCGGTTTTGGGACAACGACATGCATAAAAACAGGACTTGAAGCGCGTCGTACGAATCTCACCAGACGCGACGCGCGTTAGAGCAATTCCAGGAAAAGTGTGAAACGGTTTTCCGTCCGGAATTGCATCAAAACAAAGAGATACAGCGGTTCTGCGTGAAACGATGAACCGCTCTAGGATCTATCGTCTGTTTGATCATGAACTTTTCCGAAACCGGGCCCCACTTTTAGGGACCATGTTCGATATCGCTCGTGCAGGATTTGCGCGGAGCGACGCGCGCCTTCCAGATCGAGACGATGCGCAGATGGCGTCGGTCCTACAAGCGCCTGTTCGATCGCTTGCACCAAACCTTCAGGCGTTAGGTCCTTTTCCATCAGCACCGTTGCAAGACCGAGTTCTTCGAGCATCAGGGCGCGAACCGTCTGTTCGGTTTCCCCGCCGGCTGCGAATGGAACCAGCAGGGAGCGACAACCCGCGCGCAGGACATCGCAGACCGTGTTGTAACCCGCCTGCGAGACTGACAGGCACGCGCCGGTCAGCAGGCTAGCGAAATCCTCGCGGAACCGGAAGATGGACAGGCCCGGCGTGGCATCGCGTGCGATCGCGTCAAACTCGTCTTTCCGCAGGTTTGGGCCGGTGATCAAACACCATTTCCAAGCGTTGTTGGCATCCTGCGCCGCTGCGATGGCGGAGCTGACAAGGCTCTTTCCGGCAGCCCCGCCGCCAACCGACACCAGAACGTCGAAGCGCTCGGAGGCCGCGGGCGAGGGCGGCGCGGCAACGAGCCCTGTGTAGGTGACCTCGGCCCTGATCGCCCCAGCCAGTGGAAATGTCTTGTCGATGGTTGCGAAAGCCGGATCGCCGTGGACCATAACAAGGTCGAAATGCCTGTTGATGAGATCGACCGTTTCCTCGTTTCGGCCCGGCTTGACGCGCTCCTGAAGGATATCACGGACGGACGTCGCCAGCAGCGGTCTGGGCGACGTCGCGTCGATGGCCTCGATCAGCGGCAAGAGTTCGAAACGCATCTGCCGGCGTCCAAATGGAAACGCCTCGACAATGACGATATCAGGCCTGCAATCCCGGAATGCCTGCAGCAGCATCTCTGAACGCCATTTCTTGAAATCATCGTCGATGGGTTTGCCTTGCAGGTCGACAAGTCCGGAAAATCCTTCATCACCGGAGGTGACAGGTGGCAGGGTTACAGATTTTACACCGGGTCCCGGAAACCCGGCGATCGGCGCTCCGCCGGTCACGACGGTTACGTCAAACCCGTCATCGACCAGAGCCGCCGCAATGCGGCTGGCGCGCGCGAGATGGCCGATACCGAGCAGGTGCTGGACATAGAAGAAAGCGCGCAGCCGCTTCATTCGGCGGCCCGCCACTCCCGCTCGAACAGTTCCTTGAGCTGTCCAATGCTTGCCATATGATCGAAATTGCCGCGCACGCGCCGCTCTGCGGCGTCGCCGAGGCGGTCGCGCAGCACGGGATCACGGATCAGGCGCTCCAGCGCCTGTGCCAGGGCAATTGGGTTTTCCGTCGGAACCAGCAGCCCGGTTTCATCCGGCGATAAAAGCTCCGGCACGCCGGAAATATCGGTCGACACGCAGGCAAGCCGCTGGCTAGCCGCCTCCACCAGAACATTCGGCAGACCGTCCCGGTCGCCATTTGCAGTGATCCTGCAGGCCAGGGCGAAGATGTCGGCGCGGCGGTAGTGCTCAAGCACCTCCTCCTGCGCAAGCGCGCCTTTCCAAGAGACTCGACCATCCAGGCCGAGCTTTTGCGCCAGCGCCTTGAACCGTTCCAGTTCCTCGCCGCCGCCGATATGCTCGAAACGCCACGCCAAATCACCGGGCAAGAGGGCAAGGGCCTCCAGCAACGTGTCGTAACCTTTCTTTTCAACGGCGCGCCCGACACTCAGAACGATAACGGGTTCGTCCGGCGCCGAGCCGTCATGCTGCTTTCGCGCCTCGCTGAAACTGCCGAAGCGATCAAGGTCGAGCCCATGATAGCTCAGATGCACAGACGAGTTGCCGTTAGCGAGTTTTTTCAGACGGTCAAAGCCGGTTTTCGTGCAAGTGACCGTCCAGCGCGCCGAGGAAAGCTTCCCAGCCAGATCCCAGTCGGCCGAAGTCCAGATGTCCTTGGCATGGGCCGAGCAGCTCCAGGGCAGGCCACGAAGCTGGCTGGCATAGCGCGTCACCGATGCCGGTGTGTGCGCGAAATGTGCATGCAGCCAGCCCGCGTCTTCCGGCCACTCGGCCGCCAGCACGAGCGCTTGCCCGAAGCGGCGCGCGCGATTGCGCGTAAAGTCGCGGGGCATATCGGCAGCCAGCGATCCGAGCGCGCGCCAGAAGCCCGGCCGCAGCAGATAGGCAAACAGCGAGCGAAGCACGCGCAGCGGCTCTTCATGCAGATATTCTGGCAGATAATGGACGGGCGCTTTGATCTCGTCATGCACAGGGTGGCGTTTTTCATCGGTCGGCCGCCTGAGCGCGACGAGTATCAGGTCGAACCCCGCACGCTCAAGACCAAGGAGTTCCTGCGCGATGAAGGTTTCGGACAGCCGCGGATAGCCCTTCAGAACCACGACGATCTTGCGATGTTGCAACTCAGGTCATTCCTTCAATGACCGAAAGGTGATGGCCGGCCCGCCGGTCGAGCAGTTCCGCGACGATTTCGGAAATATGAGGCAGCCCTTCCAGCGTCAGATGCGGATTGCTCTGTGATGGGTGGGGCCGGTCCGGCAGCGCCACCAGTGCATCGGCAAACCGCTGGGAATCCTTGGCTTCCTCCGGCAAAAGCATCTCGATGAGGCCGAGTTCGGCTGCGCGCCGAGCGCGGATCAATTGTTCCTGGCGGGGCTCGACGCGCGGCACGATCAGCGCCGGCTTGTCGAAAGACAGTATCTCGCAATAGGTGTTGTAGCCGCCCATCGCCACTACCGCCTTGGCGCCGGCAATCAGGTCTTCCATGCGGTTGTCGAACTCGATGATCTTGATGTAGGGGATCTTGGACCCCTTCTTGAGCAGCTTGTTGCGCTTGCGCGCCGGCATGTAAGGCCCAAGCACGATCAGGGCTCTATGCTGCAATTGCGGATCCTGCTGATAGGCATCGATGACGTCGTGGATCAGTTCGGCGCCGTCACCGCCGCCACCGGTGGTAACGAGGATATAGTCGCCCTCTGGCCGGTGGCCGGGCAACTCGTTCCGCTGCAGGCTCCGTTGCAAGAAACCGACGAACCTCATCTTTGCCCTGACAGCCGGCGGCACATCCAAGCCGGTCAACGGATCGTAGAAATCCGGCGGGCCATAGGCCCAGACCTTGTCGTAGAAGAGGCCTATCTTGCGCATCACATCCTTGCGTGCCCACTCTGCTTCGAGCAGATGCGGCGCATCCATCACCTCGCGCAGGCCAAGCACCAGAGTAGTGCCCCGCGTCTTGAGGTAGGACAGCGTGTCCTCAATCTCACCGCGCAGGCCGAGCGGTTCCTTGTCGACGATGAAGATATCCGGCCGGAAGGTCTCAGCTGTATGGCGGATGATCGACTGACGCATCCTTAGCGTCTCATGCAGATCGATGTCCTTTTCCAGCGAGGTGTATTCGCCGTTGCGCAGCTTGATGACGCTGGGGATCTTCACGAAGTCGACACGGGCGCGGTAGTCGAAGGCGCCAGCGATAGTCGCACCCGAAATGATAAGCACCTGAAGTCCGCGGAAATCCTCGACCAGCGAATGCGCGATAGTCCGGCAGCGCTGCAAATGGCCGAGCCCGAACGTGTCGTGGCTGTACATGAGAATTCGAGCGTTTTCTGCGTGCTGGGTCATTGTTGAACGTCTCTTAGAATTCTCGCTTTGAGGACCGTGAGCGACCCGACGGCTTCGAAACCATCCTGGTTTTGAAACATGAGGCCGCGATTTTCAATTTGTATTACTTCTGTGGAATGCCTGTCAGATAACTTTCTGATTGCCTGAGTCCGAAACTAGATGGATTGGCGAATATCGCCTCGGCGGGAGCGGGCCGAGACTCCCTGTTGTTGTTTTGGGATGGATGGACGGGGAAAGCGGTGTCCAAAAGATCGGCAGAAGTCATCCCTCTTGATTCCAATAAGCTCCGGTCTCTCCGAACTCGATTGGTCTCGGAGCGGTGAAAGCGAATTCCGCTATCCTGCGCATATAGTCAATTGCCTGATCGGTATACGAAAGGACAGGGTCGCCGGGCGTCGCACGGCGCATGTTGTTGTAGAACTCATTTCGCGCGCCATTGCTCTCGGTCTTGGGGGACCAAAGGTGCTGCCCATCAATCTCTTGACGGGCGGTCTGATTATGATTCACCGACCAGAACTGAGCCATCTATCGCCCAAGCTAGCCGGAATTTCGGCAGGAATCGAGTGGATGCCAGCGCTCACAACACACCGCCTGCAGCAGGGTGTGTGCAACACCGGTTGCTTGTCGATCGCTATGGCCTCTGGCTAATGCCTTAGCTGGGGCGGTGACGGTACTTTTTGAGACGACCTGAGCGCGTCGCCGAACGTCGCGAGGTGCGAAAATCGCTCGATTGGTCCCGATAGTTGGCGAAACCTCAATGAGTTTGATGATTGGCCTCGTAGGTTCACAGAGGGCGGCGACGATCTCGTCGGGGTTCTCTTCCGCCTAGTTGAAGATCCAGGCGGCCGACCGGGAGATCGACGACTTCATCACCATCGCACGCTCGCGCCTAGCGTGACGAGAAGCTCGTCCAGTTGCTCGAACGTCTCGCCCATCGCATCCGCCGCCCCGGTGCCGGCAGCGTCGAGAGCTTCCTTTGAGGGATAGAGCTCGTGCATGACCAGCAGCGTCTTGCCACCTTTTTCCTCGAAGGTCACCGTGGTGATGGGTCCACCGTCACCACCTTCGTCATTGGTCCAGACGAGGCGCGAGTGCGGTGTCACTTCGATATACCTACCGAAGAACTCGTCAGGGTTTGAGGCATCGTGGCCGAACACCAAACGGTACCTGCCCCCGACACGAACATCCATCTCGCAGGAACGCAGGAACATGCCCATCGACTTCGGTGCCCACCACCGCATGAACAGCTCGGGCTTGGTCCAAGCCTCGAACACGGTGCGCGCCGGCGCGTCAAAAGTTCGCGTAACGACCAGCTCCCGGTCGGACTTCCGTTCCACTGTCGTGCGGTTCTTCATGGGGGTGGGCTCACTAGCTCTTGTTTCGTCCATCGACTTTCTCCTTCCGTTTCAATTCCTCGACAACCTTGTCCAACTCGTTGAAGCGTGCGTCCCAGAGCTGGCGGTGCCTCTCGATCCATGCCGCCTCTTCCTCCAGTGCGCGTAGGCCGAGCTTGCAGGTCCGCACGCGCCCGATCTTCTCCGTGGTGACGAGCCCCGCCTGCTCCAAGACGCCGACATGCTTCTTCATGCCCGTGAGGGTCATGTGGAACTTTTCGGCAAGGTCCGTGATCGAAGCGTCTGTACGTCCGAGCTGCTCCAGAATGCCGCGTCGGGTGGCGTCCGAGAGTGCGGCGAACGAGGCATCGAGACGGGTCTGAATATACTGAACCATATGGTTCAGTATTTACCAGACGGGTTGGCGGCGTGCAAGGGGAGGCCGAGTGGGCTGCGTTGCCGGCCGCCCCTTCTGGTAAATCGCAAGCGATTAGCGGATGTTCAAGTCGGAGCAGGGTCGGTGAGGAAGGGCATGATGTCCACGCCGTCTCCTGGGAAGACCGTGAAATGCGGGTGGTTCTCGAACAGGCGGGCGGCGGCATCGATGGTATCGGCCTCGACGACAATATAGCCGCAGAAAGGGTTCACGGCGTCGGCGATGCCGTCCCTGGTAACGCGCCTCGTCTTACCGACCATGCCGCCGCGATCGGGGAAAAATGCGGCATTTCTCTCCTCCCAGTCCGCCCACTGCTGTAGGCCGACGGCATCAATCGCATCCTGCTCGGGCTTAGGCAGGCTACGAAAGCGGGCGAGGTCTTCGGGCTTCATGGTGTAGACGGCAAGAAAACGGGGCATGCGGCGGTTTTTTCTTCATGCTGGCAGAAGCATGCTAGCTTAGTCTCCTGGAGGACCCAAGTCACTGCGCATTACCACCCTCTAAATGCCCGCCCGCTATTTGCGTCAGTCCTGTCGATGCCTATCAGTGAGCGCAGGTCCGAGTTTACGGGCCCTGCCTTGTTCACCCTCGGCGATCGCTCCGGCGCGCCGCATTGCCGTAAACACACCTCGACCAGTCTTTGCTTGAGCGGAGCAACTCCTGATTTCCCGCTTCGGCGAAGTAACCCTCGCCACACTCTCCGATCTCCCAATTGCTGCGTCGGGCCGGTCTGAAGGGGCGTTCAGGCCAACAATGACCCGAGGCTGAAGCTGGCATCCATTTGGAACGCCCGACCTGCCGGCGGGCGGAACTGCTCCACCACCAGATCAACGGGCACATCAAGCGTCATCCCTGTTCGGGGGACAGCCCGAATGCAGTCCGGCCGCCAAACGATGTGCTCACGATCATTCAGCCGAAGAATCACGGAGCAGCAGGCGCGACCCGACGTCCACAATAGACCTGATAGCGGGAAGCAGTTCCTGCCCCAGCGACGTCAGCTCATACTCCACGGTCGGCGGCGATGTCGGCATCACGTTGCGATAGAGGACGCCGCGCTCCTCGAGGTCCCGCAGTCTGCTGGTCAGTACCTTCGCCGAAACGGCTGGGGTATCGCGGCGGAGTTCCGAGAACCGACGCGGGCCTTCGCTCAGGGACCAGAGCACCTCGGGTGTCCAGCAGCCGCCAAGCAGCGCCATGCACCTCGACATGGGGCAGCCGGCGAGAGCCTTCACCTTTTTTCGCGTCTTGAGAACCATCGCCGTCCGCCATGGGGAGTTTCCAGTTGGTTACCGGAAAATGGTGGTAACCACAAGATACGTGGTTTCCAATGGTAACGATGGCCGCTATTCGAAGGCTCTCCGATCCACGAAACCACGAAATGGACTGAATGATGTACGCAATAACTGGAGCAACGGGACAGCTTGGCCGCCTGGTGATCGAGGCACTGCTGAAGACCATTCCCGCCGACCGGATCGTCGCGGCGGTTCGCAATCCGGCGAAGGCCAGCGATCTGGCAGAGCGCGGTGTCATCGTAAGGGGGGCGGACTACGACCATCCCGACACGCTCGCCGCAGCCTTCGCCGGTGTCCAGAAACTGCTGCTGATTTCGTCGACCGAGGTCAGCGGCCGCCTGCCGCGGCATCAGACGGTGATCGAGGCAGCCCAACGCGCCGGGGTTTCGCTGATCGCTTACACCAGCATGCTGCACGCCGACACGTCTCCCGCAACGCTCGCAATCGAGCATCGCCAGACGGAGGAGGTCATCGCGGCCTCGGGCCTTCCCGCCGTCATCCTGCGCAATGGCTGGTACACCGAGAACCATCTGCTGGCGCTTCCGGCGGCTCTGGAGCACGGCGCCTTCGTCGGCGCCGCGCAAGACGTGCGCTTCTCGTCCGCCGCGCGGCGGGACTATGCCGAGGCCGCAGCCGTGGTGCTGACGACCGACGGCCAGGCGAGGAAAACATACGAGCTCGCCGCAGACCAGGCCTTCACGCTCGCCGAGCTTGCGGCGGAGGTCTCGCGGCAATCGGGCAAGGTTATCGCCTACAACGATCTTTCCCAGGCCGCTTATCAGGATGTGTTGACGGGGGCCGGGCTACCGGCCGACTTCGCTGCGCTTCTGGCCGATACCGACGCTGCAGCCGCACGCGGAGCGTTGTTCGATGACGGAGGCGCCCTGGGGCGGCTGATCGGTCGTCCGACCACCTCGATGCAGAGCCTTGTCGCGGCCGCATTGCGCGGTTGAAGCCGGGGCTCAGAACTCGACGTGCATAGCGCCGCCGGTCGAAAGCGGATACGGGTCTTTAGATTTTCTCGACTGGATTGGGTTCTCCTTTCGTCGCACCGAGGCGGTTGAGCAGATTGAGCGTGATCCTGCCCGCATCGTTCATGGCGCCTGCGGCTGGCAGCGCGCCGCACCAGGCAACCGAGCTTGCCGAAAAGATCAAGCCGCCTGCTGCGAGCTTTCGCAGGGTCATTTCGGCGCAACGGCAGGCGATGCGTTGCGTATCCCCGCCCTCATACCAACGCGTCGGATCCTGGAAGAAGCTGTCGGGAAATCCCGTCGCACGCGCGATCACGACGGTGTCAGCGGAAGTGCCGAGGGCTGGATCCGTCGCATCCACTTCGTAGCCCGCGGCACCGCCCAGCACGATGCCGTCCGTGCCGAAGGTCGCATCTTCAACGCCTTCGAACAGCCATGCGCATCCTGCTTCATGGCTTTCCTCAGTGCGCGTGAAGGGACGCGCGCCTTCGAAGCCCATCAGTGAGATCGCGCCGCCGATCAGCGAGAATTCGCCTCGGCCGCGGGAGCGGAGATAGCCGCCTGGTTCGTTGGTGATCGACAGCGCCTGTGCGGCGACCGGGCCGTCCCAGGTTCGGCCGGCCTCCAGCGGCGAGCGCCGCAGCTCCATCAGATCGTCCTTGAAAGCCACAGTGGCAGCAAAGCCGTTTCCGCCGAGATAGGCGATGCTGCCGCCTTCGGCCACAAACTGCCGCAGCGCCTGCTCCATCTCGATCGACATATATTCGGGGTGACTGCCGGTGACGACGGCTTGATGTCGACGCAGACCGTCTATGCCGCATTCGTGCAAATCGTGATCGGTCATGACGTCAAACACGATTCCATTGTCGTGGCAGAAGCGGAGGAAGTGCAGATCGACCGGCAAATTATGTGGGCAGCCGCAGAGCGGATAATCGTAATCGTCCCTGAGCGTCACTTTCGGCTTTTTGTAGGAGCAGATGGAAACGCCGCTAAGGTCGGAATGGTAGTCGTAAAGAGATTTCAGATTGTTGGCGACCGCGAAGCGATGTCCCCGGTCGTCGCTTTTCCATTCATAAAGATGATCTGGGAGATATTCGTCCGCATAGGCGAGATAGGTGGCCGTCGGCACGAGATACAACAGCGGCGACGAAACCTGTGAAGAGGTGACGAAGAACACCACGCGTTCGTAGCCACCATCCCATTCGATCTGGAACGCGTAGACGCCTGGGCGTACGTTTTCAGGGATCGTCAAGCGGTGCGATGCCGGCCACTCAAGCGGGCCGATGTCGTCGTCGTGGCAATGGATAGCGTCGTAGTGCGACGGCACGAAGCGAGGCTCGAAGCTCGATCCGTCCCAGCGTGCCGAAGTCATGCAGAAGGCTGGCTGATTGATCACATCGAGGAGCAGCGGATCTGCTCCGCCCGACGACAGGATCGGCTGCGTTGGCAACAGCGTCGGGAAATCCCAGGCAACGGTCCCCTGTGGTGTGTCGAGCCGGATCGCGGCAAATTTCGCGTTGAGGGTAGGTTCGTGGTGGGTAGCACTTGCGCCGAAATGGATGCCGTGCGCCTGGAGGTTCCGCGCCGGGCTGCCAAAACCTTCATGGAGTTCGTAAGGCGCGAGAAGATCATGCGATTTGATGCGCAGGCGCGGCTGCTCCTGCCGCAGATCCAACTCGACAGTGAGCCACACACCAGTTGGCGCCTTCTTCTGGACAAAGGTTTCGTCACCGATTTCCAGGACAAATGCGCCGTCGCGGAGGCGCAGCCCGAGGACGCCTGCTTCCAGGATCGTACGCGCACCTTCGTTGCGCGTGAGGAACAGCTCAAAACGAATGCCGTGGACGGCTTGTACTTTGGCCAGCTCGCCGGGTCGGACGAACAGGAACGACCCTTGGTCGAAATACCGATGCTGTGGTTCACCTATCGTTTCGAAGGGCCAAGCGAGAAATTCCGGAGCCGGCTTGTCAAGCCGGCAAATTCGTGTGGCCTTTATCGGCCGATCGCAAGACAGGCTGAGGTTGATCTGCTGGCCTGCTTTGGCACTCCAGGGGGTGGTATAACCAACCACTCTCATCGCGTCGTGGTCTACTGCGCGCTTCATCTATCCTCCCGATGAACTCCAGATGGGCTGGGGCGAACCGCGTAGACCGGTCCGATGTCGGCCAATGCGCTGCCGCTCTGACAAGCAAAGGCCGCATGGCGCACTACCGCCATGATGTACATGCTTGTATAGATAAGCTGCATTCGGATAGTCTCGACGCGATCGGTCCAAGCGCCACATTACCAAGGAGGACGACATGCGCAACGCATCTCTCTTCGATCTGTCAGGCAGGAAGGCGCTTGTAACCGGCGCAAGCCGCGGCATCGGGCGCAGCATCGCCGAGGCGCTCAGCGCGGCCGGCGCCGACGTAGCGATCACGGCGCGCAGCGTGGCCTCGCTCGAGGAGACGATGGCCGCCCTCCGCATCGCCGGCGGGGTCGCGCATGCCGTCGCTCTGGACGTCACCGATGTCGACCGGTGCCGGGCGGCGACAGCCGAGGCCGGCAGCCTGCTCGGAGGTCTCGATATTCTCGTCAACAATGCAGGTATGGAAGAGGTCCGGCCCTCGCTCGACGTCGATGAGGCGCTGTGGGACAGGATTGTCGATACGAATCTCAAAGGCGCCTTCTTCTGCGCCCAAGCCGCCGCGCGGCAGATGAGAGACGCCGGACGGCCCGGCGTCATTATCAATCTCTGCTCGCTGACCTCCGAGGTCGGGGTTCCCACGGCGGTGCCATACGGCTCGTCGAAATCAGGCCTCCTCGGCATGACGCGGGCGCTTGCAGCGGAGTGGGCCGATCTCGGGATCCGGGTCAATGCCATCGCGCCTGGCTATTTCAGGACAGCGATGACAGACGTGTTCTACAGCAACGAGGCATGGCAACAATCGATGCTCGCCAAGATTCCGCAGCGCCGTTTTGGCGATCTCTCGGACCTGCACGGAATCGCGGTGTTCCTCGCTTCGGATGCGGCGGCCTACATAACCGGCCAGTCCATTCCCGTGGATGGAGGCTTTCTCGCATCGATTTGAAGGCTTCAGGGGCTGGAGACGTGTCCCAGAAGTGATCGACAAGCGCTAATCGTAATTGCGTCCTAAGAAAAGGAGCCGCCATGTCTGACGTCAGCTTTCACCGCCTGTCATCCCTCAGTGTCGATCAGCGGGCCAGTTTACTGAAACGTGCCGAAGGAGATCTGTCTTCCTTCATCGAAAAGGTCCGTCCGATCATCCAGGCCGTCAAGGATGAAGGTGACGCGGCCTTGCTCCGGTTTGTACGCGAGCTCGACAAAGCCGATGTTGCCGACGGTGAACTGAAAGTTTCGGAGGCGGAATTCGACGCGGCGTTCGACAAGGTCGACAAGGATGTCGTCGAGAGTATCCGGTTCGGCATCGACAACATCCGGCATTTTCACGAGGAGCAGCGTCCGGAAACAATGTGGCTCAAGGAAGTTCGGCCGGGCGCCTATGCGGGTGACCGATACACACCGATCGCTTCGGTTGCGCTTTATGTTCCGCGCGGCAAAGGCGCCTTCCCTTCGGTGACGATGATGACCTCGGTTCCGGCGGTGATTGCCGGGGTTCCCCAGATCGCGATCGTGACGCCTGCGACTTCGGATGGTTCCGTCGACGCCGCGACGCTGGTTGCTGCCCGCCTCGCCGGCGTGGAGACCGTGTACAAGTGCGGCGGCGCCCATGCGGTCGCCGCCGTCGCCTATGGAACCGAGACTGTGAAGCCCGCCGTCAAGATCGTCGGGCCGGGGAGCCCGTGGGTGGTGGCGGCAAAGAGCGTGTTGTCCCCAATCATCAACACAGGTCTCCCGGCCGGTCCGTCCGAAGCGATTATTTTTGCCGATGACAGCGTCGACGGCGGCCTGGCCGCTCTTGACCTGTTGATCGAAGCCGAGCACGGGCCGGATTCCTCGGCCTACCTGGTGACGCACAGCCGCAAGGTCGCCGAAGCCGCATTGATTGCGATACCGGAACACTGGTCGAGGATGAGCGAACAGCGTGTGGAGTTCTCACGCGCGGTGCTGACTGGGAAGCGCGGCGGCATCGTGCTGACCGAGTCGCTGGAGGACAGCTACCGGTTCATCAACGACTATGCGCCGGAGCACCTCGAGATTCTGTCAACGGAGCCATTTGCGCATCTCGGACGTATTACGGAAGCCGCCGAGATCCTCATGGGTCCGCATACGCCGGTGACCCTTGCCAACTTCGTCCTCGGGCCCAATGCGGTGCTGCCGACCAGCCGGTGGGCGCGAACCTTTGGACCGCTTTCCGTGACGGATTTCGTCAAGAGATCGTCGGTCGGCTATGTGACCTCGGCGGCCTATCCGGAACTCGCCCTGCATGCCCGCAGGCTCGCCCGCTACGAAGGATTCAGCTCGCATGAGAACGCGGTTTCGGAGATCCGCGATCGCTATCTCGCCGGCTGAGCGGAAACGATGATGATGAGGGCGGCGCGACTCCATGGACCCGGCGACTTGCGCGTCGAGGATATCGCCGCGCCAGGCGCTCCCGAGCCAGGCTGGGTGAAGCTGAGGGTCGATGCCGCAGGCATTTGCGGTTCCGATCTTCACAACTTTCGCACGGGCCAATGGATAAGCCGATCGCCTTCGACGGCTGGCCATGAGCTGACAGGCACGGTGATCGCCATCGGCGAGGGCGTGGATACCGTCGCCGTTGGCGACCGAGTGGTCGCCGATTCCCGTTTCTGGTGTGGAGAGTGCGCGCAATGCCATGCAGGCAGGCGGCATCTTTGCACGTCGCTGGGCTTCGTCGGCGAGATATGCGACGGCGGATTTGCCGAACAGGCGGTCCTGCCCGCGCGCCTCCTGCACATCATCGATGCCGCGCTGGACGAACGGATCGCGGCGATGGCCGAGCCGCTGGCTGTAGCGTTGCACGCAGTGCGGCGTCTGCCGAAAACGGCCGGCTCCGTTCTTGTCGTCGGCTGCGGGACTATCGGCGGGCTTGCCGCACTGCTGCTTTCCCGGACATTCGCAGGTACCGTGCTCGTCGCCGATCGCAATCAGGGCCGCTGCGCTCGGGTGGCGCGGGTGACCAGCGCCAGCATCGTCGATTTGAACCGGGACGCCATTGCCGCCGCCACCGCGGATGCCCCCTTGCTCGCTGCCGTCGAAGCGACCGGCAGCATCGCAGCACTCAGCCAGTTGCTCGGCGTTCTCGATGCCGGCGGCACCGTTGCGATGGTCGGCATATTCCATGGGCGCCTCGATATCGATCCCAACATCCTGGTTGAACGCGAAATCGCATTGCTGGGATGCCACGCCTTTGCCGATGAGCTTCCCGACGCCATCCGGATGCTCGGCGAGTTGACCGAGCCCATGGTCGAACTGATCGACCGCGAGATTGGCCTGGATGATGTTCCCGCAGCCTATGAGCGGTTGTTGGCGGGGCAGGGCGATGGCTTGAAAACAATCATCCAGATGCGGTCTGCCGGGCGCGTGTGATTTCCGAACGTTGCCGGAAAGGATTTTTGAAATGATCACTTTGCCCGACACCGCCAGCCCTCTTTACGAGAAGGTCAAGGACTACATCCTGACGAACATCGGAACGGGGCGATGGAGCAAGGACCGGAAGCTGCCGTCCGAAAATGAATTCGTGGCGACACTCGGCGTGTCTCGGATGACGGTCCACCGTGCCTTGCGGGAGTTGACCTCTGCGGGTTTTTTGATCCGGCTCCAGGGCGTCGGCACATTCATCGCGCCACCTCGACCGCAATCCGCACTGATCGAGATCAACAACATCGCGGCGGAAATTGTCGCGCGGGGAAACAGGCATCGCTCCGAGGTTATCGTCCTCGAAAAGATCATGCCGACAAAGGAGCTCGCGCTTTCTTTCGAGTTCGCAAGGCGCGCGTCGGTCTATCATTCCATCGTCGTCAACTTCGAGAACGACCTGCCTGTGCAACTGGAAGAGCGCTTCGTCAACCCGAGCCTGATACCCGACTATGACAAGCAGGACTTTTCCAAGACGGCGACCTACGACTATCTCATGCAAAAAACCCCGGTGACGGAGGTCGAGCACATCATCTCGGCGACTCCTGCCGATGCCGAGACGGCGCGGCATCTGGGCATCGATGTCGCAAGCTGCTGCCTGTTTCTGCATCGCCGGACATGGACGGGCGCCGTCGTTGCCACGATCAGCAAGCTGACTTACGTTGGAAGCCGCTACTCGCTTGGCAGTCGGTATTCTCCGTCCAAAAAGACCTGATCGCAGTGAAGCGAATCAGAGTTGGAAGGAGGGGTCTAACTTGTATATGCATGTATGTATTTAGCCTTGACATCCGCCGTTGCTGACGTTGAAGTGTCGTCGCACTTTCGTTGAACGGACAGCTAAGATGCCGAGGCACGGTGCTGCAAGAGCAGAAGCCCGCATTCTCACCAGGCCGGATGTTTGGTTCAAAAAAGCGGCCTGATCATCAAGGGGAACAAGATGATGCGTAACCTAGCAGGACAATTTCGGGCACTCGTTATGGCTGCTGCCGTCGGGTTTGCCCCGGCGGCCTACGCGGCCGACACGACAATTCCGGCGACGCCTGAGGCAGGAACATTCAAGATCGGCATCGAGCCATGGCTTGGCTATGGCCAGTGGCACGTCGCCGAGGCCAAGGGCCTGTTCAAGGCAAGCGGGCTGTCCGACGTGCAGATCGTGAACTTCGCCGAGGACAAGGACATCAACGCCGCCCTGGCGAGCGGCCAGCTCGATGCCGCCAACATCGCGACCCACACGGCTATGGGCATGGTTGCGGCCGGCCTGCCGGTGAAGATCGTGCTTCTGCTCGACGTCAGCATGACGGCAGACGCCATGATCGCCGGCAAGGACGTCGCCTCCGTCGCCGACCTCAAGGGCAAACAGGTCGCTTTCGAGGAAGGCACGACGAGCGACATCCTGCTCAAATACGCGCTCGCCAAGAACGGCATGTCCATCGCCGATGTCCAGCCGGTACCAATGCCGGCGGCGGATGCCGGCAGTGCGTTGATCGCCGGCCAGGTCCCGGTCGCGGTGACCTATGAGCCCTATCTCACCGCCGCCAGGGCACAGAACAAGGATGTCAAGCTACTCTTCACCGCAGGCGAAGATCCCGGCCTGATCAGCGACGTGTTCGTGGTGCGCGATGAGGTGATCAAGTCGCGTCCTGGCCAGGTGCTTGCCATGATCAAGACCTGGGATGCGGCCCTGAAGGCCTACAACGCCGACACGCCCGACGGCCGGGCGATCATCTCCAAGGCGGTTGGTTCGAGCGTCGAAGACCTCAACACCGCCTTTGATGGCGTGCGTTACTATAGTCTCGCCGAAAACAAGGATGCGCTGATGGGCGAATTCTCCACCAAGATATTCGCCGATGTCGAAGCGGCCGCCAAGAACGCCGGGCTGCTTCAGGCGGACGTGACGCCGGAGCAGATGATCGACCCGTCATTCGTCAAGGCCGCGAAATGACGAGGGCCGGCTCGCGGTGGTGACGCAAATGTCCGAGCAGCGTGCCACCAAAACGAGCCCGTCTCACGCAGTACCGAGGCCGGTGACCAAGCAACCGATGCTCCGTCGCCGATCCTCCGGGATCGGCGCGCCCATCGCACGCTCGCGCTTCCTGATGATAGCAGTGACCGTCTTTGCCGGCCTCGGCCTCGCCTGGTGGGCGGCAACGGGGCTGGGACTGGTAAAGCCAATTTTCCTGCCCTCGCCGGGAAGCGTGGTGACCCAACTCGGCAAGCTCTCGGGTGACGGCACGCTGTGGCTGGATCTCAGGACCTCGATATACCGTATTTCCATTGGCTTCCTCATCGCCTCGGCATTGGCGATTCCGATTGGCGTGCTGATCGGCAGCTTCAGGACCTGGGAAGCGGCGATCGAGCCGCTTGTGGATTTCATCCGTTACATGCCGGTGGTCGCTTTCGTGCCCCTCTCCATCCTGTGGTCGGGGACAGGCGATGCCCAGAAGTTCCTGATCATCTTCATAGGCACCTTCTTCCAGCAGGTGCTGATGATCATGGACAATGTGAAGCGGGTTCCCGCTGATTTCATTGGCCTTGGCAGGACGCTCGGGCTGCCGGATCGCAAGATCCTGACGCGCATTGTGGTTCCCAGCGCCTTGCCGGGCATCTGGGATACGTTGCGCATCAGTCTCGGCTGGGCCTGGACCTGGCTGGTATTGGCGGAACTTGTCGCGGCGACATCAGGCCTCGGCTACCGCATCACCGTGTCCCAGCGCTATTTCCAGACCAACACCATCATTGGGTACATCCTGCTGCTGGGCGTGCTTGGTCTCATCACCGACCAGGTCATGAAGGCACTGGGAAAAGTGCTGTTCCGGCAGGAAGGCCACGTGCAATGAGGCCAGGCCGATGAGTTTGCCCAAACTGCGGATCAAAGGTCTCCACAAGAGCTTCGGCACTGGCGCGCGGCGCACGGAAGTGCTGCGCGATATCAATCTCGATCTTGCCGACAACGAGTTCGTCTCGCTGGTGGGCACGTCGGGTTGCGGCAAGAGCACGCTGCTGTCGATCGTTGCCGGACTGCAGGATTTCGACGCCGGAGATCTTGCCATCGATGGCGCGCCGATCCTGCAGCCGGGCCTCGACCGCGGCGTCGTCTTCCAGTCCTACACCCTGCTTCCCTGGCTGACGGCGCAGCAGAACATCGAGTTCGCCCTCAAGGCCGCGGGTCATGATCGCGCGACCTGCCGCAGGATAGCACGCGAGCATCTCGATCTGGTCAAGCTCCCGCACAGCGCCAATCGCTATCCGTCCGAGCTTTCGGGCGGCATGAAGCAACGGGTGGCCATAGCGCGTGCTCTTTCCTATCGACCCAAAATGCTTCTGATGGACGAGCCCTTTGGCGCGCTCGATGCCTTGACCAGGCATCAGATGCAGGAACTCCTGACGCAGATCTGGGAGGAGCACAGGCTCACCGTGCTCTTCGTCACCCATGATGTGGAAGAAGCCGTCTACTTGTCGGACCGCATCATCGTGATGGGGATCGGCCCGGGACGCATCATGCAGACCTTCAATGTCGACATCGAGCGCCCGCGCCGGGAAGAGGTCATGGAAACCCCGGCCTTCATGGATTTGCAGCGCAGCGTGCACAAGGCGATCCGCGAGGCCTCAAAACGTCCCGAAATGGTTTAGGCGGGCCACTCAATTACTTACAATCGGCGACCAGCGTTGCGCCCAATCTCGATATCGCGCCATCGCAAATTCCCGACCAGGGGAGCCGCCATTGGCGTCCTGCTCCTCAACCTCGAAAAAAATTTGCAGGACAATGTCGATTTCCTAAACTCCGTTCGTCGTTTCGATGCCGGCCGGTGAGGCCGGCTCAACAAGGAGACAGACGATGCGTGTGATGGTGCTCGTGAAGGCTACCGAGGACAGCGAAAAGGGCTTTCTCCCCACGCCCGAGGCGAAGGAAGCGATGGAGGCGATGGGCAGATTTAACGACGAGCTGCGCAATGCCGGCATCTTGCTCGACGCCGACGGCCTCAAGCCCTCCTCGCAGGGCAAGCGCGTTGCGTTCGATGGTCCCCGCCGGACGGTCATCGACGGGCCTTTCGCCGAGACCCGCGAACTGGTCGCCGGCTTTTGGCTCTGGGAAGTCAAGGACATGGACGAGGCGGTCGCCTGGGTGAAGCGCTGCCCCAATCCCATGCCGGGACCGAGCGAGATTGAAATCCGGCCGCTGTACGAGATGGCTGATTGGCAATGGGAATCTGACGCCGGAGGTCACGGAAATCCATGACCGGACGCGCGAGAAGCGCAGCGGCAACTGAGACTGTCGGCCGCAACCTGCTTGCCTCCATTATGGCTTTGGCCGACAAGGCAGCATGACCGCAGGCGAGACGCAGCAGGCGATCGAGGCGATTTTTCGCATTGAACGGGCCCGGCTCATTGCGGGCCTGGTCCGCCTCGTGCGCAATGTCGACCTTGCAGAGGAACTGGTGCAGGACGCCCTCGTCATAGCCCTGTCCGAATGGTCCAGGGCCGGCGTTCCGGCCAATCCCGGCGCTTGGCTGATGACGGTCGGCAAACGCCGCGCCATCGACGCGATCCGTCGCGACAAGATGCGCGAGCGCAAGCATGAGGAGATCGCGCGGGAGCTGGACGGCGAGTGCGACGGTACGGCCGAGGGAAACGAAATGGCCATGAACGACGATCTTGGCGACGAGCTGCTGGGCCTCATCTTCACAGCCTGCCACCCCATACTTTCGGCCGACGCCCGCGCGGCGCTCACGCTGCGCGTCATCGGCGGCCTGACGACGGACGAGATCGCCCGTGCTTTCCTGTCAAGCGAGGTGACGATCGCCCAGCGCATCGTCCGCGCGAAGAGGACGATCGGAAAGGCCGGGCTCAGCTTCGAGGTGCCGCGCGGCGCCGAGCGTGCGGCGCGTCTGTCCTCGGTGCTGGAGGTCATCTATCTCATCTTCAATGAAGGCTATGCTGCCACGGCCGGCGACGACCTTGTCCGGCCGGGCCTGTGCCTGGAGGCACAACGGCTGGGCCGCATGCTGGCGGGGCTGATGGCCGAGGATGCCGAGGTGTTCGGCCTGCTGGCTCTAATGGAAATCCAGGCATCGCGCCTGCCGGCACGCATCGGGCCGGACGGCGCCCTCTTGACCCTGACCGAGCAAAACCGCGCGCGCTGGGACCAGTTGCTGATCCGCCGAGGCCTTGACGCGCTGGCCCGTGCCGAAGCCCTCGGGGGCGATGGCCCCTATGTGTTGCAGGCCGCGCTTGCAGCCTGTCACGCGCGGGCGCGCAGTCCGGCCGATACCGACTGGCCCCGCATCGCAGCGCTCTACGACCGGCTGCGTGCAGTGATGCCCTCGCCGGTGGTCGATCTCAATCGGGCGATCGCCCACAGCATGGCCTTCGGGCCCGAAGCGGGCCTGCGGCTGGTAGACGAGATTGCCGACGCCGCCGCCTTGCGCAATTATGCGCCATTGCCAGCGGCGAGGGGCGATTTTCTGTTTCGGGCCGGCCGGCTGGCCGAGGCCCGCGCCGAATTCGAGGCTGCGGCCAAGCTCACCCGCAACGTGCGCGAGGCGGCCTTTCTCCTCGCCCGCGCAGACGCTTGTGGTTGACAGCATCGCTCTCCGTGCCTGAAGCGCCGCTCGGCAACATCGAAAGCCGCCAGTTCGCTCACGGCCAGCTCCCTTCAATGAGCGCGATCAGCTCGCAACGCGAAAGGGATTAACGATGCGCAAGCCTTCGTCGAGCGCCATTGCGTGCTGCATGTCCTCTGACAAAAGTGTATCGCAGCCAGCGTGAATCGAGCCAATCGGTTTTCGCGGCTTGGGTATATTCATTTTGGAGGAGAGGGCCTCGATCATGCCAGCAACTGCGTCGGCACGCCGATAATCGGTCCTGCCTCGGCGAGCCGCTGGTCGAGGGTCCACACCGTGGCGCCATGCTCCGATGCCGCCGCGAGGTGCAGGGCGTCGCCAGCACGAAGCCCGAGCATATGTTGATCGGCGAATTTCGCGGCGACCCGAAAATGCCCGCCCGTCACCGGCAGCATGGTGAAGCTCTCAGCGACCAGCTTATTGAACATCGCGAGCGCTGCAGCGCGCTGCTCCAGGTCGATCTGTCCGGTCCGAAGCTTGGTCGCCATGGCGGAGGATATCTCGGTGATGGTCCAGTCGCTGATCACAAGTTGCGCTGGGTCCTGCTCCGCCAGCCAGCCCTGAACGCGCGCGGTGATGGCTTCGTTGGATAGCGCCGCGACGATCAGCGAAGTATCGAGATAGAACATCAATAGCGATCGCCATCTCGCATCGATCGCACCAGATCGGCGGCAACCTGGGCCTGCAGAGGCATGGTTGCGGTCAGGGATTGGAGCAGGCCGGCGTCGATCCGTTTGCGAGGGCGGGCCACGGCCGTGAGCCTGGCGACCGGCTTGCCACGCCGGGTTATGTCGATCGAGTCTCCAGCCTCGACCCGGTCGACGAGCTCACTCAGATGTGCCTTGGCGTCCGCCAAATTGACCGCGTCCATCTCAGCTCCTGACCATGTAGATGGTCATGTAGCGCATAACGCGTGACAATTCCAGTGCAGAGCACGGCGAATGAGCAACTGGCTGCGTGAGCGAAGCAGGTGATCGCTCCTGCAACGAGAATTATGCCGCTTCCCGCTTGACTCATACATATCCCGATGGTTATACATCGATCAATAGCCGAAGGGTTATCGATCCCAATGCCAAACGCTCACGATGTGCTCTTCAGAACGCTTGCCGATCCGACTCGGCGCGCTATTTTTGAGCGACTGTGTCGTGAAGGAGAGCAGACGGTCGGGGCTCTGACGGCTCAGGCCGGGATCTCGCAACCGGCCGTGTCAAAACATCTCGGCGTTTTGAGGCAAGCCGGGCTCGTGCGCGACCGCCATGCAGGACGGCAGACCCATTATAGCGCGCAGCTTGCTGCGCTTGCCCCCCTGATCGACTGGACAAGCCAGATGACCGGGTTCTGGCAGAGCCGGTTCGACGACCTCGAAGACCTGCTCAAAAGGATGGACCAGTGAACGAAATGGCGACCGAAACGCTCTCCGTCATTGTCGAACGGGAAATCGCTTATCCGCCCGAGAAGATCTGGCGCGCACTCACCCAACCACATCTGATCGAAGAGTGGCTCATGAAAAACGACTTCAAACCTGTCGCGGACCACCGTTTCAATCTTCACGCAGCCTGGGGCTCTGTCGAATGTCAGGTCCAGACGGTCGAGCCGAACAGAACGCTGACTTACACGTGGGATACCAAGGATCTCAAGAGTGTCGTCTCCTGGACCCTGACCCCCACGAGCACCGGAGCCCGCTTGCGCATGGAACAGTCGGGCTTCCGGCCGGATCAGCAGCCTTACTTCCGGGGTGCCAAAGTCGGCTGGCCGAGGTTCTTTGACGATCTGGAGCAGGTTCTGGCGCGGACGGACTGAGATCCGCGGGCGCTATTCAAGCAAGGGCTCTGTTACAGAGCGGCAGATGGCGGGGCGATAATGGAGGCAAGCCAATGAAGATCAAGTTGACCAAAGTATACGTGGACGACCAGGAAAAGGCTCTGGGTTTCTACACCGAAACGCTCGGCTTTACGAAGAAGGCCGATTTCAGCAATGGGCCGTTTCGCTGGCTGACCGTCGCATCAGCCGACGGGCCGGACGGTGCCGAGCTGCAACTCGCGCTCAATGACAACCCGGCCGCAAAGACCTATCAGAAAGCCATTTTCCAGCAGGGCCAGCCCGCGGTCATGTTCTTCACCGACGACATCAAGGGCGACTACGAGCGCATCAAAGCGCGCGGCGCCGAGTTCACCATGCCGCCGACCGAAGTAACCGGCTCGACCATCGCCCAGCTGAACGACAACTGCGGCAATCTCGTTCAAATCACCCAGCTGGCGCGCTGGTAAAGCACGCGTTCAGTGGCGTGGCTGCCCGGCGAGAGCCGCCAAACGGGCCGCCCGATCCGCTCGTTCGTCTTCAGAGGAGGTCTCAATGGATTGGAACAAATGGGTTCGGCAGATCCACCGCTGGCTGTCGATTATCTTTGCGGCGGTCGTCGCCGCTATCTTCATCAGCTTGGGAGCAGGCAAGGAACCCGCCTACTGGGTATACCTCTTGCCGCTGCTTCCGCTAGGCTTGCTCCTGCTTACCGGTCTGTACATGTTCGTGCTGCCTTACGCGCCCAAGTGGCGCAGCGCGGGGGGCACCGGCGCACTGGAGTGAATGCATGGCCAATAAGACGTCTATCGAGTCATCGGCGGTCGTGAAGAAGCCAGCCGCGAAGCCTGCAGCCGCAAAGCCGGTCCTCCTCGCAGGCGGCAACCCGCAGATCCCGAAGGGTGATGGTGACGCTCCTGTGCAGGCCTACATCGCGGCCATGCCGGGCTGGAAACGCGACGTCGGGCGCCGCCTCGACGCACTCATCGAGCACAACGTTCCCAACCTGCGCAAGGCCGTCAAATGGAACTCGCCCTTCTATGGCGTAGAGGGTCAAGGCTGGTTCCTCAACTTCCATTGCTTCACAAAGTACATCAAGCTGGCCTTCTTCCGCGGCACGTCGCTGCAGCCTGTCCCTCCAGGCGAGTCCAAGCACAAGGACGTGCGCTACCTCGACATCCGCGAGGACGACCAGCTCGACGAAGCTCAACTCACCGACTGGGTAAAGCAAGCCAGCCAGTTGCCTGGCGAGCGAATGTGAGTGGAATGCCAGTCATTCCCGCAAACCCGGTGCCGACTAGCGGTATTCATCTGACGGGCGAGCGGCAACAACCGCAGGGAAAGCGACAATGATGATGAAGAGTGGCTCTATGGAAGGAAATGCAGAGAGCTCTCCCTCTCAGCTGATCGATGCGAGGATCAGTGAGCTGGGCGATTGGCGAGGCAAGACGCTTTCCCATGTCCGCGCTCTCGTCAAGCAGGCTGACCCGGAAGTGGTCGAGGAGTGGAAGTGGCGAGGTGTTCCGGTGTGGTCGCACGCCGGAATAATCTGCACCGGCGAGACCTACAAGAACGTCGTGAAGGTGACCTTCGCAAAGGGCGCCTCCCTGCCGGATCCTTCAGGCCTGTTCAACTCCAGCCTTGAAGGCAACACCAGGCGCGCCATCGATATCCGTGAGGGCGAGGACATAGATGAGAATGCGTTCAAGGCGCTGATACGCGCTGCTGCCGCCCTGAACACGGCCCGATAGTCAGCTCCGGCCGATATGGTCGGCTAGCGGGCCGAGAGCGGCGAGCAAAACTTCGCCGGTGGCTTGCGTCGCGTTCTCATGCGGCGCGCGCAGGTTCAGCCAGCGACTGTCGCCAGACCGTACCGCCAGCACTGCCTTCATCGCGGAGATGAGGCCGGCGTCCTGGATGATTTTGCGGAACGCCTTGATGGCGGCATCCGCGTCGGTAGTGTCCTCTCCCGCCAGCGCTGCGTCGTAGAGGGCCCGGATCGCTGCGGCATTCAGATTGACTGTCGCCGAGATGCAGCCGGCAGCACCGTGGGCGAGGCCTTTGGTCAGCTGTGCTTCCGAGCTCGGGAAGACCGCGACCCTTGGTGCCGCGGCAATGACCTCGGCGGTGTTGTTCCAATCGCCGGCGCTGTCCTTGTAAGCCACCACGACATCGGGAAACGCTTCGCTCAATCGGGCGGTCAGCGCCGGGCTCACCGGTACGCCGGAATTCTGCGGGATATGGTAGAGGATCATCCTCATCGCCGGGTTCGCCACCCGTCCGATCAGCTCGCTGTAGTAGCGGGCCTGACCGTTGTCGCCGGCGGCCGTATAGAAGAACGACGGCAGCACCATCACCCCGGCACAGCCGAGACCGACCGCATGCGCGGTCAGCTCGACGGTTTCGGCAAGTGCTGTGACGCCAGTGCCGGGCATCAGACTGCCCGGCGAAATGCCAGCCTCGACCAGCCACTCCAGCGCTTGCATGCGCTCGCGCAACGAGACGGACAACGCCTCGCCCGTGGTACCGAACGGCGACAGGAAATGCGCTCCCTGATCCAGCACCCACTTGGCGTGTGATATCCAGAGGTCGCGGGCAATGCGGCCGTCGTTCTCGAACGGCGTCAGGATCGGTGCGATGGTTCCTTGCGGGCGGATCATGTGCGTCCTTCTACCGGTGAAAATCTGTGCAGTGCTCAACGCCCGGCAACAAGAGTGTCGAGCAAGCTACATGAAGCAGTGTTGCTGAGTACCGGCCGTTCGGCCTCGAAAGCAAGCGGCTCGCGCATAGACGCGCGATTGTGATCGGGCGGCGGTTCTGAGGCCCTCGAGGTATATCCTTGTCACGGGACAACGTCGTCTGGCCGAAAGGGGGGTGACAAACGAGTTCTGCTGTTTCATCAATGCCGCCTTTTGAGGAGAAGCCCATGCGGAGGATCGGTGTCGGCATTATCGGCTGCGGCAACATTTCGGATGCCTATCTGAAGGCGTCGCCACAATTTCCGGTGCTCGACATTGTCGGCGTCGCCGACATCAATCGGACGGCGGCCGAGGCCAAGGCAGCGGCCTACGGCCTGGCTGCCATGCCGGTCGACGCGCTGTTGGCCGATCCGCGCGTCGAGATCGTGGTCAATCTGACGACGCCGCAGCATCATGTGCCGGTCGGCCTGCAGGCTGTCGGGCAAGGCAAGCACGTCTATTCGGAGAAGCCGCTGGCAACGACGCTCAACGACGCCGAGCGGCTCGTTGCGGCCGCACGCGAACAGGGCGTGCGTGTCGGCTGCGCACCCGACACCTTTCTTGGCGGCTCCCACCAGACGGCGCGGCGGCTGGTCGATGAGGATACGGTTGGGACCATTGTCGCCGGCACTGCCTTCATGCAGGTGCCCGGCCACGAGCTCTGGCATCCCAATCCGGATTTCTACTATCAGCCCGGCGGTGGGCCGATGCTCGACATGGGACCGTACTATCTGACCTGCCTGGTTAACCTTCTGGGTCCGGCAAAATCGGTGATCGGGCAGGCAAAGTCATCCTATCCCACCCGCACCATCGGTTCTGGACCGCGCCAGGGCGAAACGATCCAGGTCGAGGTGCCGACCCATATTTCCGGCCTGCTCACATTCGAGAATGGCGCCGCGGTCTCGATCACCACCAGCTTCGACGTCTGGAAGCATGAACACAATCACATCGAACTTTACGGAACCACCGGCTCGATGATCGTCTCCGATCCCAATCAGTTCCAGGGCGACATCAGGACCAGCCAGCGCAAGGGCGACTGGACCGTGGCCGATCAGATCCATTCCTATGGCGACGGCAATTACCGGGGCCTCGGCCTTGCCGACATGGCGCAGGCGATCGTCTCCGGCAGACAGCACCGTGCTAGTCTCGATCTTTCCCTCCATGTCCTGGAAATCATGGAATCGATCATCTCTTCAGCAGAGATAGGGCAGCGTATCGACCTGAGATATGGCTGCGCCCGGCCGGCGCCGATGCGCGCCGACCTGCCTTTCGGAATTCTGGAATAGGGAATAATGCGATGAGCAAGACGGCACTGATTTTCTGGGGCGGCTGGGAAGGTCACACCCCGGCCCGAAGCGCCGAAATCGTCAAGGAGATGCTGGCCGGCAACGGCTTCGACGTGCAGCTGGAGCAGGGGACTTCGGCACTTGCCGATCCGCAGCTGGGCAAGCTCGATCTCATTGTCCCGGTGATCACCATGTCGACGATCGAAAAGTCGGAGCTGCAAAACCTGACCAGCGCCGTCAGGGCCGGCACCGGCCTTGCGGGTTTTCACGGCACCATGTGCGACAGCTTCCGCAACGAACCGGAATATCAGTTCATGACGGGCGGCCAGTGGGTCGCCCATCCCGGCAACATCATCGACTATCACGTCGACATCACCAGGCCAGACGATCCGATCATGCAAGGCATCGACGGCTTCGCCTACCGTTCAGAGCAGTATTACATGCATGTCGATCCGACCAACGAGGTGCTGGCGACGACTACTTTCACCGGCGAGCATCTCGATTTCATCGCTGGCGTCGTCATGCCGGTTGTCTGGAAGCGCCGCTACGGCAACGGCTGCGTCTTTTACAGCGCGCTCGGCCACACCGCCGACGAGTTCACCGTGCCGCAAATGCGCACGATGTTCGAACGCGGCGCGATTTGGGCCAGCCGAGACGCGGATCTTGCGTAGCCATTCGATCTGAACGCCACGTATCGTTGTAATCTTTCAAAGAACGGCCGTCCGAAGGCTGACACACAGGCCCGAACTGCAGCCGATTGACTGCCATGGTAGTATTCAATACATTTGCGGTCTCATAAGGAATTCCGTAGCTGGGGTCGAATGGAGCAGACGTGGCGATGGTTTGGCCCGAGCGACGCGGCTACGCTTGCCCATGCTAGGCAGGCCGGCGCGACCGGGATAGTGACGGCACTGCACGACATCCCTTACGGCGAAGTCTGGCCGATCGACGCCATCAGGCAGCGCCAGGCGCTGATCGAGGCGGATCCGGCGATGGGCCTCAAATGGAGCGTCGTCGAGAGCGTCCCCGTGCACGAGGACATCAAGCTCGGCCGCGGCGATCTCGATCGGCTCTACGACAATTTCAGGCAGACTTTACGCAATCTCGGCGCCTGCGGTGTGCGCACGGTCTGCTACAACTTCATGCTGATCCTCGACTGGACCCGCACCGACCTGGCTGCGCCGCTGCCGGGCGGCGGACGGGCGCTCCGCATGAACATGCACGAGCTTGCCGCGTTCGATTGCTACATACTGCAGCGCAAGGGATCTGAGCGCGACTATGCGTCCGATGTTCTCCAGCGGGCGAGCGAATGGTTCGAGACGACGCCGGATACGTCAAAAGAGCGTCTGCTCGCCAACATCATGGCCGGCCTGCCGGGCGCCTTCAAGCGCTACGACATAGCGGAATTGCGCGAAGTGGTTGCCGAGCAGTCGAGCCTGTCGCACGACCGGCTGCGCGAGAACCTCGTCAGTTTTCTCGAAAACGTGTTGCCGGCGGCCGAAGAGGCGGGCGTCACGCTGGCGATCCACCCGGACGATCCGCCGCGCGATCTCGTCGGCCTGTGCCGGATCGTCAAGAACGCCGACGACATCGCCTTTATCCTGGACGCCGTGCCATCGGCCCATAGCGGCCTTACCTTGTGCACGGGGTCGCTGGGCGCCAACCCGGCCAATGACGTGCCCGCCATCGCCAGACGTTTTGCGCACAAGATCAACTTCGTGCATCTGCGCAACGTCAGCAAGGACCCGGACGGCTCGTTCATGGAATCCGAGCATCTGAGCGGCGATGTCGACATGGTGTCGGTGGTCTCGATCTTGCTCGACGAGCAGCAACGCCGCCGCGACGCCGGCGAACAGGCGGCGCTGTTGCCGTTTCGTCCGGATCATGGCCACGAGCTGATCGATGATGCCACGCGGCACACCCATCCCGGCTACCCGGTGATCGGCCGTCTTCGCGGCCTTGCCGAACTGAGAGGCGTGATGACGGCGATTGCCCATCAGCGCGGCTACCGGCTGCAATGACGGCGCCCCGCCTGCTCTGCGTCGGCGCGCTCACCTACGACACGATCTTGCGCCTTGATGTCCTGCCCTCCGGCGCCGGCAAGTTCCTGCCAAGCGAGGCCGTGCAGATCGCGGCCGGCATGGCGGCAAGCGCCGCCGCGTCAGCCAGCCGCCAGGGCGGGCAGGTCTGGCTATGGGCAAGCGTCGGCGACGATGCCGTCGGCCGCGATGTCATCGGCCAGATGGAGGCGGAGCGGGTCGACTGTTCGCTCGTGCGCAGGGTTGAAGGTGGCCGCTCGGCCATTGCCACGATCCTGGTCGATGCCGCCGGCGAGCGTATGATTGTGCCGTTCTACGATGCCGTCACGCAATCCGATCCGGACCGTCTTCCGCCCGCGGATTTTTCCCGCTTCGACGCCGTGCTGGTTGATGTCCGCTGGCCCGGAGCCGCCGCCCTGGCGCTGGCGAAGGCCCGAGAATGCGGCATTCCGGCGGTCCTTGACGCCGATGTCGCGTCGCGACCGGTGCTCGACCGGCTGCTGCCGCTCGCCTCGCACGTCGTTGCATCGCTGCCGGCGGCACGCATCCTTTGCGGTCCGGAGATATCCGCCGGTTCCGCCGTCGCCATTATCGGCGAACGGACCGGCGCCTTCGTGGCCGTCACCGATGGGGCGAACGGCACCGCGTTCCGCTACTCGGGCAGCAATGATGTCCGTCATCTACCGTCGCCGCGGGTCGAAGCCGTCGACACCCTGGCGGCAGGCGACGTGTTTCACGGCACCTTCGCCCTCGGTCTGGCCGAAGGTTGGGACGAAGAGCGGGCCATAGCAGTGGCCAGCGCTGCCGCCGCCCTGAAATGCCTACGCTTTGGCGGACGTCTTGGCGCACCGACGCGCGCCGAAACACTGGCTTTCATGCAATGATCGACATGATGCCGAACACGCTTGGGCCGGCTCGGCGGAAAAGGGTACGCCATGCGTCGCTGATCGACTACCATGGCAATCGCTGCGCAACTGTTCGTGGGAGGATAAATGGCTGAGTTCAAAAAACGCGCACTGGTCACCGGGGCAGCCATGGGCATCGGCCGTGCTGTCGCCGAAAGGCTGGCCGAGCAAGGCGTCGACCTGATCCTGTTCGACTGGGCGGGCGATCAGCTGGACGAGGTCGCGGCACGGCTTTCGGCGCGCGGCGTGACCGTGCACACCGTGCTTGGCTCGACCGCCGACACTGAAGCCTGCGGCCGCGCCGTCGAGCTTGCCCGTTCCACGTTCGGCGGGCTCGACATGCTTTCCCACAATGCCGGCATCCAGCGTTACGGAACGGTGGAGACCACGGACGAGGCGCTTTGGGACGAGGTGATGAACGTCAACCTCAAAGCCGCCTACCTGCTGTCGCGCGCAGCGATGCCGCTGTTGCGCCAAAGCCGCGGCGCCATCGTCCATATGAGCTCGGTGCAAGGCCTGGCCAGCCAGGAAGGGGTTCTGGCCTACAGCACGGCCAAGCATGGCCTGATCGGCCTGGTCAAATCGATGGCCGTCGACTATGCGCCGCTCGGCGTGCGCGTCAATGCCGTCGCTCCGGGCGCGGTCGACACACCGATGCTGCGGGATGCGGTCAAGCTCAACGATAAGCCCGACGAGATCCTGCGCATCCTCGACAACATGCATCCGCTCGGCCGTACCGCCCGGCCGCAAGAGATTGCCGCAGTCGTTGCCTTCCTGCTGTCCGACGATGCCTCCTTCGTCACCGGCGAGGTCGTGCGCGTCGATGGCGGGCTGCTGGCGCGCATCGGCGGTTCTCCGCGCAAGGAGTAACGCCGGCGCTGCTGCTTGCGCAGGCATTTCATGAACGGCTTGAAACTGCAGAGCCTTTAAGGGGATTGCCGATGGCAGGGCTTTTGGGAATGCGGACCATCACCGAGGGGCGGTTGGGCGAAACCGGCCCCGGCGCATCGGTCGCGGCGAGGACGTTCGAGGTTCTGCTCGACCAGATCCTGACCTTCCGCCTGAAGCCGCACGAGCTGATTTCTGAAAAGGCGATGTCGGAAGCCCTTGGCGTGAGCCGCACGCCGGTCAGGGAGGCGCTCGCCCGGTTGGCCGGTCTTGGCCTGATCGACATCTATCCGCAGCGCGGCAGCATGGTGGCGCCGCTCCGTATTGCCGATCTCGAGAAATCGCAGTTCCTGCGCGAATCGCTCGAAGTCGGCCTGATCAAGCGCGCGGCCGAGAGCCCGCGCCGTGCCGACCTGCTTGCCGTGCTCAAAGGCGAACTGGCGGTCCAGGAGACGTTCGCCTCCATCGCGGACGACAGGCGCTTCTTCAAGTCGGACGAGCTGTTCCACCAGCACATCGCCAGCCATGCAGGGTTCCCCGGAATCTGGGCCGACATCAGCGCGGCGAAGCTGCCCATGGACCGCTTCCGCTTCCTGTCTTTCCCGCGCCTCGACACCATGTCGGTGGTCCTCGGCCAGCATCGGCGGATTGTCGATGCGCTCGAGCAGGCCGACGCGCTTGCGGCGGAAGAAGCAATGCGAACGCATCTTCGCCGCATCTTCGAGGTGCTCGAAATCGTCCAGGAGCGCTACCCCTATTATTTCGAGGCAAACGGCAGTGTGAGCCCACCGTCGGCCGGCTCAATCCAAGCCTGAGCCTTTCTTGCGCGCTTCCGAAGGCGTCTTGGTCTTGCTGCCGGATTTGTCGGAAGCTGGCTCGGCTTTGCGATCTCGACCCTCGCCGCCTTGCTCCTTGCGGAGCTGCTTTTCCACTATCGATCGCGATCCTTCCGCCGGGTCTTGTTCAGGATGAGTATCGGCTCCCGTCATGTCGGCTCCTATCCATTTTGATCAATGGCGTGCGGCGTGGGCTGACCTCCGCCGCCGGTTCTGTCGCGCCCGATCATCAGCCAGGCGGCGAACAGCACGACCAGTACGACCGCGATCCAGGCGACGAGGCGAGGCATCGGCCTCACGTCCCTCGCCGCCGCTTGCTGCCGCGTGCCTCCGGATCGGAGCCGGCCCCGACCGTTGGATCGGGCACGACCGGACCGCGCTCGGCCTCGGAACCCTCAGCTTCGATCTCCTGCACGGCCTGATCCCAATGCTCGCGCTCGCGTCCTTGCGGACGGCCTTCGCGCTCCCAGATCTCATGGGCTCGCTGCCTGATACGCTCTTCCCTGTCCATGGCCTTTGCCTCCTCATCCCCTAATCCGGCGATCGCTGGTTTGTTCCGCGCTGCCAGCGCCGTTCATTGCGGTTCAGTTGACGTGATCACCGGGCGCTCTAGATCAAACTTCACGCCGAAGTCGCTTGGTGCGGGGAGAACAATCGTGTGGCAGCAACGCTACAAGCACGTATTGTAAATGCCGTTACAGCCGTCGGTCTTCGACCGGACCGCCCGTGCTTGCTGCCGATAATATTTGTACTGACGGCATGCTCGCCTTCCGGCCAGGTTGAGCAGCAGTCGAAAACCGCCGCTTCCGCCACACAGACTGCTTCGCTGGTCCTGGAGAGCTGGATCGCTGGGGGAGCCCCGTCGAAATACACGTCGCGCACTTTGCAATCCGTCGGCAAGGCGCTCGCCGATGCCGGTGCGCAAATCCAGTCCGCCAAGTCGCCTGAGCCCAGCGAGCAAGCCGGTCTGACGATGGCGGTTGGACGGCTTTCGGCAGTGGTAATGCGCGCGGCGACGGCCGTGCAGAACGGCAACCGCTCGGAAGTGGAACACGCGCAGCAGGATCTGCGGGCCGCCGCCGCCGATCTGAGAACGTCCTACGCGAAATATTTCACGCCGAAATCATGAAGAAGCTGCTCGAAATATCGCTGGGCGTCGTCACCAGCGTTGGCGGCTTTCTCGAGGTCGGATCAATGGCGACAGCCGCTCAGGCCGGCGCGGCGTTCAGGTTCCAGCTGATATGGGCCGTCGTCCTGGGCACGATCTGCATCATCTTCCTGGTCGAGATGGCCGGCCGGTTCGCCGCCGTTAGCCATCACACCATCGCCGACGGGATTCGGGAACGGTTTGGCTTCAACGCCTTTCTGTGGCCGTTGCTTGCGACCTTGCTGGTCAACTTCCTGGTCATGGCAGCCGAAATCGGCGGTGTTGCCATTGCGCTCGAGCTCGCCACCGGCATCGGCTTTCAGTGGTGGGCGCTGCCGGTCGCGTTTCTGGCATGGCTGTTCCTTTGGAAAGGCACGTTCGGATTCATCGAAAAAGGCGTCGCGATCCTCGGGCTGGTCACGCTGTGCTTCGTGGTTGGCGCAGTCATGCTGAAGCCCGATTGGGGGCAGGTCGCGGCCGGGGCCCTGCCCACACTGCCGGATCACGACGCGGCCAACTACTGGTTCATGGCGGTCAGCATTCTTGGTGCGTCGATCTCGCCCTATCTGTTCATGTTCTATTCGTCGGGAGCGATCGAGGACAAGTGGGACAAGAGCTATCTCGGAGCCAATCGAGCCACTGCCGGCCTGGGCATGAGTTTTGGCGGCACAATCGCTATCGGTGTGCTGATTGTGGCGGCGCTCGTGCTGGCCGCGCACGGCATAGAGCAGGTCGATGACTACCACCAACTGCCGCTGATGCTGATTCCGATCTTCGGTTTCTGGGGATTTGTCCTGTTCGTTGCTTCACTGGGCATTGCCTGCTTCGGTGCCGCGCTCGAAATCGGCCTGCAGCAAGCCTACCTTGTGGCGCAGGGTTTCGGCTGGACCTGGGGCGAGAACCTGAAACCGCGCGACGACCCGGGTTTCAGCACCGTCTATACGATCTTGTTGGTTCTCGCCGCCATTCCGATCGCACTGGGCCTCGATCCGCTGAAGCTCACCATCTTTTCCATGGCGCTGACGGCCGCCAGCCTGCCGCTGACCGTGGTGCCGTTCCTCTTCCTGCTGAATGACGAGCGTTATGTCGGCGAGCACCGCAATGGCATGATAGCGAATGCCGCGGTCATCTTCATCATCGCGCTCGGTTTCGTGCTCGCGATCGTGACCATTCCTTTGCAGATATTCGGAGGCACGTGATGGAGTTGCTGCGCGACATCCTGGACAAGCAAGTGGTCGACCGCGAGCAGGTCAAGATCGGCAAGGTGGACGGGCTGGTGGCCGAGCTCAGGCCAGGCAAGCCGCCTAAAATCGTTGCGGTCGAGCTCGGCTCGATCACGCTGGCGCGTCGGCTTGGCGAGCGACCCGGGCGCTGGATGGCCCTGCTTGCGGCAAGGCTCGGCGGCAAGCGCCATGCCGAGCCGCACCGCATTGCCTGGAACAAGGTGCGCGACATCGGCGTCGACATCGAGTTCGATATCGACGTCCGCGAAACGGCGGTTTTCGACTGGCAGGACTGGCTGCGCGATCATGTCATTGGGCGTATTCCGGGAGCTGGATGATGGCCACCGTCAATCTTGAGCAATTGGCTGGCAGGACTGTGCTTTCGCAGCGCGGCAAAAGCATCGGCCGTATCGAGGAGATACGCGCCGAACCGGATGGCGACGACCTGGTAGTTACCGAGTACCATGTCGGCATCCACGCGGCCTTCGAGCGTCTGTCCGCCTCGGCCATCGGCATTGCGGTCCTCGACGCCTTTCGACTGCGCAGTCGCGACAGCATGTACCGCATTCCCTGGGACAAGCTCGACATCTCCGACCCGGCGCAGCCGCGACTGTTATGCACGAAGAAAGAACTTTCCGGTATGAAGGGGCGTATCGAGGGCGATAAACCGGAATGAACGATACTTTCCCGCCGTCGGAGAATGGGGTCCAGTGAAAGTCCTGGTTACCGGCGCCACCGGCCTGATCGGTGCCTCCGTCGTCGCACGTCTTCTTTCCGATGGGCATGAGGTGATCGGATTGGTCCGCAGCCCCGGCGCAAACCGGGCCGGCAACTATCAGTTGCTGGTGCTGGACATGGCGGTGGCGCTGCAGCCAGAAGACTGGTTGCCGCATCTCAGGGGTATCGACGCCGTCGTGAATTGCGCGGGCGTCCTGCAGGACAGCCCTCGCGAAAAGACGCGCGAAGTCCATCGCGATGCGGCGGCAGCACTCTTCCTCGCCTGTGCGCGGGCAGGGGTTGCCCGGGTGATCCACTTCTCGGCGATAGGCGTCGATCGGGCGCAGCCTTCGACGTTCTCGGCGACGAAACTGGCCGGCGATCAAGCGCTTATGGCGCTTGATCTGGATTGGGTGGTCCTGCGCCCGTCCGTGGTGCTCGGCCGGCCGGTCTTCGGAGCCAGCGCATTGTTTCGGGGTCTCGCTTCGCTGCCGGTGCTGCCGTCCATGCCCGGCACCGGCCGGCTCCAGGTGGTACTACTCGACGATGTGGTCTCAACAGTCGTCTTCCTTCTCGATCCCGACAGTCCGTCTCGCATCGTGTTGGAACTTGTCGGTCCCGAACAGCTGAGCATGGACGAGGTCGTCGGCAGCTATCGCCGATGGCTCGGCTGGGCTCCGGCAGCCAGGTTTGTCTTGCCAGTGGCTGTTGCAAGGCTTCTCTACCGCTTCGGCGACCTTGCCGCGATGTTCGGCTGGCGCCCACCGATGCGCACCAACGCGGCCAGGGAGATCGCCCGAGGAGCGGTTGGAGATCCCTCGGACTGGACCGCCGCGACCGGCATACGCCCGCAAACCCTGGCGGGCTTCCTCGCGCTCAATCCGGCAACGGTGCAGGAAAAATGGTTTGCCCGGCTGTACTTCATCAAGCCGGCGATATTCGTGGTCCTGCCCGTCTTCTGGATCGTGACGGGGATCGTGTCGCTGACCACCGGCTACGTCGGCGGCGTCGATCTGATGCAAAGCACGGGGGCCGGCATCTTGTCGGCGCCGACCGTGCTCGCCGGCGCTCTTGCCGACATCGCCGTCGGCGCGCTCATAGCCTGGCGGCCGGCGACGCGAAAAGGCCTCTATGGCGGCATCGCGCTCTCGCTCTTCTACCTGGCCGTCGGAAGTTTCCTGCGCCCAGAGCTGTGGAACGACCCGCTTGGGCCGTTCCTCAAGGTGTTACCGATCCTGGTGCTGCACTTTGTGGCCTTGGCGGTGCTGGAGGAGCGTTGATGCTCTATTTCCTGCTGAAATGTCTGCATGTCATCGGCGCATCCGTGCTGCTTGGCACCGGCGCCGGTATCGCTTTCTTCATGCTGCTCGCCCACAGGACCGGCAATGCCGCGGCGGTTGCGGCGGTGGCGCGTATCGTCGTCGTCGCCGACTTCCTTTTCACAGCGACGGCCGTGGTCGCGCAACCTTTGACGGGAGCCGCGCTCGCCTGGCAGGCAGGCTACTCGCTGTCGGAGGGCTGGATCGTACTTTCGATCGCGCTCTATATCTTCACCGGAATGTTCTGGCTCCCGGTCGTCTGGATGCAAATGGAGATGCGCAAGCTGGCATCTCAAGCCGCCGCTGCAGGCGCGCCGTTGCCGCCGCGCTATCATCGGCTCTTCTGGCTGTGGTTCGCCTTCGGCTTCCCCGCCTTCGCTGCGGTACTCGGGATTTTCTGGCTCATGATCGTTCGGCCAGCAATCGACTGGTAGGTCGCGGGCAGGTCCCACTACGATAATGCCCAGTCAAAGCACTGCGGATAAATTCCGGCCGTGCAGCGCGAATATCTGCCGGAGCGGACTTGCGCCTCGACCTGTAAGTCGCACCGAAGTCCGGGTCGCATATCATTTCCCACCGCGCGCTCACCGCCATTGGCACAGGATGAGATCCCGTCTTCAGGCTGGTTAGGCTTCGCTTACCAAAAAAGATGACATCTGAGGGAACACGGAAAGCCACAAGCAAGTTCGGTGCGCAGTGGAGGAGATTGCGCCATGAACAATGTTATTTATCTCATCGGCCTTGTCGTCATCGTGCTTGCAATCCTCTCCTTCCTCGGATTCCACTAGGAGACACCATGCAGGACCAGGACGATCAGGGCCGTCAGACGGCCGATTTCGAGACCGCCAGAAGC
>NZ_JAMYLO010000015.1:0-168145 GCF_040318075.1 Mesorhizobium sp. M1328 | reverse complement strand
CGACCAGCTCCGCCGATCACCCGTTGCTCAACCCGCGCCATACGGCGTAAAACCCGCCGAGGCTCTAACTGCAGCCGGATGAAAATTCAGTGGCAGGTCACCATGCCTGAGATAAGCTGCGTCGCTTCTGCCGCCCGGTTGATAACCGGCATATCGACTTCTTCCGCTTCGACCAGAAAATTGCGAATGGCGTGAAACAGGAAAGTGCCTGAGCCACAGGCAGGGTCGAGAACTTTTTGCTCGACCGGTGCACTTACTGTGTTTCGTACTACCTTGGCCGCCAACCAGTCGGGTGTGTAGTACTCACCAAGGCCATGACGCTCTTCACGATCTATAAGTGATTCATAGAGAATTTTCAGAACATCGCTTTTGACCTCACGCAGACGAAAGCGACGGACATGCGCCATGATCCTGCGCACCAGTCTCACGCCCTCCGGCGCGGCGACGATCCAGTCGAAGAAATCGCTTTCCACCGCGCCGTATATGTTGGCCTGCTGAAACGCCCGCCCGGAGAGCACACGCGCCGGGTCATCCTCTACAAGGTCGAGAACGGCCAGCGCCACGCATTTCGAGACGATCACTAGAAACGTATGCTGTATCCAGAGCATCTCATTTTCTATGTCACGCCCATAGACCATCTTGAGGAGCGTCGACCAGAGCTGCTTCTTCAACGCCACGTCGGGCCGGTGTTCGAGCGTCCGCCAGATCGCAATCAGCTCTTCCGATGCACGTCGGAAAGCGACGCTATCCTGCCCCAATTCAAGACGAATGGTTAGAGGCTCGGGTGGGAGCGATGATTTGAGCGCTAGCGCGCCGTCAAGCCAAGCGAGAAACAGTTCTCCTTTGTCGGGATCAAGAATGATTCTTTTATCTTGTCGAGCTCACCGTTCCTAAGTTCGAAGACCGCCCACTTCAGTCCATCGCTTGCAATGCCGACAAAACGCTCGCTCTCTTCGCGTTCCCGATCGGCCAGATAGTCGGGCATGCGCCGCGCAACGTCTGGCCACTCACGGTCAAGATTGGATTTCGCCTCGAAGACTGTCCGCCCGATAAGGGCATCGATGCGTCCGCGCACTTCCGGAACCCGGCGTTCAAAATCCACGGACTGGATGTCCGCGCCGAATTCCTCAGTAAGAAGACTTCGGAAATCTGCCTTGACCTCATCGTGACCGGGACGCCGGGAAAGGTGGACAAGAATTTCTTTTGTTTTTTCACTGACGGCCACGCCGCATCCTCCAAGTACTTTCGATACCTACGCGATTCGGCAGGGCAATGTTTTTCGAACTCTCAACATCAAACATTTTTATCCACATCTCTCAAACTCCCTCCCTTTCCAGCTCAGGTCAGAGACTAGGTATCGGCAAGGCTATGGAACCTCCCTTTTGGCTAGCACTACCTTGACGCCCCCCTCGCCACCCAACCGTTTCTTAATGTGTTTTCGTTAGACGCATAGCCAGAAAAGAGGCGGAAAACGGAGTGTGATCGGGGTGCGTTTTTCCGCGGCGACGACAGCCGGGCGGTACCTGCCGCAGCGCCTTGCGCTGCGCATCAGGCCGCTGCTTGGCCTGATCGATGCCGTGCTGTTCAGCGCCGGCGCGCGGGGCGAGGCCGGCCGCATGTCGCTGATCGCCTTTTCGGTCCGCATCGTCAGCGCCGTCATCGCCTTCGTCAGCCAGGTCCTGATGGCGCGCTGGATGGGGTCGTTCGAATACGGCATTTTCGTGCTTGTCTGGGTGACTATGGTCATCGTCGGCAATCTCGCCTGCCTCGGTTTCCACACCTCGATCATCCGCTTCATCCCCGAATATCGCGAGCGCGGCATGATGGCCGAATTGCGCGGCATCGTGCAGGCCAGCCGGCTGTTCGTGCTGATTGCCTCGACGGTGATCGCCGGCCTCGGCGCGCTCGGCGTCTGGCTGCTGTCGGCCTATATCGAAAACTATTACGACGTGCCGTTCATCCTTGGCATCATCTGCCTGCCGATGATCGCCATGTCCGACCTTCTGCAAGGGCTGGCGCGGGCCAATTCCTGGGCGCTGTTTGCGCTGTCGCCGACATTCCTGGTGCGGCCGCTGCTGATCCTGGCGTTCATGGCGCTGATGCTGCTGGCGGGCTACGCGCCCGACGCCAAAACGGCGATCTTCGCCGCCATCGCCGCCACCTATGCCACCACGCTCGGCCAGCTCATCGGCGTCACCTCGCGCATCGACAAAAGGATCCCGGCCGGGCCGATGAAGCTGCATTTCGGCCAATGGTTCATCGTCTCGCTGCCGATCTTCCTGGTCGAGAGCTTCTTCTTCCTGCTCACCAATGCCGACGTGCTGATGGTCGGCGCCTATCTCGATCCCAACGACGTCGCCGTCTATTTCGCCACCGTCAAGACGCTGGCGCTGGTGCATTTCGTCTATTTCGCCGTCAAGGCCGGCGTTGCCCAGCGCTATGCGCAGTTCACTCATGGCGAGCCGCAAAAGCTCGCCGCCTTCGCCCGCGAAACCGTGTCGTGGACCTTCTGGCCGTCGCTGGCGATGGCGCTGCTGGTGCTGGCGCTGGGCGAGCCGATGCTGACCCTGTTCGGCTCGGAATTTTCCGCCGGCTATCCGCTGCTGTTCCTGCTGGTGTTCGGCGTCGTCGCGCGGGCCGCCGTCGGCCCTTGCGAAAGCCTGCTCACCATGAGCGGCAACCAGAACATCTGCGCCGCTGTCTATGCCATGACGCTGGCCTTCAACATCGCGCTCAGCGTCGTGCTGATCCCGCTTTTCGGCCTATGGGGCGCGGCGATGGCCACCGTCTTCGCCATGATCTTCGAGGCCGGCGCGCTGTCATTTACGGTCTGGCGCAAGCTCGGTATCGCCATGGCCATTTTCGTGCCCGCCAAAGGAGCCGCCTGATGGCTGCCGTCCCCTTGCTCGAGGAAACCAGCGGCGGCCCGGCCGGCGCCATGGTGTCCGGCCTTGCCGGACTTGCCCGCGAAGCCGATCCCGCCCATGTCGAGATCCTCGCCAACAACCGGCCCGAGCGCAAGCTTGCCATCTATCCGGCCTCCGCCGGCTTCGACCTGGTCGAGGAGCTCGACTATCTCTGCACCCGCACGATCGAGCCCAACGTCTTCTTCAATCCGCGCTTCCTGGCGCCGGCCATGCCGAGGCTCGAGGACCGCGAGGTGCGGCTGGCGGTCATCCGCGACGGCGACCAGTATCGCAACCGGCTGCGCCTGCTGGTGCCGTTGTCGGTCGAGCGGCCGATGGTGCCGCTCGGGGTTCCCGTCATGCGCACCTGGTCGAGCCCGTTCGGCCCGATCGGCACGCCGCTGATCGACCGCGACGATCCGATCGGCGTGATCGAGGATTTCTTCTCGATGCTGTCGAGGCCGCATCTCAAACTGCCGAAGGTCTTCGTGCTGCCCGACATAAGGCTGGACGGCCCGGTTGCGAGCCTGCTCACCAGCGTCGCCGAAACGCGCGGCCTGACGCTGGTCACCACCGGCAAGGCCGAGCGCCCGGTGCTCGAAAGCGAACTCGACGGCGAGGAGTATCTGAAAGCTTCGCTGCGCGCCCACCATTATCGCGAGTTCCGCCGCCTGAAGCGCCGTCTCGCCGACCTCGGCCGGCTGGAGCATGTCGTGGCGCGCGGGCCCGACGAGATCCGCCACGCCATCGAAAATTTCCTGACGCTGGAGGCTGCCGGCTGGAAAGGCCGCGAACGCACTGCCATGGCCATCGACCGCTACCGCGCCGCCTTCGCCCGCGAGGCGGTGCACCGGCTGGCCGAGCAGGACCTCTGCCGCATCCATTCGCTGACGCTCGACGGCCGCACCATCGCCTGCCTGGTCGTCTTCGTCGAGGCCGGCGTCGCCTACACCTGGAAGACCGCCTATGACGAGACGCTCGCCCCCTATTCGCCGGGCACGCTGCTGATGATCGAGGTGACCAGGCAGCATCTCGACGACCCCAACATCATGATGACCGATTCCTGCGCGGTGCCCGACCATCCGGTGATGAGCCGGCTGTGGAGCGAACGCAAGCCGATGGGCACGCTGGTGATCGGGCTGACGCCGGACGCCGACCGCCCCGCCCGCCAGGCGGCCTCGCAGCTTCACCTCTACCGCGAGACCCGCAACATGGCGCGCCTGCTGCGCAACCGGATGAGGAGCCTGCTGCGCCGGCGCTAGTGCATCGGGCCTAGGGATGCGACCGGATCGGCCGTTGGTCCGGTCCGCACCATGGGCTATTGCATATGGAGTCCCCTCATCCGGCCGCTTCGCGGCCACCTTCTCCCCAGCTGGGGAGAAGAGGCGGACGCCAGCGCTGGCGATCTCCTCGTCTCCCCTCGGGGAGAGGTCGGATTGCCCCGAATTGCCCTTCGCAATTCGGTTGGCAATCTGGGTGAGGGGGTACTTGCCCCTATGCGACTGCCCTGGTCTCCGCACCATCGGTCCGCTTGGGCCTAGGTCGTCAGGGTTAATTCTCCCGATCAGCGGAAAAGATTAGCATCGACGCAGTCCCAACCGGGATGAGGCGATCAATTTCGGCCGCGCGTCCAGCATCACTGCCGCCTCGGTCCTGCACGGCCAGAAAAAAATCTGGGAGGAATGCATGACGAAAACAACTCACCTCAGGCGTCTCGGTATCCTCACATTGGCAGGTCTCGTTGGCGCGTGTCTGAACGCCGCCGCGCCTCGGGCCGCCGAACCCGACAAGGCCGAGATCGATGCCCTGCGTAAATCGCTGTCCAGGTATGAAGACTACAAGGTTGCCATTCGCGAGCTTTATCTATCGACGGTTGGATGCGTCTTCTACAGCGGCGAAAAGGTAGAGGGAGCGATGGACTACCCGAAGGGCGCGATGGGGATCCATTTCGTCAACGTCACGACTATCGGCCCGACTGCGGATCCGACGCGTCCCAATGTGCTGATCTATGAGCCGGTCGGCGGCGAATTGCGCCTGGTCGGCGCGGAATGGCTCGTGCCCTTGACGCCGGACACCAAGGAGCCGCCGAAGCTCTTCGGACAGACATTCCAGGGGCCGATGGAGGGGCATTATCCGCTCATCCCGAAGGAGTTCCACCACTACGACCTTCACGCCTGGCTGTTCAAGGACAACCCGCTCGGAATGTTCAGTCCGACGAACCCGGACGTGAAATGCGACAACTATGCGTTTCCGATGCCGGAGCAGCCGACCAAGATGGTGCCGGGGCCGATGTGATAGCGACCTCCGTTACAGTCTGGGTTGTCGAAAGCGCTCGGGGCCTCAGTTATCCCAGGGGGCTCCTGGGATAACGACCAAACCGAGCTCTCTCGACGGATGGGAAATGGTGCCCCTAGCCGGGATCGAACCAGCACTCCTTGCGGAACTCGATTTTGAGTCGAGCGCGTCTACCAATTCCGCCATAGGGGCTCAGGCCGGGCGGCCTGGATGGGCGCGGACTATACGGTTGGAGGCCTGTTCGTCAACGGCCAATTCCCGAGATCCGGTCTCGCTCAAGCCTCAGCCTTTCGATTTCGTGAAGCAGCTGCCATTGTGCAGCGCGGAAAATCTTTCTAGACAGGCGGCGCATGTCATTGAAGCGCACCTTGTCCGACGAGGTTGATCGGGGCGCTTCCAAGTCTTGTTTGTACATGTCGTGATCCCAAGACCGCTACTGGTTTGGGCGTGCATTAGGAGTGCCGATGCTTCGCGGACTTTACGACTGGACCTTGTCGCTGGCGGCGAGCAAATCCGCCGAATGGTGGCTGGCCTTCATCGCCTTCGTCGAGAGCTCGGTGTTCCTGGTGCCGGCCGACGTCCTCTATCTGCCGATGGCGCTGTCGCGACCGGATCGCGCTTACCGTTATGCGCTGGTTGCCACCGTCGCCTCGGTGCTGGGCGGCATCGCCGGCTGGTTCATCGGCCATTATGCCTATGATGCGGTGGCGCGGCCGATCCTCGAATTTTATGGCAAATATGACGAGTTCGAGGCGATGCGCGTCTCGTCGGGTGTCGGCTTCATCATCCTGATGCTGGTCACCTCCGGCCTCGCCCATCTACCGCCGATCAAGGTGGTGACGATCCTGTCCGGCGTCATCGGCGTTCCTTTGCTACTTTTCATCGTGCTGGCAATTGTTGCCCGCGGAGCCCGCTTCCTGTTTCTCGCGTGGCTGTTGCGCCGCTATGGCGAGCCGATCCGCCACTTCATCGAAAAGCGCCTTGGCCAGATTGCGGGCGCCGCCGCCGCTGCCCTGATTTTGCTCTATATCGTCGTCAAATACGCCGTCTGAACGGAATCGAACCGAATGGACTGAGTCCAATGACAGCGACCGTGAATGCCGATACCGGACGCCAGCGGCTGCGCACCGCCCTGTTTCTCGCTGTCGCCATGGCCGCCACGGTCGGCTCGGCGCTGGCCTTTCAGTATCTTGGCGGCTACATCCCCTGCAAGCTCTGCCTCGAGCAGCGCACTCCTTACTACGTCGGCGTGCCCTTGATGCTGCTGGCGGTGCTTGCGTCGGCTCTTCACGCGCCAGCCTGGATAAGCCGTGGCCTGCTGGCCATTGGCGGCCTGCTGATGCTCTACGGCGTCTATCTCGGCGTTTATCACTCCGGCGTCGAATGGGCGTGGTGGCCGGGCCCGACCGATTGCACCGCAGCCGCCGGGCCGGTGGACACCGGCGGCAAGGGCGTGCTCGACGCGCTCGACAAATTCGTCCCGCCCTCCTGCGACAAGGCGGCGCTCCGCATCCTCGGCCTGTCCTTGGCCGGCTGGAACGCCATCGCTAGCTTTGTCCTGGCGGTCGTAGCGTTCCGCAGCGCCTTCGCCCGCGATTGAGCGGTTCGCCCTATGGGCGGACGCAAGATCATTCAAGAATTCGGCAGGCTGAGTCGTATGACGTGATTGTCGAGAACCGAAGCGGAGCGGACATTGGTCCGTGAGCATCGGAAGCGCGGACAATCGCTTCAGACGGCTAGCCTCGCGAATTGTCGGATGATCTCAAGGTTCGAGTTCGACATCCCAGTAGAGATAATCCATCCAGCTTTCGTGCAGATGGTTGGGCGGGAACAGCCGGCCGTTATTATGCAAATCATGCACCGTCGGCTGGTAGGGCTTCTGCAGCGGCCACATCTTGGCGTGGGCCGGCATCATGCCGCCCTTCCTCAGATTGCAGGGCGAGCAGGCAGCGACGACATTCTCCCAGGTCGTGGCGCCGCCGCGATGGCGAGGAATGACATGGTCGAACGTCAGATCGTCCGGCGTGCCGCAATATTGGCACTGGAAACGGTCACGCAGGAAGACGTTGAAACGAGTAAACGCCGGATGCCTCGACGGCTTCACGTAAGCCTTCAGGCTGACGACGCTCGGCAGCTTCATCGAAAAGGTCGGTGAAGAGACGGCGTGTTCGTATTCGGCGACGATGTTCACCCTCTCGAGGAACACCGCTTTGATGGCATCCTGCCAGGACCAGAGCGAAAGGGGGTAATAGCTGAGCGGACGGTAATCCGCGTTCAGCACCAGCGCTGGAAGCCCATCCGGAGATACGGCAACCGTCACGTCGTTGACCTCCTTCACCCTAGAACCGGTCGACGCGGATACTGTAAGCCCGACATGACAGGGATGTGAAGCGGATTGTCGATCATGCCGGGTCTCAGAAACGCATGATTTCAATGCTTTTTTGCGGATTCAGGCCGGAGGCGCGGCATCCCTGCCCTTCAATTCGCGATAATAAGCCCAGAAAAGCCGCGATGCGACACCGCGCCACGGGCTCCATGATTCGGCAAGCCGGATCAGCATTTTCTCCGGCGGACGCGGGTCGATGCCGAGCGCATGGCCGACCGCGCTCTGCAACGCAACGTCGCGCGCCGGAAAGATATCTGGGTGTCCGGCGGCAAACAAAAGGTAGACTTCAGCCGTCCACGGGCCGATGCCCGGCACCTTGGTCATGGCTGCGATCGCCTCCGTTGCATCGAGTTGGCAGAGATGATCGAGGTCGAGCCCGTCGGCCACCGCCTGGGCGACGGCAATCAGGCCGCGCTGCTTGGGCCGCGACAGCCCGGCCTCGCGAAAGATCGCCTCATCGGCGGCAAGGATCGCCTGCGGCGTCAGCGGATCGAGCAGTTTCGTCAGCCGGCCGAAGATGGCATCGGCAGTCGCGCGGGACACTTGTTGTGAAACGACGATCGAAGCAAGGCTCCTGAACCCCGGCTCCGACAGCCTGAGCGGCACCTCGCCGGCCATGCCGCGCACCTTGTCCAGGCGCGGATCAAGCAGGCACAGCGCGTCCAGGCCTTCTACAATGTCGTCAAGGTTGGCGATGCGTTGCATGTCTGCTTGTTCCAAAATCAAATGTGCCGCACGCTTCGTCACGCGTCCCTCTGGACGCGCGACGCTGCCGGCGCAAAGTAGCAATTGGCGAAAGCGCCGCACAACCCGATTGCCGCCGGACAATGACACTGCTGACATTCCGCTTCGCGCCGAGCCCGAACGGCGAACTGCATCTCGGCCATGCCTATTCGGCGCTGCTCAATCAGAAAATGGCAAAGGCCACGGGCGGACGCCTGCTGCTGCGCATCGAGGATATCGACACGACGCGCTGCACGCTGGAATTCGAGGCAGGCATTTTTCGCGACCTGAAATGGCTGGGGCTTGGCTGGGAGGAGCCGGTGCGCCGCCAGTCCGAGCATTTTGCCGAATATCGGGCGATGCTCGAGCGGCTGATCGAAGCGGAGCTTGTCTATCCGGCCTTCATGAGCAGAAGTGAGATCCGCGCCTTTATCGCCGACAGCGAAAAGCGCGGCCGCGACTGGCCCCGCGACCCGGACGGCGTGCCGCTCTATCCCGCCGCCGACAAGGCGTTGACGGCGAGCGAACGCAAGCGGCGCATCGCCGAAAATGTGCCATTTGCCTGGCGGCTGGACGTCGATGCTGCAATAGCGCGCGCCGGCAAGGACCTGTCATGGGCCGAATACACGGACGAGACGCTCTCCGCGACGCGTCGTGTCGAAGCCCATCCGCAGGATTGGGGCGACGTGGTCGTGGCGCGCCGCGAAATCCCGACCAGCTATCATCTCGCCGTCACCATGGACGACGCGCTGCAGGGCGTCAGCCATGTCGTGCGCGGCCAGGACCTTTATTCCGCGACAAGCGTGCAGCGGCTGCTTCAGCAACTGCTTGGGCTGCCGCAGCCGGCCTATTTTCACCATCGCCTGATCCTCGGCCCGGATGGACGAAAACTGTCGAAGAGCCTTGGCGATACCGGCCTTGCCGCCCAGCGCGAGGCGGGCGCATCGCCCGCCGATGTCAAGCGGCTGGTTGGTCTCTAGACTAGACCGGTGAGCTGACGGCCATCAACGGCGCTCCTTCAATTCAAATGACTCTATGGATCAACCGTTTGGTTTTGCTTGCCGGCCCGAACGGCATTAAGCAGTCGCCGCAGTCGATCCCTCACCCGAATTCACCGTGGTCCCCGGAAAAATGCACAGCCTCAAGCGGTTTATCCCCGCCTCTTTTGTCGTCCTGTGGGCGACCGGCTTCATCGGCGCGCGCTATGCCATGCCGTGGGCGGAGCCTTTTACTTTCCTGGCTGCGCGCTTTGTCCTGGCCGCAATCCTGCTTGTCGCTTTGATGGCCGCGCTTGGTTCGAGCCGCGCCACCCGAGACGAGGCGCTGCACGCGGCCGGCGCCGGCATCCTGATGCATGGGGTCTATCTCGGCGGCGTGTTCTGGGCCATCCACCGGGGCATGCCCGCCGGGCTTTCAGCCTTGATCGTCGGCCTGCAGCCGCTGATCACGGCGGTGCTCGCCGGCCGGCTTCTGGGCGAGGCCATCCTGCCGCGCCACTGGGCCGGTCTCGGCCTAGGGTTGATCGGCGTGGTGATCGTGCTTTGGCCGAAGCTCGGCGCGCTCGGCGGCGGCGTGACGGCCGAGACGCTGGTCGCCTCATTTGTCTCCGTACTCGGCATGAGCGCCGGCACGATCTGGCAGAAGCGTTTCGCCTCCGGCGGCGATCTGGTGGCTGCCACGTTCTGGCAATATGTCGGCGGCGCATCGGTGATGGCTCTGGCCTCGCTCGCCTTCGAGACCCGAACGGTCATCGTCAATGGCGAACTGATCTTTGCTATGGCCTGGCTCGTGCTGGTGCTATCGATCGGCGCCATCTTCCTGTTGATGGTGATGATCCGCGACGGCGAGATGTCGAAGGTCGCCTCGCTGTTTTACCTCGTGCCGGCCGTCACCGCGGTCATCGCCTGGGCATTGTTCGGTGAGCAATTGAGTCCGCTCCAGATCGGCGGCATGGCGATCGCGACGCTCGGCGTCGGGCTGGCGACGGCTCAGCCGCCGACGCGGGCACGTGCCTCTAAATAGCGGCTGATCGCGGCGTTGAGCTCGCCACCGAGGATGAAGATCGCCGAGACTATATAGAGGAAGACGACGGCGATCATGATCGAGGCGAGGCCGGCATAGGTCGTCACATAGGACGAGAAATGATCGAGATAGGCGGCGAAGATGGTCGACCCGATGAGCCAGCCGACCAGAGTGAAGATGATGCCAGGCACGATCGAAACGAAGCGGCGCTTGCCGGCCGGCAACCAGAAATGCACGGCGAACAGACCGCCGATGATGACGACCGAGGCGATGACGTAACGCCACAGCGTGATCGTGCCCATATAGGGTTTTATCCATTCGAAATGCGACTCGGCCAGCCGTGCCAGCAATGGCGCGAAGACCAGCAGCACGCTGATGGCCAAAAACCCGGCCGTCGCGATCAGCACGAAGATGATGCTCTGCACCCGCCGGTAGATGATGCCGCGCGTTTCCGAGACACGATAGGCCCGGTTGAGCGAGGTGCGCAGCGCCTCGATGCCGTTCGAGGCGAAGTATCCGGCAAGCACGATACCGTAGGTCAACAGGTCGCTGCGCCGGACGGTAAGCACGTTGAGCACTTCGCGCGCGATCGGTTTGGCGATCTGCTCGGGCCATGTGTCGAACACAAGGTGCACGGCGGTGTCGGCGAAAGCCTGCGCGCCGAAAAAACTCGCCAGCGTCGTGGCGAAGATCAGGAAAGGAAAAAGCGCCATAAGCGCGGTGATCGCCAGATGGCTGGCCATCGCCCAGCCGTCGTCGGTATTGAAATGGCCGAGCGCGTCGTAAAGGACGCGTTTGAGGGCTACGATCTTCCGCAACAAGAACCGCGTTCCCTTCGATTGTCCCGACGCCGCGAATATGGGAAGGGTTTGCGGTAAATGACAACCCTAGGTCAAACCACCAGTCCTCCCGGAGAAGAGTTGCGCACCATCATTGTCACAGGTGCCTCTTCCGGTATAGGCGCCTATTGCGCCCATGCTCTTAAGAAGGAAGGCTGGCGGGTGTTCGCAACGGCCGAAAGCCCGAGGATATCGCCGCGCTCGAGGCCGACGGCATCGAGGCCTTTTATCTGGACTACACCGAGCCCGGATCGATCGAGGCGCTGGTGGCGTCGGTGCTGGAACGGACCAGCGGCCGGCTCGATGCGCTCTTCAACAACGGCGCCTACGGACAGCCCGGCGCCGTCGAGGATCTGCCGGTCGAGGCTTTACGGCAGCAGTTCGAGGCCAATGTCTTTGGCTGGCATGATCTCACTCGCCGTGTCGTACCGGTGATGCGCCGCCAGGGCCATGGCCGTCTCGTTCATTGCTCGTCGATCCTCGGCCTTGCGCCGCTGCCTTTTCGCGGCGCCTACTCGGCATCGAAGCACGCCGTCGAAGGATTGATGCTAAGCCTGCATCAGGAACTCCTCGGCAGCGGCATCCATGTTTCGCTGATCGAGCCGGGAGCGGTGAAATCGAAGATCGCCACCAACAGCCTCCCCTGGTTCCTGGCAAATATCGATCACGAGAATTCCGTTCATCGCCTCGCCTATGCGGCGCAACTTAAACGGCTGCGGGCCGGCGGCAGCACATCGCGGCTGAAGCCCGGGCCGGAGGTGGTTTATGCCGCCTTGCACCATGCGCTTCTGTCGCGGCGCCCGCGCCCGCATTATGTGGTAACAGTGCCGGCCAGGATCGGCGCGATCCTTAAACGCATCCTGCCGTCATCGGTACTCTACCGTCTGCTCGCCAAACGCGCCTGAACGCAATCCAACTGGAACACACCATGGCAACCGTCTTCAACATCCTCGCCGTTCTCGTCATGGTCGCCGTGGTGATCGTGCTGATCCGCGGCCTCATCAACATGATGCGCGGCGGCTCCAGCATGACCTCCAACAAGCTGATGCAGACGCGCGTGCTGTTGCAGTTCGTGGCCTTGGTGCTGATCATGCTGGCGGTGTATTTCACCCGTAAGTGACGCAGCAGCCACCAGCCGGGAGGTAACCCGTGGTCAAGCTCAACAAGATCTACACCCGCACCGGCGACGATGGCACCACCGGCCTCGGCTCTGGTGAGCGGCGGCTGAAATCCGACCTTCGCATCGACGCCTACGGCACCGTCGACGAGGCCAATGCCTGTATCGGCATGGCTCGCATCCATACAGCGGCAGTAAATCCGGCGATCGATGCGATGCTTGGCCGCATCCAGAACGATCTTTTCGATCTCGGCGCCGATCTGGCAGTCCCCGATAATGGCAGGCCGCTCGACTACGAGCCGCTGCGGATCATCGCCTCGCAGACCGACCGCATCGAACAGGACATCGACCTCCTCAACAAGGACCTTGAGCCGCTCAAATCCTTCGTGCTCAACGGCGGCACGCCGGCAGCGGCTGCGCTTCACCTCGCCCGCACGGTGGCCCGCCGCGCCGAGCGCATCATGGTTGCGCTGTCGCAAGCTCCAGACGAGCACGTCAACCGCGAGGCGATAAGATACATCAACCGTGTCTCGGACTTTCTGTTCGTCGCCGCACGCGCGGTCAATGACAATGGAAATGCCGACGTGCTATGGGTTCCCGGCAAGAACCGCTGAATCCGCCGGAAGCGGGAGAGGCCCGATGTTCATCCCGCTTTACGACACCAACCGGCTACGGCACATCAAGCTGCAATATGTGACGATCAGCCTGATCGCCCTCAATGTGCTGATCTACTTTGTCACCACACTGGGCGGCGAGGATTTCGCCAACGCCGCGGTGCTGGGCCTCGGTTTCATCCCGTCGGTTGTGCATGACAGCGTCGAGCTCGCTCCGCAATTTGTCGTCATTCCGGAAAGCCTGAGTTATCTGACCTATTCCTTCCTGCACGCGGATATCTTCCACCTCGGCGGCAACATGCTGTTCCTGTGGGTGTTCGGCGACAATGTCGAGGATGCACTCGGCCATGTCCGCTACCTCGTCTTCTACCTGCTTTGCGCCATCGCCGGCGCTTTCTTCCAGGGTCTGGTTGCCTGGGATTCGCCGGTGCCGCTGATCGGCGCGTCGGGCGCCATCGCCGGTGTGGTCGCCGCCTATCTGATCCTTTATCCGCGGGTGAAGGTATGGGTGCTGGTCTTCGCCCGCATCCCGTTGCGCATCCCGGCCTTCATCCCGCTCATCCTGTGGATCTTGTTCCAAATCTTCATGTTCGCGCAGGGTGGCGAGGATCAGGTTTCCTGGGCCTGCCATATCGGCGGCATCATCGCCGGAGCCGTGCTGGTGCTTGTCTTGCGCAGCCGCGGCGTGCCGCTGCTCGCCGCTGCGGATGAAGAGGCTGTGGTGGTCGCCGGCCAAGTGCCCGTTGCCGTAGAGCCGGCGCCAAGCGAACCACAACCTGCGCAGCCGGCGCCGCGCTGGGGCCGGGGGACCGTTTCCGGTCCGGACTGAACCGATTTGAGTGCTTCGCCGAGGATCCGAGTGCGCCCGGATATTGACGCGCGGGGTCGCCGCAACTACGGAAGCGCCACCCTACTGGCGTGGCGAAGACCAGAATTCCGTCCGGAATGTCGGCTTTCGACAACTCTGAAGAGGTGCACGCTGCTATAGCGCGCCCGACGAGCGTGAAGAGACTATCGTGAAAGAGGTGACAGGCAAATGAAGATCCTTGTGCCCGTGAAGCGGGTTGTGGATGCGAACGTCAAGGTCCGGGTGAAGGCGGACGGTTCGGCGGTGGAACTCGCCAACGTCAAGATGGCGATGAACCCGTTCGACGAGATCGCGGTGGAAGAGGCGATCCGGCTGAAGGAGGCTGGCAAGGCCGAAGAGATCATCGTCGTGTCGATCGGGCCGCAGCAGGCACAGGAGACCTTGCGCACCGCGCTCGCCATGGGCGCCGACCGCGCCATCCTGGTCAAGACCGACGAGCAGACCGAGCCGCTGGGCGTCGCCAAGGTGCTGAAGGGCGTCGTAGAGGCAGAACAGCCCGGCCTGGTCATTCTCGGCAAGCAGGCGATCGACGACGATTCCAACCAGACCGGCCAGATGCTGGCCGCACTTCTCGGCTGGGCGCAGGGCACCTTCGCCTCCAAGATCGTGCTCGACGGTGACAAGGCCACGGTGACGCGCGAGGTCGATGGCGGCCTGCAGACGCTGGAACTGAAGATGCCGGCAATCGTCACGGCCGATTTGCGGCTGAACCAGCCGCGCTACGCGTCGCTGCCCAACATTATGAAGGCCAAGAAGAAGCCGCTCGACGAGAAGAGCCCTGCCGACTACGGCGCCGACGTCAAGCCGCGGCTGAGGGTGATCAAGACCGAGGAGCCGGGCGGCCGCAAGGCGGGCGTCAAGGTCAAGAGCGTCGCCGAACTGGTGGACAAGCTGAAAAACGAAGCCGGCGTGCTGTAAGGCCAGGAAGGGATAAAAAATGACAATTCTTCTGATTGCCGAACACGACAACGCGACGCTTTCCGACCAGACCGCCAAGGCGCTTTCGGCGGCGCTGCAGATCGGTTCGGACGTGCATGTGCTGGTTGCCGGCAAAGGTGCCAAGCCGGCAGCGGACGCCGCCGCCAAGCTCAAGGGCGTCACCAAGGTGCTGCTCGCCGACGCTGACGAACTGACCGAGCGTCTCGCCGAGCCGCTGGCGGCACTCGTCATTTCGCTTGCTGAGCCATACGAGACGATCATCGCGCCGGCGACCTCGTCGGGCAAGAACGTCGCGCCCCGCGTGGCGGCGCTGCTCGATGTCGCCCAGATATCGGAAATCATCGAAGTCGTGTCGCCCGACACCTTCAAGCGGCCGATCTATGCCGGCAACGCCATCCAGACGGTGCAGTCGAGTGACGCCAAGAAGGTCATCACAGTGCGCACTGCTTCCTTCCAGGCAGCACCCGAGGGCGGTTCCGCGCCGGTCGAGACGGTCCAGGCGGCGGCCAATCCCGGCCTGTCGAGCTTTGTCGAGAACAAGCTCTCTGAGACCGACCGTCCAGAGCTGACCTCGGCCAGGATCATCATCTCGGGCGGCCGTGCGCTGGGCTCCTCCGAGAAGTTCCAGGAGGTCATTCTGCCGGTCGCCGACAAGCTCGGTGCGGCGGTTGGCGCATCTCGCGCCGCCGTCGATGCCGGCTATGCGCCGAACGACTGGCAGGTCGGCCAGACCGGCAAGGTGGTAGCGCCCGACCTTTACATCGCCGTCGGCATCTCCGGCGCCATCCAGCACCTTGCCGGCATGAAGGATTCGAAGGTGATCGTTGCCATCAACAAGGACGAGGAAGCGCCGATCTTCCAGGTCGCCGACTACGGCCTTGTCGGTGACCTCTTCGTCATTCTGCCGGAACTGCAAAAGGCGCTTTGACGCCTTCTGCCAAAGCGTATTAAATTCTGAGGGGTGGGGTAGACGAAGTCGCCCCGCCCTTTTAGTTTGCACTGCACAAAAAACGGGCCGCAAAGGCCTCGACGGGATCGGGTAATGAGCAAGATCGAGACGATCGGCATCATCGGCGCGGGCCAGATGGGTGGCGGCATCGCCCACGTGTCGGCGTTGGCGGGCTATAAGGTGCTGGTTTACGATATTTCGCCCGACCGCATCGAAAAGGGCATTGCTACCGTCAGCGGCAACATGGCCCGTCAGGTCGGCTCCGGCAAACTCGAGGAAAAGCTGCGCAATGAGGCGATGGCGCGCATTTCGGCGGCACCGGCCATGGCCGACCTTGCGGGCGCCGACCTGGTGATCGAAGCAGCGACAGAGGACGAGACGGTCAAGCGCAAGATCTATGCCCAGCTCTGCCCGCAGCTCAACCCCGAGGCCATCCTGGCGACAAACACGTCATCGATCTCGATCACGCGGCTGGCTTCGCAGACCGACCGCCCTGAACGCTTCATCGGGATACATTTCATGAATCCCGTTCCGGTGATGAAGCTGGTCGAACTGGTGCGCGGCATCGCCACCGAGGACCAGACTTTCGAGGCGGCAAAAACCTATGTGAAGCAGCTCGACAAGACGATCACCGTCTCGGAGGATTTCCCGGCGTTCATCGTCAACCGCATCCTGCTGCCGATGATCAACGAAGCGATCTACACACTCTATGAAGGTGTCGGCTCGGTCGACGCCATCGACACCGCCATGAAGCTCGGCGCCAACCATCCGATGGGGCCGCTGCAGCTTGCCGATTTCATCGGGCTGGATACCTGCCTGTCGATCATGCAGGTGCTGCATGACGGCCTGTCGGATTCAAAATACCGCCCCTGCCCGCTGCTGGTCAAATATGTCGAGGCTGGTTGGCTCGGCCGCAAGACCGGACGCGGCTTCTACGACTATCGCGGCGAGCATCCCGTTCCGACACGCTGATCGCCACCGCTACCAGCGCACGAAAAGCCGCCCGCCGAGCGCCCCCAACACGCCAAGGATGGCGATCGCGATCGTATACCAGGTGCCGACGAAAAGCGGCGAATCGTCGAAGCAATGCGCGGCATAGAAGGTCGCCGACAGCCCGCCGGCAAGAAGGCCCGCCGCAGCACCGGCAAGCACCGGCCGTGTCGGCGCGCCATGACGCAGCACCGCGAGAAAGACGGCAAGCGGGCCGATGCCGATCAGCGGAATGAAGGTCAGGCAGATTACCATGTTCGTCCCGACCAGGCGCGTGCCCCAGTCGGACGCAGGCACGACGAGGAGTTCGAGAATCACGGCCACAATCACCAGCAGCGGCGCGGCGATCATCCAGCTCGCCGCCCGGCCAGTCGATGCACCGGGCATCGACAGCGCACGCACCAGGGCAAAGGCGCTGGCGGCAAGAGCGATCGTGAAGACGAATTTGGACAGGAACCGCATCGTGTGCATGGCGATCGCAATGTCGGGGCGCGGGCCGATCGTCAGCCAGAAAACCGCGGCCGCGATCACGATGGCCGCGCTGGCGGCAAGCCACCAGGCGGCGCCTAGCGGCAGCGCCTCGCTGCGGGCATCGGCGTCGAGCGCCTTGATGAGATCTTCGGTCCTCATGTTATTCCCGCCCCGCCCTGAACCGTTTGGCAATGGCGGCAAGCCCGCGGTGCAGTGACACCCGCACAGCCGTCTCGCTGATGCCGAATTTGGCCGCGGTCTCACCGATTGACCGGCCTTCGACCGATACGGCCGAGACGACGGAACGCTGTGCCGGCGACAGGCTGTCAAGCGCCCGGTTGACGTCGCGCTCGCTCACCGTCTCCGATTCCGGCTCGGCAAAGGTCTCGGCGATTTCGTCGATCTCGACCTCGATCCGCCGGCCGCGCCGCCGGAACGCATCGATCAGCTTGAAGCGGGCTATTGCATAGACCCAAGGCAGCACCGGCGCATCACGGCGCCAGGTGTGTCGTTTCACATGAATGGCCAGCAAGGTTTCCTGCACGACATCCTCGGGATCCACCCCGCCCTGCACAATCTTGCGCCGGGCAAAGCCACGAACGAGCGCGGCGATCCGGTGCAGAAAGTCGGCATAGGCCCTTTCGTCTCCGGCGATCGCGGACCGCAGCAGCCGTGAAAGCTCGGCTTCGTCCTTGCCGCTCACAAGAGTTCACTCCCCGATATTCGCGTCTCGGCGCTGATTTGTTACGGGGCCGGCGAAATAATGTCCAAGGCAAATTAGCTGAGCATCACGAAAGTTTGCTCCTTTTGAGCAATTGAGTGGGCCAGCAATGTTGACTGCACTAGTCAGGTATTGGTAGGTGCAGCTTGCAAAGCCAAAGACCATCGAAATCGAGGACGACGCCATGAAGTATGCTCTTTCCGCCCTTGCCGGTGCGACAGCACTTGCAATCAGCCTGATCGCCGGCCCGGCAATAGCAGAGGACGAGGGCATCGTCGTCTACAACGCCCAGCACGAAAACCTGACCAAGGCCTGGGCGGAGGGATTCACCAAGGAAACCGGCATCAAGGTCACCGTCCGCAATGGCGGCGACAGCGATTTCTCCAATCAGATCGTTGCGGAAGGCACCGCTTCGCCCGCCGACGTGTTCCTGACGGAGAATTCGCCGGCCATGGCGCTGGTCGAGACGGCCGGCCTGTTCGCACCGGTCGACACCGAGACACTGGCCCAGGTTCCGCCGGAGTACCAGCCGGCGAGCGGCAAATGGGTCGGCGTCGCCGCGCGCAGCACCGTCTTTGCCTACAACAAGACCAAGCTGACCGCCGACCAGCTGCCCAAATCGCTGCTCGATCTCGCCGATCCGAGCTGGAAGGGCCGTTGGGCCGCTTCGCCCTCCGGCGCCGATTTCCAGGCGATCGTCAGCGCGCTTTTGCAGCTCAAGGGTGAGGCAGCGACGGCCGAATGGCTGAAGGCGATGAAGGAGAATTTTACCGCCTATAAGGGCAACAGCACGGTGATGAAGGCTGTCAATGCCGGCGAGGTCGAAGGCGGCGTGATCTATCACTACTACTACTACGGCGATCAGGCCAAGACCGGCGAGAACAGCACGAATGTCGAGTTGCACTATTTCAAGCACCAGGACCCCGGCGCTTTCGTCTCGGTTTCCGGGGGTGGCGTGCTGGCCTCGAGCAAGCACCCGAAGGAAGCGCAGGCTTTCCTGAAATGGGTCACCGGCAAGGGCGGCCAGGACGTGCTGAAAACAGGCGATTCGTTCGAATACGCAGTCGGCAAGGGCGCCGAGTCCAATCCGAAGCTGGTGCCGCTGGCCGATCTGCAGGCGCCGAAAGTCGACGCGACGGCGCTGAACTCGAAAAAGGTGACCGACCTGATGACGGCGGCCGGCTTGCTTTAGCCGGCGTTCGTCCTAAAAGGGCAACCGACTGCGCTCCTGTGGGAATTCGCTTTCCGCGGGAGCGCTCTGCTTTCAAGATGGCATCTGTCCATGACCGCAAGCTGCTCGCCGCATTGGCCGACGATCGTTTCCGCCTCCGGGCGGAAACGGCACAACGTCTGATCTGATGCAGTCGGCGATCGATCTCGAACCTTCAGGCTTGCCGGCCGACACCACAGCCGTGCGGGCACGTCGTTGGTCGGTCTCATGGATTGCGTTGGCTGCCGTCTTTGTCTCGCTGTTTGCGCTGCTGCCGCTTGCCTTCATCGTCTGGGTGGCGATACAGACCGGCTGGGAAGCCGTGGCGGCGCTGGTGTTCAGGCCGCGCGTCGGCGAGCTTCTAGTCAACACCAGCCTGCTGGTGGTGCTGGCGGTACCGATCTCGATCGTGCTGTCGGTGGCGCTGGCCTGGCTGACCGAGCGCAGCGATCTGCCGGGTGCCCGCTTATGGGCCTGGCTGTCGGTGGCGCCGCTCGCCATTCCCGCCTTCGTCCACAGTTACGCCTGGATCACCATGGTGCCCAGACTGCACGGCCTGTGGGCCGGCGTGCTTGTGTCCGTCATCGCCTATTTCCCCTTCCTCTATCTGCCGGTGGCGGCAGCCTTGCGCCGACTCGATCCGGCTCTCGAGGATGCAGCGGCAGCGCTCGGGCTTGGCCCCTGGCGCGTGTTCAGGCGTGTCGTGCTGCCGCAGCTCCGGCTCGCCATTTGCGGCGGCTCCCTGCTGGTCGGCCTGCATCTCCTGGCCGAATACGGGCTCTATGTCTTCATCCGCTTCGACACCTTCACCACCGCGATCGTCGACCAGTTTCAGTCGACCTTCAACGGTCCCGCCGCCAACATGCTGGCCGGCGTGCTGGTGACCTGCTGCTTCGTGCTGCTCGGGCTGGAGGTGCTGGTGCGCGGCGAGGAGCGCTATGCCCGCGTCGGCTCGGGTGCTGCGCGCCACCAGCAGCGCACGAGCCTTGGGCGCGCCACCATTCCTTGCCTGCTGCTGCCCGCTGTTACCACGCTGCTGGCGCTCGGGGTGCCGTTCGTCACTATCGGTCGCTGGCTCATGGCCGGCGGCGCCGACGTCTGGCGGCTCGACGAGATCGGCCTGGCGCTTGGTCAGACACTGTTCCTGGCGATTGCCGGCGCGCTGCTCGCCACCGTCGCGGCAATGCCGATGGCGTGGATTTCGATCCGCGCGCCGGGGCGGCTGCAACGCGTCCTGGAGGGCTGCAACTATATCGTCGGCGCGTTGCCCGGCGTTGTCATCGCCCTGGCGCTGGTCACCATCGCCGTGCGTATCGCCATGCCGCTCTACCAGACCCTGTTCACCATCCTGGTCGCCTATGCGCTGATGTTCCTGCCGCGCGCCCTGATTAGCCTCAGGGCGTCAATTGCACAGGCGCCGGTCGAGCTCGAACGCGCCGCCTCCAGCCTCGGCCGGTCGCCGCTCAAGGCGCTGTGGTCGACGACCATCCGCCTGTCGGCGCCGGGTGCCGCGGCCGGCATGGCATTGGTCGCGCTGGGCATCATGAACGAGTTGACCGCAACCCAGATGCTGGCGCCCAACGGCACCCGCACGCTGGCCATGGCGTTCTGGTCCTATAGCGGCGAGATCGACTATGCGTCGGCGGCGCCTTATGCCCTAATCATGGTGGCGATGTCGCTGCCTTTGACCTGGCTGCTCTACGTCCAGTCGAAGCGGATGGCCGGGCGATGAGCTTTCTCGAGCTGAGCGGCATCCACAAGCACTACGGGCCCGTCGCAGCACTTGCCGGCGTCGACCTCAGCGTGGCCAGCGGCAGCCGTACGGCAATCGTCGGGCCGTCCGGCTGCGGCAAGACCACCTTGCTGCGGCTGATCGCCGGCTTCGAGGCGCCGGACCAGGGCCGCATCGTGCTCGATGGCGAGGTGCTGGCCGATGGCGAAACGGCCGTGCCGGCGCATCGCCGCGGCATCGGGCTGGTGGCGCAGGACGGCGCTCTATTCCCGCATCTGAGCATCGCCGCCAATATCGGCTTCGGCATGGGGCGTCACGAGGAAAAGCGCAGTGAGCGCATCGCCGAGCTCGCCTATGTCGTCGGGCTGGACAAAGGGATCCTGAAGCGCCGCCCGCACGAACTCTCCGGTGGCCAGCAGCAGCGCGTCGCGCTCGCCCGCGCCATGGCCATGAAGCCGCGGCTGATGCTGCTCGACGAGCCGTTCTCGGCGCTCGACACCGGCCTGCGCGCCTCGATGCGCAAGGCCGTGGCCGAGCTCCTTGAAACCGCCGGCATCACCACCATCCTGGTCACCCACGACCAGGCCGAGGCGCTGTCATTCGCCAGCCAGGTCGCGGTGATGCGCGACGGCAACTTCTCGCAGGTCGGCACGCCGCGCGAGCTCTATTTCAAGCCGAAGGACAGGATGGTCGCCGAGTTCCTCGGCGACGCCATCGTCCTGCCGGCAAGGATCGCCGATGGCTTCGCCATCTCGCCGCTCGGCCGCATCGCCGTCGACAGCTCGGTGCGGCGCGACGTCGCCCGCATCATGCTGCGGCCGGAGCAGGTGTTGCTGAAACGCACATCGCGTGAAGGCATGTCCGGCACGCCGGACATGCTGTTCGGCGAGGTGACGGAATCGGAGTTCGCCGGCTCGATGTGCACCATCGCGGTGCGTCTGTTGAACAGCCCCGATCCGCCCGACGCCGCCGCGATCGGCAACACGCCATTGATCCTGCGCAAGCCGGGCATGGATGCGCCGGCGATCGGCGAGATCGTCCGGCTGACCGTGTCGGGCAAGGCGCATGTGTTTGCCTGAACAGCCGCCCTGGCTCGCCCGGAAGGGCGCCGGCGATCAGGCGACGCGGGCAACCGGCGTGACGATCTCGCCCGTCGCCGGTGAATAGATGGGCCATCGCTCAAGGAAGTCGCAATTGTGAACGACAACCCATTGGTCAGTGGGGTCGATGAGGACGACTGCGTATGACGCGGGCGCTTGCTCGACCACTTCGTCCCCCACCAGATCGAGAACGAAGCGGGCGTGCAGGCCGCGTTGCGCGGTAAACGGGATACCGGCGACCGTGCCCGCAATGTCGCGGTGCACGTGCCCGAAGAAGATATGGCGAGCATTGCCATGGCGCTTGAGCACATCTAGGAACCGCCCAGGCTGCTCGAGGCCGAGAGGGTCGAGCAGTGCCAGGCCGAGCTCCACCGGCGGATGATGCAGAAATATATACGCCTGCCGGCCCGCCGCCTCGCTGAGCCGGGCATCGAGCCAGGCAAGCCTCTTTTCGCATAATTCGCCGGTGACGCGGCCTTCGGCCAGGCTGTCGAGGAAAAGCAGCGACGCTTCCGCCGTATCAAAGGCGGATTGCACGAAACCATTGTCGTCGATCGGGTTTTCGGGAAATGCCGCAACGAGGTTGGCGCGCCTGTCGTGATTTCCAGGCAGCAGGCGGAAGGGCACGGAAAGCCTGCTTAAGGCTGATTTGAGATCGGCATAGCTGTGAACTTCGCCGGTTTCAGTCAGGTCGCCGGTAAAGACGCAGAGGGCGGCATCGGCGTGACGGGCATTGATGTGGTCGATGCAGCTGGCGAGCCGTTCATGCAGGTTCGCGCCATAGCGGATCTCGCCCTTCCGACCGAGGTGGACATCGGTGACCTGCAGGATTTTCATTGCGTGACCTTTTCTTCGATATTCCACGGGATACAGTATTGCTGACGATCTGGAGCCGGCGGGAGCAAGCGGTGGACGGCTACAGATCAGTGTGCGGGGACCGGTACGGAAGCATTGAAGACATCAAGGCGGCTTCCGGTCTGGGACGAGAAAAAATGCATGTCTTCAGGCGAAAATTTCAGCCCGATGGGTGTGCCGGGCGCCGGGTGTACGGGCTCAGGTGTCGCCACGCAGAAGGACGCCCCGTCGAGATCCACATAGACGACGCGGCCGGCGCCCAGCTCCTCGACCAAGTCGACGGTGGCGTCGAGCGCGCCCGCCGTGCCGGGCGCAACGAGACGCACCGCCTCCGGTCGGATGCCCGCGGCGACCTGCGTGCCGACGGGCAGGCCGACCCGCGGAATGGCAAGACGCCGGCTGCCGCCGAGCAACGAAAGACCGTCGAGTTCGACCGAGCCTTCCAGCACGTTCATCGCCGGGGCACCGACGAAGGTCGCCACGAAGCGGCTGGCCGGGCGGCTGTAGACCTCGCCTGGCGTGCCGACCTGTTCGACCCGGCCGCCATTCATGACGATGAGCCGGTCGGCCAGCGTCATCGCCTCGACCTGGTCATGCGTGACGAACACGGACGTGGCGTTCAGCCGGCGATGCAGCTTGCGGATCTCCGAGCGCATCTGGACGCGCAGCTTGGCATCCAGATTGGAGAGCGGTTCGTCGAACAGAAAGACCTTCGGTTCGCGGATCATGGCGCGCCCCATGGCGACGCGCTGGCGCTGGCCGCCTGACAGTGCCGCCGGCTTGCGGTCGAGCAGCGGCTCGAGTTCCAGGATGCGAGCGACAGCGCGGATACGCTCGTTGCGCTCGGCAGCGAGAACGCCGGCCACTTTCAGCGAATAGCCGATATTCTGCGCCACGCTCATATGCGGATAGAGGGCATAGTTCTGGAACACCATCGCGCAGCCACGCTCGCGCGGTTCCAGCCGGTTGACGACAGTGCCATCAATCGCGATCTCGCCGCCGGAAATCTCCTCCAGTCCGGCGATCATCCTGAGCAGCGTGGACTTGCCGCAACCCGAGGGGCCGAGGATGACGACGAACTCACCCGACTGGATGTCGAGATCGACGCCGTGCACGACCTGTGATTTGCCGTAGCTTTTCCTGGCGTCGCGAATGGTGATGGAGGCCATCGGCCATTTCCTTCCTATAGCGGATAAAAAATTACTTCTCGGTGGCGATCAAGCCGCGCACGAACCAGCGCTGCATCGCCACGACGACGATCAGCGGCGGCAGCATGACGATCAGCGTGCCGGCCATTGCGATGTTCCACTCGGGAATGCCGCCGACATTCGGTATAAGCTGCTTGAGCTCGGTCACCGCCGTGGCATGCGATTGATCGGTGGTGACCAGCAGCGGCCAGAGATACTGGTTCCATGCCCACAGGAACATGATGGTTCCAAGCGCCGCCATATTGGTGCGCGACAGCGGCAAAAGAATATCGATGAAGAAGCGCAGCGCCCCGGCGCCGTCCATCCGGGCAGCCTCGGTCAACTCGTCGGGCACCGTGAGAAAGAACTGGCGGTAGAGGAAGGTGCCGGTGGCAGTCGCGATCAGCGGCAGGATGAGGCCGGTATAGGAGTTGAGCAGCCCGAAGCTCAATGACACCTGCACGCCCGATATAGTCTCGATCAGCCAACTGACGCCGGTGACGTCGAGTATCGCCTGATAGGGCGACAGCACATTGGCCGCCACCGCATAGGTCGGCACGATGCGCACTTCGAGCGGCAGCATCAGCGTGACGAAGATCAGCCAAAAGATGAAGGTGCGGCCAGGATAGCGGAAATAGACGATCGAGAAGGCAGTGAGCGCCGAGATGATGACCTTGCCGGCCGCAACGCCGGCGGCAAAGATGAAACTGTTGAGCAGCTTCGGACCGAGGTCTGCCGTCGTCCATGCCGTCTTGATGTTGGTCCAGAAGTCGCTGCCCGGCAGCAGCGACATCGGTACGTCGTTGACGTCCTTCAGATTATGCGACGAGGCGATCGCAACGATCACGAAGGGGGCGACGGCCAGCACAAAGCCGAGAAACAGGACGACATGCGTGATGAAATTGAGGATCGGAGTGCGCTCTACCATGGCCGCCTCATCGGTAATGCACACGCCGCTCGATGAAGCGGAACTGGAAGATCGTGAGCACGATGATGAGCAGCATCAGGATTATGCTCTGCGCGGCGGCACCCGAATAATCGAGGCCCCTGAAACCATCGGCATAGATCTTGTAGACCATCAGATTGGTCGCATTCGCCGGCCCGCCTGATGTCATGATGTCGACGATGCCGAACGAATCCTGGAAGCTTTCGGTGATGTTGATGACAAGCAGGAAGAAGATCGTCGGCGTGATCAGCGGAAACTGGATGTCGAAAAAGCGCCTGACGACGCTGGCGCCGTCCATGGCCGAGGCCTCGATCAGCGAGCGCGGGATGGCCTGGAAGGCAGCCAGGAAGAAGATGAAGTTGTAGCCGATATATTTCCAGGAAAAGGCGGCGATGATCGAAGCCATGGCGTCGGCGCCGTCGAGGCCCGGATCCCAGAACCCCTGCCACGCCTGATTGACGACGGCCATGAACCCGGCTTCGGGCGCCAGGATGAAACGAAAGGCGAGCGCCAGCGCCGGTGCGGCAATGCCGTACGGCCAGATCAATACCACTCGGTAGAAACGCGAGCCGGCCAGCTGCCGGTCGGTCAGGGCGGCGAGCACAAGCGCGACGACCATAGCAATGGCGGTGCTGATCGCGGCAAAGACAAGGCTGGCCGTGATCGACTTCCAGTAGTCCGCGCTGGACAGGATCGAGCGGAAATTGTCGAGCCCGACCCAGATGTTGCCGCCGCCCCAAGGCTGTTGCAGCGTCAGCGACCAGTACACGGCCTGGCCGGCCGGCCAATAGAAGAAGGTGAAGATCAACAGCAGCTGCGGCACCGCAAAAAGGATACCGACCGTCCATCTGCTGAAAGTAACGCGTTTTTCCATCAGCTGTTTTCCAGGATGTGAGACGGCCGGCGGCCGATCGTCGGCAGCCGGCCCTCATCGATCCTGCCGGTCAGGGAAGCGTCTTATTCGGATAGGTCTGCTGGAACCGGTCGAGTATGGCGTCGCCGTTCTTGACCAGCGTATCGATGCCGTCCTGGACGCTGACCTTGTTGGCAAAGATCGCCTGCATTTGGGTGCCGAACTCGGCCCGGATCTGGGTGAAGTTGCCAAGCCGGATACCGCGGGTGATGTCGGTCGGCTCGGAAGCAGTCAGGCTGGCAATCGCGGTCTCACGGCCCTTGTACGGCGCTTTGTCGTAGAAGCCGTTGGCCTTCATATAATCGAAGCCCGACTTCGTCACCGGAATGTAGCCGGTGTTGGTCGACCAGAACAGCGCCGTCTTGGGATCGTGGATGAAGTTGAGGAAGGCGGCAGCGCCCTTGTATTCCTCGTCTGACTTGCCGGAGAGAACCCAGAGCGAGGCGCCGCCGACCAGGGAATTCTTGCGTTCCGTACCGGCATAGACCGGCAGTTCGGCGACGTCCCAGTTCATGCCTTCCTTGTGCGTCTTGCCGACGGTGCCGTGGTCGCCGACCGAGGTCAGGATGAGCTGGCAGGTGCCGGACGCGAAGGCCTGGACCATGTCCTGGCCGAGATCCTTGGACTTGATCTTGATGAGACCGGCGTCATACCACTTCTTCAGGTCGCCGACATACTGGACGAACTTGGTCTTATTGACCTCGAGGCGGGCGTCGAGGCCGTCATAGCCGTTGTCCTTGGTTGCGATGGGCTGGTTGTGGATGGCCGAAAACTGCTCCATCAATTGCCAGCTTTCATTGGCGGAGATGTTGATCGCCATCGGGCAATCGTAGCCAGCGTCCTTCATCGCCTGGAGGTCGGTGCCAACCTCTTCCCAGGTCTTCGGCGCTTCGGTCTTGCCGATCTTGGCGAAGGCGTCCTTGTTCCAGTACATCAGCGCGGTCGACGAGTTGAACGGGAACGACAGCATCTCGCCCTTAGAGGTCGCGTAATAGCGTGCAATGCCGGGGAAATAGTCGCTGTAGTCGATTTTATAGCCGTTCTCTTCCATCAGCTTGTCGGCTGGCTTGTATGCGCCCGAAAGCATCATGGTGGCGGTGCCGACATCATAGACCTGAACGACGGCCGGCTGCTTGCCGGCACGGAACGCCGCGATGGTATTCTGCAGCGTGGCGTCGTAATTGCCCTGACTGGTGCAGACGACTTCATAGTCGGACTGCGATGCGTTGAAATTCTTGCACAGCGTATCGACGACCCGGGCGAGATCGCCCGAAAGGCCGAACCAGAAGTCGAATTTGACCGGCGCGGCGGCGGCGGGCAGCGCCAATGAAACGGTGCTTGCGCCGACGGCGAGAGCCGCCAAGCCGTTTTTGATCATCGACATGAATCTCTTCCCTATTGAGTGGCTTGTTGAAGGATCGTTGCGCAGGCTCCTTCGCCGTCTCTTAGAGAAAGTATGTGACAGTTCTGCTGTGCCTCGGAGCGCTGTGGACAAGCGGGAACAGCGATACGGGGCAGCGATCTTGCCCTGATTTAGGCAGGCGCATCGGTGCGGCAGCCGAGGTCTAGCGCGGACCACACGGTACGAAGCAACTGCCTGGTTTTCCCCTGAAAAGGTCCGCCTCACCGCCCACGGGTTAACCATTCGTTAAAATCTCCAGGTGCTAATCGGTCACACCTCCCCTGTTAGTTTTGGCAGACCGAGTAAACCAGGATGCTGACGGTCTATAATTGTATCGTAAATCAGCACGACCTGAGACTGGTTGCACTTGCTGCACTCGTCTGTGGAATTCTTGTTTCTCAGCAGTTAATCTCCTTAAGCATGTCGGCCGATCGACTGACCGAAACCGGCTTATCTGGCTGATGATCGCCGCGGCTTCGACCGGGTTCGGCATATGGGCGACGCATTTCATCGCCATGACCGCGTTTACGCCGGGAATACCGAACGCATACAATCCGGGATTATCCGCCTTTTCGCTTGCCGCCGCCGTCATCCTGACCGCGCTTGGGATGTGGGTCGCCACCTTGCGCCGCGGCATCGACCATTTCCTCGTCGGCGGCGCCATTCTGGGCGGCGCCATCGCGACGATGCACTACATCGGCATGGCGGCTTTCGAGGTCGAAGGCCGGGTCGTATGGAACCTGCTCCTTGTCGCGATATCGCTTCTGGCCGGCGTGACCCTTGCGGCACTGGCGCTCGTTGTCGTCTTGCGCCGCCCGTCAGCGCTCGCGACACTTGGCGGCGCCGCGCTTTTGACGCTGGCGATTTGCAGCTTGCATTTCATCGCGATGGCCGCGGTGTCGATCATTCCGGATTCCTCGATTGAAATATCGGCACATTCAATCGATCCCGTTTCCCAGGCCTTTGCCGCAGCGGTCGCCAGCCTGATAATCCTTGTGCTGTCGGGCACCGCCCTGTGGATCGACCTGCGCTTTCGCCGCCAGAAGCTCGAGGCCGATCGCATGCACGATCTCGCCAATGCGGCGGTGGAAGGTCTGATCGTTTGCGATGGCACCCGCATCGTCAGCGCCAATGACAGTATGGCGAAGCTGACCGGAACAGCGACAGCCACCCTCAACACGATGCAACTCGGCGAGCTTTTCGACGGACGGAGCGCAGCCGATATGTCCGGCTTCGGCGAACAGGCGCAGGAAGCAAAATTAAGGGCCATCGACGGCACGAGAATTCCTGTCGAGCTGATCGCCAGGAAGATCACCTACTGCGGCAGGCCTCATACGGTGCTTGCCGTTCGCGACATCCGTGAGCGCAAGAAGGCGGAAGAAGAGATCCTCCGCCTCGCGCATTTCGATCCACTTACCGGGCTTGCCAACCGGCGGAGCTTTTCTTCCCGGCTGGAAGCAGAATTCGCCTCGATGGATCGTGGCGGCAAGGATGGATATCTGGCGCTCCTGCTGCTTGACCTCGACCGGTTCAAGCAGGTCAACGACCTCTACGGCCACAGCGCCGGCGACGCCATGCTGCAGAAGCTGGCGCACTGCATTTCCGGCATTCCGCGCCAAGGCCAGTTGCTCGCGCGTCTCGGCGGCGACGAATTTGCCATCATAGCTCCGAACCTTCCTGACCCCCTGGCCGCAGGCCGCATAGCCGAGGACTTGCTAGCGGCGATCCGGGAGGAAAACAGGGTTTCGGTCGGCTCCGGCCTCGTCTCGGCCAGCATCGGCATCGCGTTCTTTCCGCTGGATGCCGAAGACCAGGCCGGCCTGATCAGCCATGCCGACACGGCACTCCATCGCGCCAAAACCGAAGGCAGGGACACTTACCGGTTTTTCGAGATAGCCATGGGCACCGCGGCCCGCGACAAGCGCGTGATGGAGCATGAATTGCGCCAGGCGATCGCCCGCAAGGAATTCCACCTCGTCTATCAGCCGCAGAAGGAGATCCGCGGCGGCAGGATGATCGGCTTCGAAGCCCTGGTCCGTTGGCAGCACCCTGAGAGGGGTGACATTTCTCCGGCCGTTTTCATCCCCGTGGCCGAGGACAGTGGCGCAATCGCGCAGATCGGCGACTGGGTGCTGACGACGGCTTGTAACGATGCTGTTCGCTGGACAAACCCGCTGATGGTCGCCGTCAACGTCTCCGCCGTGCAGCTTCACAATCCGAACTTCAGCCGCAAGGTGCACGACGCATTGTCGAGATCCGGCCTGGCCCCCGGCAGGCTCGAACTGGAGATCACCGAAACGGCCCTGGTGAAGGACATGCCGCGCGCGCTGGCAACCTTGAGGCAGGTCAAGGCGCTTGGCGTGCATGTGGCGATGGACGATTTTGGCACTGGCTATTCTTCGCTGTCCAACCTCAGCGCCTTTCCCTTCGACAAGATCAAGATCGACGGGTCGTTCATCAAATCGGTCGACAAGAACGCCCAGTTCGCGGCGATCGTTCGCGCCGTGCTGGGGCTTGGACGCGGTCTCGGTCTACCGGTCCTTGCGGAGGGCATCGAGACGCCGGGTGAATTGCAGTTCCTGGACGCCGAGGCTTGCGAGATCGGGCAAGGCTATTACCTCGGCAAACCGGCTCCGATCGAGACATTCGGCGAACTGACGGGCGTGGCCGCTCCGGCAATCCGCACCGCCAGCCGACGCGGCGCAAGCATTGCCGTGCTCAAGCCGCGCCTGCGCACGGTCTGATCCTATCCTGGCTGGAGCGCCGCCTCGACCAGATGCTTGGCATCCGGCCCCGACCATTCGGCTGGGCCGTTCATATGGGCGATCAGACAGCCTTGCCCGTCGATCAGCATGGTGACGGGCAGACCGAGCGCCAGGCCGCGCGTCTTGACGTCGTTGAACAGCGCCATGGTGGCATCGCGATAGTAGCCGAGCGACTTGACGCCGGTGTCCTCCAGGAACTTCTTCGGCTTGGCATCGTCACCGGCATCGACGTTGACGGCAACAACCTGAAACGCATCGCTGCCCATCTCCTTCTGCAGCGCATCGAGCGCCGGCATTTCGGCTCGGCAAGGTGCGCACCATGTCGCCCACAGATTGAGCAGCACCGTCTTGCCGGCATGATCGGCGATCGTCGTCGGCTTGCCGTAGGGGCCGTTGAAGGCAAGGCTTTTCAGCGATTGCGGCGGATCCGCCGGCAAAAGCGCGGCAACCTGGCCGGTAGCAGCGGCGGCGATCTTCTTGGCACGATCGGTCTTGGCGGCGCAGGCTACGTCGTCCTTGCCGCCGCCGGCGGCCACTTGCGCGGGCGCCTTGTTGCCAGAACTGCTTTCCCTGACATATACCGCGACCGCGCCGGCCAGCACGCCCGCAACCAAAGCGGCGAGGATGAGACGCAAAGCCGGGAAAAATCTATTGCCGTCTGCCATTTTTGAAAAACTGCTCCGGAGCACGGGTTATAGCGATGAACGACAAGAAGGCCAGCAACCAGATGTGGGGCGGACGTTTTGCCTCGGGTCCGGCCGCAATCATGGAAGCGATCAACGCGTCGATCTCGTTCGACCGCAAACTCTATGCGCAAGATATTCGCGGCTCGATCGCCCATAGCCAGATGCTGGCGCAAACGGGCATTATTTCGGCGGCCGATCAAGAAAAAATCGCTCACGGGCTGAACACGATCCTGGCGGAGATCGAGGCCGGCACGTTCGAGTTCTCGACCAGGCTGGAAGACATCCACATGAATGTCGAGGCCCGCCTCGCCGATTTGATCGGCCCCGCCGCCGGCCGCCTGCACACCGCCCGCTCGCGCAACGACCAGGTGGCGGTCGACCTCAGGCTGTGGGTCAAGGACGAGTGCTTTCGCGTCGCCGAGGCGCTGAAGGGCCTGATTACGGCGTTCCTGGACCGGGCCGAGGAGCATGCGGCAACGGTCATGCCTGGCTTCACCCACATGCAGGCGGCGCAGCCGGTGACCTTCGGCCATCACTGCATGGCCTATGTCGAGATGTTTGCGCGCGACTTGTCTCGCGTCCGCGACGCGATCGAGCGGATGGATGAAAGCCCGCTCGGCGCTGCCGCCCTCGCCGGCACCAGCTTTCCCATCGACCGGCACCAGACGGCGAAGGCGCTTGGCTTCCGCGAGCCGATGCGCAATTCGCTCGACAGTGTTTCGGACCGCGATTTCGCGCTCGAGTTCCTGGGCGTAGCAGCGATCTGCGCGACGCATCTGTCGCGGCTGGCCGAAGAGATCATCATCTGGTCGACGCCGCAATTCGGCTTCGTCAGGCTGTCGGATAGTTTCTCGACGGGTTCGTCGATCATGCCGCAGAAGAAGAACCCCGACGCTGCCGAACTGGTGCGCGGCAAGACCGGCCGCGTCACCGGCCATCTGGTCGGGTTGCTGACGGTGATGAAGGGCATGCCGCTGACCTATGGCAAGGACATGCAGGAAGATAAGGAATCCGTCTTCGACGCGGCAGAGACGCTCGACCTGATGCTGGCGGCAATGACCGGCATGGTGCGCGACATGACGGTGAACACCGCCGCGATGAAAAAGGCGGCCGGCGCCGGCTATTCGACTGCGACCGACCTCGCCGACTGGCTGGTGCGCACGCTAGGCCTGCCGTTCCGCGAGGCGCACCATATCACTGGCCGGGCGGTGGCGCTGGCCGAGGACAAGAAGGTCGGGCTCGACAGGCTTTCGCTGGAGGATTTGCAGTCCATTTACCCCGGTATCAGCGCCGACGTGTTTTCGGTTCTCGCCGTGCAGAATTCTGTAAAGAGCCGCACAAGCTTCGGCGGCACCGCGCCGTCCGAGGTGCGCAAGCAGATCCGCTACTGGAAAAAGCGGCTCGCCAAGGCGTAAGACGCGGGGTGCAATGGCCGCAAAACTCGGCTAGAAGCGGCTGCGGGCAACAGTTTCGGACGGATGGCACGATGACCGGAAGCAGGATTTTGGTGACGCTGACGCTGCTGGCAGCAATGGCCACCGTTGCGGCTTGCGGCAGGAAGGCTGCGCTCGATACGCCCTACGCGGCAGCCGTGCAGGCTCGCAAGGACGCCGAGAAGGCCAAGCAACCTTTGCCGCCGGAGCCGGAAAAACCTGTCGAGGACAAGAAATTCATCCTCGACCCGCTGCTCTGATTTTCGGACCAATCTCGTGAACCATTTCGATTACCGCGACGGCGCGCTGCATGCCGAGGACGTGGCGATATCAGACATCGCCGCCAGCGTCGGCACGCCGTTCTATTGTTATTCGACGGCGACGCTGACCAGGCATTTTCGCGTCTTTACCGAGGCCTTTGCCGGGCTCGACGCTCTCGTCTGCTATGCCATGAAAGCGAATTCCAACCAGGCCGTGCTGAAGGTGCTGGCAAGGCTCGGCGCCGGCGCCGACGTGGTCTCGGAGGGCGAATTGCGCCGCGCTTTGGCGGCCGGCATCCCGGCAAGCAAGATCTTGTTTTCGGGCGTCGGCAAGACCGCGCGCGAAATGGATTTTGCGCTCTCGGCCGGCATTCTCTGTTTCAACGTCGAATCCGAACCGGAGCTGGAGCTGCTGTCGGCCCGCGCCACCGCGCTGGGCAAGATCGCGCCGATCTCGCTGCGCATCAATCCGGATGTCGACGCCAGGACGCACAAGAAGATTTCGACTGGGAAGGCCGAGAACAAGTTCGGCATTCCCTGGCAGCAGGCGCGGAAGGTCTATGCGCGCGCGGCTGAGCTGCCGGGCATCAAGGTCACCGGCATAGATACCCATATCGGCAGTCAGATCACCGAATTGCAGCCCTTCGACGACGCCTTTGCGCTGCTGGTGGAGCTGGTCGGCGCCTTGCGCGCCGACGGGCATGCCGTCGAGCATATCGATGTCGGCGGTGGCCTTGGCATTCCCTACCGCGTCGACAACAACCCGCCACCTTTGCCCGATGCCTATGCCCGGATCGTCAGAAAGCATGTCGCCGAGCTCGGGCTGAAAGTGATGTTCGAGCCAGGCCGGCTGATCGTCGGCAATGCCGGCATCCTGGTCTCGGAGGTGATCTTCGTGAAGGAGGGCGACGCCAAGAACTTCCTCGTCGTCGACGCCGCGATGAACGACCTGATCCGGCCGACGCTTTACGACGCTTTCCACGACATCAGGCCGGTGGCGCAGCAGCCGGCCGCATCACCACGCATGAAGGTCGACGTCGTCGGCCCGGTTTGCGAGACCGGCGACTATCTCGGGCTAGACCGTGACCTGCCCCGGCTGAAATCCGGCGACCTGATCGCTATCGCCACCGCCGGCGCCTATGGCGCCGTCCAGGCCGGCACCTACAATACCAGGCTGCTGGTCCCGGAAGTGCTGGTCGACGGCGACCGCTTCCACGTTGTGCGCCCGCGCCAGACCTATGACGAATTGATCGGGCTGGATTCGGTGCCGGACTGGTTGAAGTAGACCATGATCGCGAACCGAAGGTTCGCGTCAGCGAAAAGTGGAAGCCGGTTCTCGGAAAAGATCATAATCAAACAAAAAATAGATACCCTGCAGCGCTACAGCCGGTGCTGAATGAGCGCCCTGGTTTCGGCGATCCTGTCTTCGTTCCGGCGATAGAATATCCACTGCTTGATGCGCTTGCTACGCAAAAGCCCTGCCTGGGTGAGCACGCGCATATGCTCGCTGAGCGTCGCCTGGGTGATCCCCAGCTTTTCCGCGATCAGCAGCGCGCAGACCCCGTCCTCGATCAGATCGCCGTCCGCCTGCGGCGGAAAATGCGCGCGCGGGTCCTTGAGCCAATCGAGGATCTGCAGCCTGCGCTCGTTGGCGATCGCTTTGAAGACATCGACCTCTTGCATTTAGGTACTTTGCCAAGTTACTAAGTAATGTCAACTCTGAACGTCAACTTTGGGGAGTGAAGCATGCTGCACGGCCACACGATCACCCGCGAGCGCATCGCTGCAATGGAGCCGCGCATCCGGCCCTTCGTGCGCCACACGCCGGTGCTGCGCGTCGACATGGCCGATTTCGGCCGCCCGCCTCTGCCTGTCGACCTGAAGCTTGAGTGCTTGCAGCATTCCGGCTCGTTCAAGGCGCGTGGTGCGTTCACCAATCTCCTCGAACGGCCGGTTCCTGCGGCCGGCGTCGTCGCCGCATCGGGCGGCAACCACGGTGCCGCTGTCGCCTATGCCGCCATGCGGCTCGGCCACAAGGCGACCATCTTTGTTCCCGAAGTGAGCCCGCCTGCCAAGCTGGACCGCATCCGCGGTTACGGCGCCGAGCTGATCGTCGGCGGCGCCCGTTATGCGGAGGCACTGGCCGCCAGCGAGAGCTTCGCCGAAAAATCCGGCGCGCTGCAGATCCACGCCTTCAACCAGGAGGAGACGCTGGTCGGGCAAGGCACGCTCGGCCTCGAAATCGAGGCCGACCTGCCGAAGCTCGACACCCTGCTGGTCGCTGTCGGCGGCGGCGGACTGATCGGCGGCATCGCCGCCTGGTTTTCCGGCCGCATCAGGATCATCGCGGTCGAGCCTGAGGGTGCGCCGACGCTTCATCGCGCCTTCGCGGCGGGCCGACCCGTCGACGCGCCGGCTGAGGGCATCGCCGCCGATTCGCTCGCGCCAAAGCGTGTCGGCGAAATGATGTTTCCTATCGCCGAGGCGTTCGTCGAGCGCTCGATCCTGGTCGGCGACGACGACATTATCGCCGCCCAGGCGGCGCTGTGGGACCGCGTGCGAATCATCTCCGAGCCGGGCGGTGCGGCCGCCTTCGCGGCGCTCCTGTCCGGCCGCTACGCACCGGCTGCAGGCGAGCGCGTTGCCGTACTGGTCTGCGGCGCAAACGCCAATCCGGCGAAATTCTGACAATATCCGGGGCATTATTGTTCACGTTTTGGGGAACCGCCTCGCCTTCGCCGTGTTTGTTGGTATCCTTAGACCGATGTGCATCCGCTTGGACGCACGAAGTACGCGCTAAGATTTTAGGTCTTCGCATCGTGCTTCCCGAAAATCGACTTTTCGGGCCCATGCGATAGACTCGTGAGGCCCGGGCTATCCCGCCCGGCCCAGGAAGGGCCGATGACGCAACGACCCATCTTCACCAGCGATCGCAGTCTGGCCAGGCGCCTTGCCTTGAGCCGGCTGGGGACGCAGGTCTCGATAATCGTCGAACGCGGCTGGCCATTGCTGCTGCCACTGATCATCGTCGCCAGCCTGTTCCTCAGCATCTCGTGGCTCGGCCTGTTCCCATTCTTGCCCGATCTGGCTCGGATCGGTCTCATCACCGCATTCGGTGTCGCAGCGCTTGCCGCACTCTACCCGCTGCGTTTCTTCCGCACGCCATCCAGTGCCGAGGTCGACCGCCGCATCGAGGCGGCCAACCGATTGCTGCACAGCCCGGTGCAGGTCCAGACCGATCGCCCGAGCGGCAAGGAAAGCATTTTTTCGCAAGCCCTGTGGCGCGAGCATCAGAGGCGCATGGCGGACCGGCTGGGCGAGCTTGGCGGCGACGTGCCGCGCACACGCGTGCCGGAACGCGACCCGTGGGCGCTGCGCGCCGTTGCCGCGCTTTTGTTGGTCACTGCTTTTGCCTTCTCCTTCGGGCCGTCGGGCGGCAGGCTGAGCGACGGTTTTGTTGCCCGCGCCGCGCGTGACGTCGTGCCGCCGCGCATTGATGCCTGGGTGACGCCGCCGGCCTATACCGGCAGGCCGCCGGTATTCCTCAACGCCCCGGTCCTTGCCAACAACGCCAATCAAGCGGCGCCGACCTTCACCGTTCCGGAGGGCAGCGATGTGTCACTGCGCGTCACCGGCGGTTCGGGCGAGGAAACGCTGAGCTACGCCGACACCGGCGGCAACAGCCGCGCCATCGATCCGACAGGGCCGCAATCCAGCAAGCCGGAGGCAAATACGGCAACGCCTTCAACCGTGCGCCAGTTCAGCGGCAAGTTGACGGCCGACGGCATGCTGACGCTGCAGTCCGGCGACGGCGAGCTCGGCCGCTGGGCCTTCGCCATAATTCCCGACAAGCCGCCGCAGATCCGCTTTGTCGGCGAGCCGAAGCGCGCCGTCAACGGCGCCTTCGAACTCAACTACCAGATCGACGACGACTATGGCGCGGCCTCCGCCAAGGCGGTTTTCGCATTGGCCGATCCGCAGGCGCCCAACGCGCATCCGCTCTATGGCCCGCCGGAAATGCCGCTGACGTTGCCGCGCCGCGGCGGCAAGGCCAATGCAGCCAAGACGACGAAGGACCTGACCGACCATGCCTGGGCCGGTGGCAACGTCAAGCTGTCGCTTGTCGCCACCGACGGTGCCGGACACACGGCGACCAGCGAAACCAAGACGCTGGTGATGCCGGAGCGGCCATTCTCCAATCCATTGGCGCGGGCTGTGGTCGAGCAGCGCCGCATACTGGCGCTCGACGCCTATGCCAAGGACCGCGTACTCGACCTGATGGATGCGATCACGCTTAGGCCCGAAGACACGTTCGACAACATGGCGCACTACCTCGCCATCATGAGCGCCCGCACCCGGCTGAAGATGGCCGACAGCGACGACCAGTTGCGCGACGAGGTCGCGTACCTTTGGGAGATCGCGCTCGGCATCGAGGAAGGCAATCTGTCGGCGGCCGAGAAGCGGCTGCGCCAGGCGCAGCAGGCGCTGCAGGATGCGATCAAGAACGGCGCCAGCGACCAAGAGATCGAGAAGGCGATGAAGGAACTGCGCGAGGCGATGAACCAGTTCCTGCAGGAATTCGCGGCGCGGGCGCAGCAGAATCCGAATGCGCCACAGATGCAGCAGAACGGCCAGGAACTGCGCCAGAGCGACATCGACCGCATGATGGACCAGATCGAGAACCTGGCGAAATCCGGCAATCGCGACCAGGCGCAGCAATTGCTGTCCGAGCTGCAGGACATGATGAACAATCTGCAGGCAGGCCGCCAGCAACAAGGCGGCCAGCAGGACAGCGAGATGCGCCAGCAGATGGACAAGCTGGGCGAAATCATGCGGCGCCAGCAGGAGATGATGAACGACACTTTCCGCATGGACCAGATGCAGCGCGGCCAGCAACAGCGCGGGCAGAACCGCGACGAGCAGCTCGGCGAGAACGGTGAGCCAGGCCCGATGGACGAACAGGGCAAGCCCGGCCCGGGTGACGACCGCGATCCGCTCGGCCGGCCGAAGCCGATGACGCCGCAGGAATTTGCTGATGCGCTGAAGCAATTGCAGGAAGGCCAGGGCAAGCTGCAGAGCGAGCTCGATCAATTGAGGAAGAGCCTCGAAGGCATGGGCCTCGACCCCAACGAAGGGTTTGGCGAGGCCGGCAAATCCATGGGCAATGCCGAACAGGCGCTCGGCGAGGGCGAAGGCGACCAGGCCGTCGGTCACCAGGGCCGCGCGTTGGAAGCCTTGCGCAGAGGCGCCAAAGACATGATGAAGCAATTGCAGGCGATGCAAGGCGACCAGGGCGGCAACGGGCAGGGCGGGCGCCAGCAGAATGCCGACCGTGACCCGCTCGGGCGGCCCCGCACCAGCGAGGGTCCCGATGACGGAAGTTCGGTGAGAGTGCCTGACGAGATCGACGTGCAGCGTGCCCGCCAGATCCTCGAAGCGATCCGCAAGCGGCTCGGCAACGCGCTCAGCCCCGATATCGAGCGCAGCTATCTGGAGCGGTTGCTGGAGCTGAAGTAAGGCTGCCCCCAATATTCGGAAGATCGCCGTGCGGTCCGTGGTGGCCGCCACCGCCGGACTGAGCGGCATGTTTTAACGGTTGGTGAACGCCTCGCGGATCGCGTCTTCCATGCCGTCGATGGCCTCGCCGGAAGCGTTCGGATTGCGCCGCAGCACTACGTTCGAGGAATCGATGTCGCCGAACCCGTCTGCGGCCGTAAGCTCGCGGCAGCCGGCCGGGATGTTGCTGCGCGAGATCGGCGCAATCGCCAGCCCGGAGGTGACGGCGAGCCGCAGGCCGCCATTGGTATCGCTGGTGTAGGCGACACGATAGGCGAGACCACGCTGTTCCAGCGACTTTATCGCGAAATCCTTGCACCAGCCGGCACGGTTGTAGAGCGCGATCGGCACCGGCCGCTCCTCATGCATGTGATGCAGTTCCGACGTCACCCATACGGTCGGATCATGCATCAGCACCTCACCGCCTGACAGATCCTGCCATTCGAACACCACCGCCAGATCGAGATCGCCGGCGGCGAGCGCCGCGATCTGCGCACCGGAATGCGCGTAGCGGACGGTGATGTCGACCTGAGGATGGCGCTTGGCAAAGGCGCCGAGCGCGCGCGACAGGATCGCGTGGCCATATTCCTCCGGGATACCGATGCGCACCGGCCCGCCAAGCGGCGCCGCGACCATCGATGCCGCCGTCTCGTCGAGCAGTGAAACGATGCGCCTGGCGTTGGCGATGAGCTCGCCGCCGCGCCGCGTCAGCGCCACACCGCGCGAGCCGCGCTCGAACAGGCTGCCGCCGACCATGCCTTCGAGCCTCTTCATCTGCATCGAGACCGCCGACTGGGTGCGGCCGGCCCGCTCCGCCGCCTTGGTGAAATTGCCGGTGTCGGCGACCGCCACGAAGGTGCGCAACAGGTCGCTGTCGAGATTGGGTCGCATGTGCCCGCCATAAGAAAATCTGATAGCTGGCATCATTCCAATTCGTTTGCAACATGTCAAACGGCGGACGATAGTTGCCTCACCCATTGGATATGCGGCCGCGAAATCGGCCGCGGACCAAGCAAAAGTCCTCACTCGTACCCGCTGCCCGAAACGGTGGCGGGTTCTTTTTACCCGGATGCAGGCCTGCTTTCGGCCGCGCAAGCGGGAGACAGGAGCGCCTATGCAGAATCGGCTTGTGCTCGGCATCCTCAGCCTCTGTCTCGGCGTGTTGGTCTTTTCGCTGCAGGATCCGCTGGTCAAGGCGGTGTCGAGCCACTATCCCGTCACCGAGGTGATGGCGATCCGCTCGATAGTCGCCCTGCCGATCCTGGTTTTCCTCGTCCACGCCGATGTCGGATTGCAGGCGATCCTGTCGAAGCGGTTCGGCATGCTTACGATGCGCGCCTTCATCCAGTTCACCTCCTATACGGCCTACTATCTGGCAATCGCCGCCCTGCCGCTGGCTGACGCGGTGGCGCTCTATTTCATGGCGCCGCTGTTCATCATGGCGTTGGCCGGCCCCTATCTCGGCGAACGCGTGTCCTGGCAGGCGCTCGCCACCGTCCTGGTCGGCATGCTCGGCGTGCTGGTGATGGTGCGCCCGGGCGCCGGCTTGTTCGACTGGGCGGCGCTGCTGTCGCTAGGATCGGCTCTGCTCTACGGTTTCTCGCAGCTGATGGCACGCAAGATCGGCGACACCGAATCCTCGACCGTCATGGCGTTTTATCAGAACGGCGCCTATCTGGCCGGCGCTGCCTTGGTGGCGGCATTGTTTTGGCTGGCAGGCATTGACCATGCTGTGCATCCGAGCCTCGAATTCCTCGTCCGGCCATGGGTCTGGCCGACGACGCCGGATCTGCTCAAGATGGGAGCATGCGGCTTCGTTGCCTCGGCCGGCATGATCCTGTTGTCGCAGGCCTACCGGCTGGCGCCCGCCAACAGCGTCGCCACCTTCGAATACACCGGTATCATCTGGTCGCCGCTATGGGGTTTTCTGTTCTTTGCCGAAGTGCCGCGACCAGCGACGGCGACCGGCGCAGCCCTCATCATCGGCGCCGGCCTGTTTGCGCTCAATGCCAGCCGGCGCCGGAGCGGCGCGCCAGCCATTGCGGCGACCTGCGACCTTGCCTGAAGGCGGTCGGCCTTGGGCTTTAGGCGAAGCAGGCGAGCGCCTGTTCGACGCGGGCGCGGATTTCAGCCAGCGTGAACGGTTTCTGCACGACGTCGAGAATAATGCCGTCCAATTCCTCGGCGCGCTCGCGCTGGTCGGCATAGCCTGTCATCAGCATGATCTTCATCGCCGGGAACAGCGCCGCTGCCGCCTTGGCCATCTCGATGCCGTCCATTTCCGGCATGCGGATGTCGGACAGCACAAGGTCGTAGCCCCCCTGCGCCGCCCCGATCAGAGAAAGACCGTGTGCGCCGTCGGCGGCAACAGCGACATTATGCCCGGCGCGTTCGAGCGCACGGGCGGCGAGGGTGCGGACGGATTCATCGTCCTCGACGATCAGGAGCTTTGCCATGTGCAGGATATTTGGCGAGGAAAAGTTGATGTTTCCTGAACCGCGAGCGGCGACAACCCAACCAATGCATGTCGCGCAAAAGTGCGCAGCGGTTTTGCGCGATAACGACATGCATCAAACAAGAACTTAAAGCGCGTCGCATGAGGCCGGTCGAACGCGACGCGCTTTTAGGCGTCGCCCTTGACGATGCCGACGAACGGCAATTCGCGAAACGCGTGGGCGACGTCCATGCCATAACCGACGACGAAATAATCGGGGCAGTCGAAGCCGACATGATCGGCGTTGAGCGTGGTCTGGCGGCGCATGCGCTTGTCGAGCAGCACGGCGATTGCACAGCTCCTCGCGCCGCGCGACAGCATGAGGTCGCGAGTGAAGCTCAGCGTCTTGCCGGATTCCAGAATGTCGTCGATGAGAAGCACATCGCGGCCCGCGACCTCGTTGTCGATGTCGCGCAGCACCCTCACCTCACCGCTGGTCGTCCCGGCGCCATAGCTGGAGATGAAGATGAACTCGACCTCCGGCGACAGGCCGACATCGTGCATGGCACGGATAAGATCGGCGGCGAAGATGAACGATCCCTTCAGCACCGAGATTACCAGAAGGTCGTGGTAGTCGTGCCCGGCGATCTCCTTGGCAAGTTCCAGGTTCCGCCGCGCGATGGCGGACGCCGAAAACAGGACTTCGATGTCCTTGCCGCGCACAACTGGCATTGGCTGCCCCTTCCAGAAATGATCGCCTTGCAGGCGAAGCCGACCGAAAACGGTCTTCAACCCGTTTCTAGGCATGTCGAGCCGGCTGGCAAGGCCAATCTTTCGCAGGACGCCCGCGAACGGTCGGATGTCCCCAGCGCGTCGCGAATCGTTTATCTGGTGACCTGTCGACTTTCTGGCGCCGCTCTAACGAACCAACGCATGGCCGCCCGAAATCCAGAAGGCGGCAAAGGCGGCACCGACGCCGAAAATCCAGAAGATCGGCCCACCATGCACCCACAACGGCCGTTCGACGGCGGTTTCGGGCTTGCGCAACATGTCCATGCCTTCGATCGAAGGCGTAGAAATCATGCGCGCAGGCGGCGACGCAAAGTCTGGACGTGTAAAATGGCGCGGCAGCACCTGATAGTCGGCATCGATGACGTCGGCGGTCACGTCATGCATGATGCGTTCCGGCTCGGCGGCCGGATCGGTCATGATTTCGCCGGAAACCGGGCGCGCGGTTCGATCCTCAGCCATCATGGCCCAACACTACGGCACCTGTTCGCTGTTCGTTTCTTTTGGGTAAACGGAAATGGTTAACGCTTCCCCACCGGAACCCCTGTGACTCGCTCGAAAAGCCCCCAAATTAACCGTCGGTTAACCATGCCGGCCGATGGTCTTTCCACAGAAGGGGCTGGCATCTTGCCGCCGAGAATTTCAGGTCGTCGAAAGTGATCCGCTTCGAAAATGTCGGCCTCCGCTATGGCATGGGTCCGGAGATTCTCCGCGACATCTCCTTGCACATTCCGGAGCGCTCCTTTCAGTTCTTGAGCGGACCTTCAGGCGCCGGCAAGACGACGTTGCTGCGGCTTTTGTTCATGTCGCTGAAGCCGACGCGCGGCCTGATCACCATTTTCGGCAAGGACCGCTCGCGCATCTCGCGCACCGAATTGCCGCATCTGAGACGGCGCATCGGCGTGGTGTTCCAGGATTTTCGCCTGCTCGACCATATGACCACGTACGAGAACGTGGCCTTGCCGCTGCGCGTGCGTGGCCGCGAGGAGGCGACCTACCGCACCGACGTCACCGAGCTGCTGAAATGGGTCGGCCTCGGCGAGCGCATGCATGTGCTGCCGCCGGTGCTGTCTGGCGGCGAGAAGCAGCGCGCCGCGATCGCCCGGGCGTTGATCGAGCAGCCCGAGATCCTGCTCGCCGACGAGCCGACCGGCAATGTCGACCCGCCGCTGGCACGACGCTTGCTGCGGTTGTTCATCGAGCTCAACCGGCTGGGCACCGCCGTGGTGATCGCCACACACGACCTCGGCCTGATGGAACAGGTCGACGCACGGCGAATGATCCTGGCCGGCGGAAGGCTGGACATCTATGACTGAGCTCTCCGTCGAACATTTCGAGGGTCAGGACGCCGCGGCGGCAAAGCCCCGCGTCCAGCGCAAGTTGGCGCCCATCGTGCCGGCGCAGAACATCGCCGGCCGGGCGCTGGTGCTGGTCATCGCCATCATGACGTTTCTGTCCTGCCTTACGTTTGGCGCAGTCACGCTGGTGCGTGACACCGCCTCCGTCTGGGAGAACCAGATCTCGCGCGAGGCGACCATCCAGATCAAGCCGGTCGACGGCCTCGACATGGAGGCTGCACTTGCGCTGGCCTCGCAGATCGCAGGCGAATTCCCTGGCGTGAAAAGCGCCAGGATCGTCGACCGCGAAGCAACGGCCCGGCTGCTCGAACCTTGGCTGGGCTCGGGATTGAACATCGATGAGCTGCCGGTGCCGCGCTTGATCATCATCACCATCGACGAGAACAACCCGCCCGATTTTGCCGCACTGCGTGCGGCAATCACGCCGAAGCTGCCGAGTGCCTCGCTCGACGATCATCGCACCTGGGTCGACCGGCTGGTTGCCATGGCCCGCACCACGGTAACGATCGGTATTGCAGTGCTGGCGCTGATGCTGTCGGCGACGGTGCTGACCGTGGTGTTCGCAACGCGCGGCGCCATGGCCGGCAACGGCCACATCATCGAGGTGCTGCATTTTGTCGGCGCCGAGGCGCGCTTCATCGCGCGCGAATTCCGCCGGCATTTTCTGGTCACCGGCATGAAGGGCGCCGCGGCAGGCGGCGCCGCGGCGATCCTGGTCTTCATCGTCTTCTCCTGGTGGTCGTCACGCAACATGGCAACGCCACAGGCTGATCAGGCGACCGCCCTGTTCGGCAATTTCGCCATCGGCTCGGCGGGTTATCTCGGGGTCGCTGTCATGGTGCTGGTAATCGGCGCGCTGACGGCGGCAACCTCCCATTTCACCGTGGTTACCTATCTCAGCGACATCGACATTCGCCAACCGGACGCCGGCTAAAGGAAAGATCGATCACGGATGAAAACGCAGCGTCACGAAAATTGCATTTTTTTCCTACCAAAGGCCGTATTTCGGGATTAACCATTTCATGATGGACGTTCGGGACTCGACCGATACCGCTGGGTGCATGCCAGTGCTGGTTGCGCGTCCGCATGAATTCGCCGGGCCTGATGAATTTGCCAAGCCGGATCAATTCGCCAAACATGGGCGGCTGCTGGCTGCCCGCTCCTTGCGCCTCTCGGCTCTCCTTCTGCTCGCCATTGTGGCGTTGTTTGTCGCCGGCTTCGGCTGGTTCGCCAATACCGTCAGCCGTCTGACGACGCCCGCCAATCCGGCAAGAGCCGACGCTATCATCGTGCTGACCGGCGGCCAGTCGCGCCTCGACGCCGCAATGGGGCTGCTTGCATCAGGCAAGGGCGAGCGGCTGCTGATCAGCGGCGTTCATCCTTCCGCCAGCCGCCGCCAGCTTCAGGCCGCTACCGGCGGCGACAAGAGGCTCTTTTCCTGCTGCGTCGACATCGACCGCGCCGCGCTCGACACGATCGGCAATGCCGAGGAAAGCGCCAAATGGGTCGAAGACCACGCCTACGGCACCGTGATCCTCGTCACCAACAATTATCACATGCCGCGCAGCCTGCTGGAAATGGGCCGGCTGCTACACGGCGCAAGGCTCGAGCCTTATCCAGTGGTCAACACCAACCTCGGGAATGGTGGCTGGCTGACCAAGCCGGAAGCGCTACGCGTGCTGTTCACCGAATACAACAAATACCTGCTAGCGCTGGCGCGCGGCATCATGCCGGTGAAGCAAACCGACAGCGTGACGCTGGCCGACGCCGCGGGCGGAAACTGAACGGCACCGGCAGTTTTTATTCCCTGGCTGTTGCACCCGAGCCCAAGCGCGCGATCTCCTGCTCGAGCCGTTCTATACGCCGGTCGCGTTCGGCCAGAGCCGCCGCCACGTCGGCCGCTTCGAAACGCTGCGGGATGTGCTGCGAGCAATTTGAATCCCAAGCCGCAACCGTAAACAGGATGACCTGCTCGGGTCGCGCTTTGTAGTCTTGCGGCATCAGCGTTGCCGTCAGCTCGGCATCGCCCTCGACGACGCGCGCTTTGCCCCAGATCTTGATGCGCTGCCGGTGTGCATAATCGATAAGGAACAGGAAAGCCTGTGGGTTGTCGCTGAGATTGCCCTGGGTGATGAACTGCCTGTTGCCGGCAAAATCGGCAAAGCCGATCATCCGCTGGTCGAGTACCTTGAGGAAACCAGCAGGCCCGCCGCGATGCTGGATGTAGGGCTGCCCGTCCGCATTGGCGGTCGACAGAAAGACGCTGGTCTGCGCCTCGATGAAGGCGGCGAGATCGGGCGTGATTGCCGCCTGCCAGCCGCCACGCTCCTCGACACGGGCATAGGCCTGGCGGGAGCCCTTGCGGGCCTGGATCGCCTTCACCGTCGGGGTGAAGGCGACATCGCTGGTGTGAGCGTTCATGAAAACCCTCCTTACGCGCCGAGTTGCGCTGCATTGTTCACTCACGAAATAGGGCCTTCCATCTTCGAGATGCAGATGCCATATCTGCAACCTATCCTTCCGTTTTTCGGAAAGGCAATTTTCGGGAGAGCTATGGATCGCCTCCAGTCCATGTCGCTTTTCGTTGCCGCAGCGGAGACAGGCAGCCTCTCGGCTGCCGGGCGCCGCTTCGGCATTCCGCTGACGACGGTCAGCCGCAAGGTTTCGGACCTGGAAAAGCACCTGAAGACACGGCTGTTGAACCGCTCGGCGCGGCGGCTGTCGCTGACCGATGCAGGCCACGCCTATCTCGCCGCCTGTCGTCGCATTCTCGATGAGGTCGGCGAGGCCGAGCGAATTGCCGCCGGCGAATACAGCGCCCCGACCGGCGAACTGATCGTCACTGCGCCGATCGTCTTCGGCCGCCTGCATGTGCTGCCGGTCGTCACCGGCTTCCTCTCCGTCTATCCTGAGGTAAGTGTGCGGCTGACACTCGCCGACCGGATAACCCAGTTGGTCGAAGAGCACATCGATCTCGCCATCCGCATCGGCGAGCTTGCCGATTCGAGCCTGATCGCCACCCGCCTGGGTTCGATCCGCCGCGTCGTTTGCGCGAGCCCGGCCTATCTCACCGAGCACGGCACACCGAAAACGCCGCAAGAGCTTGCAGCACACAGTGCAATCACCTTCGAAGGGCTCACCGCCGCCAGTTGGAGCTTCGCCACCGGCAAGGCTGAATTCAGCGTGCCGGTCCGCTCCAGGTTACGGGTCAACACGGCTGAGGCAGCAATCGATGCGGCGATTGCCGGCGTCGGCGTGACGAGGCTGCTTTCCTACCAGATCGCCGCCGCAGTCCGGTCGGGTACGCTGCGCCCGGTGCTGCAGGAGTTTGAGCCTGACCCATGGCCGGTGAGCCTCGTCCATGCCGGCCAGGGGCTGCTGCCGGTAAAGCTGCGCGCATTCCTCGACTTCGCCGCCCCGCGCCTGAGACACCGCCTGCTGCAGGCGGCGTGGCAAACGTGACGAAGACGGCCCATCGCAAGACCGGGCCGATCGCCCGCCTCGCAGCGTTTCCTTTTTGCCGGCGCTTGGTGTAACCAACGCACACCTCCTCATCGGGCAATCGCTGTATGCTCTATCTCCGCTCGCTGGCGTTCAATCTCGCCTTCTACCTCAATTTGATCGTCCAGATGATCCTCTGGACCCCGTATTATTTCCTGTCGCCGCGCCATCGCGCCTGGTTCGTGCCGAAATTCTGGTCGCGCACCAGCATGTGGCTCTACGACAATATCGCCGGCACCAGAAGTGAGATCACCGGCCAGGAAAACCTGCCTGAAGGCTCCTTCATCCTGGCGCCGAAGCACCAGTCCTTCTGGGACACGATCGCTTTCCTGCCGTATCTCGACGATCCCGTTTACATATTGAAGCGGGAGCTGACCTGGATCCCGTTCTTCGGTTGGTACATCTTGAAGATGCGGATGATTCCGGTCGATCGCGGCAGCCGCTCGAAGGCATTGAAGATGGTGATCGCCGCGACCAAACAGGAGTTGGCGCGCAATCCGCGCCAGCTCATCATCTATCCCGAGGGCACCCGCCGGGCGCCGGGCGACGAACCGGTCTACAAATACGGCATCGTCGAACTCTACGCGCAACTTGGCATTCCGGTGGTGCCGGTCGCTCACGTCGCCGGCCTCTATTGGCCGCGCCGCAAATTCCTGCGCTATCCCGGCACGATCAAGGCGCGCTTCCTGCCACCGATCCCGCCCGGCCTCGGCAAGGACGAATTCATGCAACGGCTGATCGGCAAGACGGAGGCCGCCTGCGACCAGCTCCTCGTCGAAGCGTCGCAGTCGCCGAACCCGCCGCCGATGCCGCCGACGGCGGTGAAACGGCTTGGTGAGCTGGACGCGAAACCTGAATTGAAAGGCTGAGGCAACGGCCGCGGATGCCAGAATGGCTCACGGCAGGGCAGCCAGGGCGGCTGTTGCAATCAGCGTCACCGCAAACACCAGATTGATGATCCGCGACGCCAGCGGTTTGCGCAGCAAACGTGCAAAAGCCGCGCCGGCGAGAAGCCACAAGAGATGAATGGCAACGATCATCAAGGCGAGAACCGCCAGCTTGGCTGAAATAGCAAGACGGGCGGCGGCGCCGGAAGACGCGCCGGCGAATACGGCGGCAATCGCCACATAGGCTTTCGGGTTGGCAACGCCCAGAAAGAACCCGCCAAGGAAGGTGGGAAGGGCCGCGCCACCGACGCGTGCCGCCAGTGGCGGCGCCGTGGCTATCTTGAACGCCAGGTGGAGGATGTAGGCTGCCGAGACGACCGCCAGCAGCGCTGCGAGCTTCGGCAACGCGGCGAGAACGGCCATGATGCCGGTCGCCACCACCAAAAGCACGAGGACCGTGCCGACAACGATCCCCGAGGCATAGCGGAGCGAATCGCGCAGGCCGAACGCGGCGCCGACCGCGGTGACACTTATCGTCGCCGGCCCCGGGCTGCCCATGACGATGGCCGACGCCAGCACAAGCGCCAGCAATTGCTGCCATAGCTGCTGATCGAGAAGAACTTGTCCGGCCATGCGGCGTCCCTGCATCCTGCGATGATGCAGGGACGGTAGGGCAAGGCAGCGGCGCCGGTCTTGAACGATCGTGCGCGGCTATGCGCTGGCCTTGTCGAGCTCGGCGATATCGTCCGGGCTGAGCTGCAACGACGCGGCACGCACCAGGCTGTCGAGCTGGTCGAGCGTCGTCGCGCTGGCGATCGGAGCGGTGACGCCGGGCCGCGCCATTACCCAGGCAAGCGCCACTTCCGCCTGCTTGGCCGAATGTCTGGCCGAAACGGCATCGAGCGCTGAGAGAATGCGCATGCCGCGCGTGTTGAGATAGCCTTTCACGCCGCCACCGCGCGGGCTTTTGCCGAGGTCGGCTTCGCTGCGATACTTGCCGCTCAAAAATCCTTTGGCGAGGCTGAAATAGGTGATGATGCCGATGTCCTCGGCCGTGCACAGATCGCGCAGCGGACCATCGAAGGACGAGCGGTCGTAGAGATTGTATTCCGGCTGCAGCACCTCGTAGCGCGGCAGGCCGCGCAGGCTTGCCACGTCGAGTGCGGCGCGCAACTGGGCGGCGTCGAGGTTGGAAGCGCCGGTAGAGCGGATTTTGCCCTTATCGAGCAGTCTCTGGTAGGCGCCGAGCGTTTCCTCATAGGGAGTGGCCGGATCAGGCCAGTGCGACAGATAAAGATCGATGGTATCGACCTGCAGCCTCTTCAGCGAGGCGTCGATGGCCTTTTCGATATAGGCGGCGGACAGGTCCCTCTTGCCCTGTCCCATGTCCGAGCCGACCTTGGTGACGACGACAACCTTTTCGCGGTTGCCGCGGCTCTTCATCCATTTGCCGATCATGGTTTCGGATTCGCCGCCCCGGTGGCCGGCAATCCAGCGCGAATAGGAATCGGCCGTGTCGATGGCGTTGAGGCCGGCGTCGACGAAGCGATCGAGCAGGTCGAAGGAGGTTTTCTCATCGGCGGTCCAGCCGAAGACATTGCCGCCCAGAACCAATGGCGCGATGGATAGGTCGGTGCGACCGAGACGACGTTTCTGCAAGGCTGATCTCCATGGTGATTCATGCTGGGGCGGGTGGGAGCCGCCGACCGGGCTAACCTATGTCGCGCCGCGGCGACGTCAAACGCATAGCCTCCTTTCCAGCCCGCCGGCGCTTCACAAAACCGCGACCCGCCGCGCCGCGTCCGGGATATCCAAACCAGCAGCCTCTGAAGAAACGATCTGGCAAGTTTAGCACATAGATTGTCAAATCTGCCAATTCTGACTTTTGCCGGCCGACCGTAGGTTCCGCGGCGCCGACGCAAGTCTCGGCACGGTCTGGCCGGGCCCAGACTGTTTGCCCCCGATCGTTTGTTATGGAGACCGGCATGAAAGCAATTGTATTTGACGCAATCGGCTCGCCGCGCGACGTGCTCTATGTGGATGACCTGCCGATGCCGCGGATCGGCGACGACGATGTGCTGCTCAGGATGGTCTCGGCCTCGATCAATCCGGGCGACTTCCTGTTTATCCAGAACCTCTATCCCGAACCGAAGAAGCCGCATTTTCCCCAGCAGATCGCCGGAAATCATGGCGCCGGCATCGTCGAGGCCGTCGGCGCAAACGTCCCGTTGGAACCGGGCACGCTTGTCGCGTTCAGCTATTATGGCAGTTGGGCCGAGTACGCGGCCATTCCAGCCGAATGGCTGATCCCATTGCCTGCCGGCTATCCGGTCGAACGCGCCGGGCAGATGGTGAACCCCATTACCGCGTGGGATCTGCTGGTGGATTCCCGTGTGCGGCCCGGCCAGTGGCTGGCTGTCACGGCCGGCTATTCGTCGATTTCGACAATGGTGATGCAGTTCGCCCAACGACGCGGCATCAACGTCATCGCGCTTGTGCGGCGCTCGCACCAAAGCTTCGACCTGAAAACGCTTGGCGCCGCTGCCATTCTTGACCTTTCGGACTTGAAGCCAAGTATCCGGGAAGCGGTGATGGATATCACCGGCGGCGCCGGATTGAACGGGATTATCGACAATGTCGGCGGACCTGTCAGCGGCGAATTGATTCGCACCCTGGCGCTTGGCGGACAGAGGGTGATCAATGGCGGCATGAGTGTCGAGCGCTTCGAACTGCACAATTTCGATCTCTTGCTGAGTGGTGTCGAGATCAGGGCGAATATCTATCGCTATTTCTTTTCGCCGCCGGCCGAAGCCGACCGGCCTGTCCTACGCGAGATCATCGACATCTTCGGTCAGCCGGGCTTCCACGTTCCTGTCGGCGGTCTCCACGCGCTGACCGAGTTCAAGCTTGCCGTGGCAGGCAGCCTGGATCGCGCCGATCTTGGAAAACAGATTTTCAGGATGTAGCCCAGGCCACGACACCGAAGCTACGTCGCGATCCGTCTCGTCACGTCTTCCAGCCAGTGATCGCTTATACCCAGTGCTTCGAGGTGCTCCAGCGTGCTGAACACGTAATCCTCATTCCTGCCCGACTGGCCGACGGCGCCGCGAACGACGGCCGCCGCCTCGGCCGGGTCGGGCGCACCGGCATATTGCTCATGGCTGCGGTCCACGACATAGGCGATGGCTTCGACAGTCTCGCCCCCATCCGTTTCACTCTTGTCGAGGCGAACGCTGAGTACACGTTCGAGATAGACGTTGGTGACCAGTTCGCGCTCGCGCAGATAGGTGATGACCTCGTTGCGCAGCTCGCCTGGAACCCGGAACGCCAGCCCGATGCAGGAGCCGCCGCGGTCGAGGCCGAGCACCAGGCCCGGCCGTTCGCGCGTGCCGCGATGCACGAAAGAATAGACGCAGAGCGAACGGCGATAGCCATGCAGGCGGGCGCGCCGCGTCTCGACATGGGCGAATCCCGGCCGCCAGATCAGTGAGCCGTAGCCAAAAACCCAAAAATCGCCCATATCGCCAAGCCTGATTGTGACGAACCACCCCACCGGTGGTGTTTCAGTCCGTCTACCCGTTGTTGCCGCAAGCGACAGCCCGCCCGTGCCACCCGCGTTAACGAAAGCCGCAGCATGACGTCAAGTGACGAGCGCCCGCCGCCCAGCCAACGTCGCCGCCTGTTGTGGCTTGCCGCATTCATTCTCGTGCTGTTCGGCATCTACAGCGCGGGCTGGTTCTACCTGGCGGACCTGGTCGAGAGCGCGACCGACAAGGCGGTCGCCGATCTCGACGACAACGGTATCAAGGCCGAGTGCGCCAATCTCGCGGTTAGGGGCTATCCCTTCAGCTTCACCCTTTCCTGCGACAGTCTGGCTTACGAGGACGACCGCCGCAACGTCGCGGCATCGACAGGCAAAATCAACGCCGCCACGCAGATCACCCGGCTTTTGTCGCCTGCCGCCGAGCTCAGGGGGCCGCTCAGGACCTCTGTTCCCGGCATGACCCCGCTGTGGATCGACTGGGATGATCTGCGGGCCGACATGAAGCTGTCCTGGCCGCTGCCGAGGCGGCTGTCGCTGCAGGCAGAAGGCCTGTCCGGCCAGACCGATCCGGCAGACGACACCGATCCAGTCTCGCTGTTCAGCGCCGGAGCCGCCACCGGACAATTGCGCCCAAACGGCCCGGACATCGACTATGCCGGCAATTTCACCGATCTCGAAATTGACGCGGCGGCCATCGACGGGCGCGTCTTGCCGCCGCTCGACGGCAGCGGCGACGTGACGCTGAAGAACGGCGTGACACTGATCAAGGCAAATCCGAAGAGCCTGCGCGGCCAGGCGGCCGAAATCCACGAGCTCGATCTGTCGTCCGGAACTGCGCGCATCACCGTTTCCGGACCGCTGTCGGTCGATGACGACGGTCTCCTAAATGCCGACCTGACGATCAGGCTCACTGATCCGAAGGCAGTGGCGGCAATCCTCGCCACCGCCATCCCCGAGCAGAAGAAAGAGATCCAAACCGGCTTTGCCGGACTGGCGCTGCTCGGCAACCAGCCGTCGATGCCGCTTAAGATCGTGAGGGGCAAGGCCTCGCTCGGCTTCATCCCGCTCGGCAAGATCAAGCCGCTCGACTAATGCATGTCGCGCAAAAGTGTGCAGCGGTTTTGCGACAACGACATGCATCAAAACAAGAACCTAATGCGCGTCACATGAGGCCGGTCGAACGCGACGCGCTTTAGAGTAATTCCAGGAAAAGTGTGAACGGTTTTCCGTCCGGAATTGCGTCAAAACAAAAAGATAGAGCGGCTCGGCGTTTCCGTGAAACGATGAACCGTTCTAGGGCGGTCTGGCCTGCGATCGGCCTGCCGCGGCTTATCCCTTCGGCGGGTGTTCGACTGCCTGGCGGCCGAAATCCGGTACGTCGATGTCCTGGCCGGCCTCGATAATCGAGCGGCGGACGGCGCGGGTGCGGGTGAACAGGTCGAACAGCTTTTCGCCGTCGCCCCAGCGGATCGCCCGCTGCAGCGAGGACAGATCCTCGGAAAACCGCGCCAGCATTTCGAGAATGGCGTCCTTGTTGTGCAGGCAGACGTCGCGCCACATGGTCGGGTCGGACGCCGCGAGACGGGTGAAGTCGCGAAAGCCGGAAGCCGAGTATTTGATGACCTCGGACTTGGTCACCGACTCCAGATCGTCGGCGGTACCGACGATGTTGTAGGCGATGATGTGCGGCAGGTGCGAAACGATGGCCAGCGTCATGTCGTGATGCTGCGGGTCCATCGTGTCGATGTTGGAGCCGCAGCGGCGCCAGAATTCCGAGAGCTTTTCCAGTGCCGCGGGATCGGTGCCGGGCAGCGGCGTGAAGATGCACCAGCGGTTCTCGAACAGTTCGGCAAAACCGGCATCCGGTCCCGATTTTTCGGTGCCGGCCAAAGGATGGCCGGGGATGAAGTGCACGCCATCAGGGACATGCGGCTGCATCTGCGCGATGACCGACGCCTTGGTCGAGCCGACATCGGTGAGGATGGCGCCCTTCTTCAGCGCCGGTGCGATCTCCGCGGCGACGGTACCCGAAGAGCCGACCGGCACCGAAACGATGACCAGATCGGCGTCGCGAACCGCCTCTTTCGCGTCCGTCGTGTAGGTGTCGCCAAGGCCAAGTTCGCGCGCCCGCGCCAGCGTCGCCTCGCTGCGCGTCGAAATCGCGACTTGGCCGGCCAGTCCCTCGCGGCGGATGACGCGGGCAAGCGACGAGCCGATCAGGCCGATGCCGACCAGCGCGATCTTTTCGAACATCGGTGAGGTCATGGTGTTCTAGCTTTTCAGGAATGTCGCGAGTGCTGCGACAACGCCGCGGTTGGCCTCTTCGGTGCCGATGCTCATGCGCAGCGCGTTGGGAAAACCGTAGCCGGAAACGCGCCGCAATATGTAGCCGCGCTGGCTGAGGTAGTCGTCGGCCGCCTCCGCCGAATGCTTTTTGTCCTCGGGAAAGTGGATGAGGATGAAATTGCCGACGCTCGGCGTCACCCGCAGCCCAAGCCCCTCCAATTGCTCGCTCAGCCAAGCCAGCCAGGTCTCGTTATGCGCTACGCTGCGTTCGATGTGGGCGCGGTCGCGGATCGCCGCGATGCCGGCCTCGATTGCCGTCGCATTGACATTGAAAGGTCCCCGCACGCGGTTGATCGCGTCGATGACGTGCATTGGCGCATACATCCAGCCGATCCGCGCGCCGCCCAGGCCCAATTTGGAGAAAGTGCGGGTCATGACCACGTTTTCCGCGCTGCCCACCAACTCGACGCCGGCTTCATAGTCGTTGCGCCGGACATATTCGGCGTAAGCGGCATCCAGCACCAGAAGCACGTTTCGCGGCAGGCCGGCATGCAGGCGGCGCACCTCCTGGAACGGCACGTAAGTGCCGGTTGGATTGTTTGGATTGGCAAGGAAGATGATCCTGGTGCGCGGCGTCACCGCGGCAAGGATCGCGTCGATGTCGGCGCGTTCGTGGGTCTCCTTGACCGTTACCGGGACCGCACCGGCCGACTGTATATAGATCTTGTAGACCATGAAGCCGTGTTCGGTGATGATGGCTTCATCGCCGGGTGCGAGGTAGGTCTGCGCCAGCAGGCCCAGAATCTCGTCGGAGCCGTTGGAGCAGACGATGTTCGCCGGGTTGAGCCCGTGCACCTCGGCGATCGCTTCCCTCAGGCGCCTGGCGCTGCCGTCGGGATAGACCGCGAGCTTGTCGGCGACCGCGCGCGCGGCCTCTATCGCCTTTGGCGAAGGACCGAGCGGGTTCTCGTTCGCCGACAATTTATGGACCTTGGCGACACCTTCAGACGCCGCGCTCTTGCCGGGCACATAGGCTTCGATGTCCATGATGCCGGCGCGGGGCGTTGGACGTATCTGATCCGGTGTCTGGCTCATTCCATGAAATCCGTCGAGGATGCCTCCATCCGGAGGCCGCAGCGGAAATACAAGCCGTGGCCCGGAATGTCGAGGGGCGGCAATTCGGGATCAAGAACTTGCCGTTGACGAAGCCATGCGCGAGTCATAGAAGAACGGCTACAGTTCCGTGGTGATTTGGCCGGTCGGCTTGCAGCCACGTTAAACAACTTGCTAAAGGGCCGTTTGCATCCTGTAACCGGCTTTGCGAAGGCATGGCCGGTTTTTTGTTGCCCTGACTGGTTGTTGCTCCAGACTGGCGGCAGCTGAAGCCCGGGCAAGGAGATGTGATGGTCGCTTTGCGCGCTCGAAAAACCAACAACGAGGCCGACCAGCCGTCGAGCCCGGTGTTGCGTTTCGGCGCCGACAAGCCGCTCAAGCTCGACGCCGGCACGCTGCTGTCGCCGTTCCAGATCGCCTACCAGACCTATGGCACGCTCAACGACGCGCGCTCCAACGCCATCCTCGTCTGCCATGCGCTGACCGGCGACCAGCATGTCGCCAACACCAATCCGGTGACCGGCAAGCCGGGCTGGTGGGAAGTGCTGATCGGCCCCGGCAAGATCATCGACACCGACCGTTTCTTCGTAATCTCGTCAAACGTCATCGGCGGCTGTCTCGGCTCCACCGGCCCCGCCTCGACAAATCCCGCCACCGCCAAGCCCTACGGGCTCGACCTGCCGATCATCACCATCCGCGACATGGTGCGGGCGCAGCTGAAGCTGGTCGAGCATTTCGGCATCGAACAGCTGTTCAGCGTGCTTGGCGGCTCGATGGGCGGCATGCAGGTGCTGCAATGGGCCTCCAGCTATCCGGAGCGCGTCTTCTCGGCGCTGCCGATCGCCACCGGCGCCCGCCATTCTTCGCAGAACATCGCTTTCCACGAGGTCGGCAGGCAGGCGGTGATGGCCGACCCCGACTGGCATGGCGGCAAATATTTCGAGCATGGCAAGCGGCCGGAAAAGGGGCTGGCGGTGGCGCGCATGGCCGCCCACATCACCTATCTGTCGGAAGCAGCGCTGCACCGCAAGTTCGGCCGCAACCTGCAAGACCGCGAAGCCCTGACCTTCGGCTTCGATGCCGACTTCCAGATCGAGAGCTATCTGCGCCATCAGGGCATGACCTTCGTCGATCGCTTCGATGCCAACTCCTATCTCTACATGACCCGGGCGATGGACTATTTCGATCTCGCCGCCGACCATGGCGGCCGGCTGGCCGATGCCTTCGCCGGCACCAAGACGCGCTTCTGCCTGGTTTCGTTCACCAGCGACTGGCTGTTCCCGACCGAGGAGAGCCGCTCGGTCGTGCACGCGCTGAACGCGGCCGGCGCCTCGGTATCGTTCGTCGAAATCGAGACCGACCGCGGCCACGACGCCTTCCTGCTCGACGAGCCGGAACTGTTCGCCGCCATCAAAGGCTTCATCGCCTCGGCCGCGCGGGCGAGAGGGCTCGGCGCATGACCTCGGAAGGTTGCGGACTGTTCGGATCAGGACCATGCGCCAGGCAGGAGCCGAACGCATGAGCGTCAACCGCGCCCAGCGCGTCGACCTCGAAGTCGTCGCCGATCTCATCCCGCCGCAGTCGCGGGTGCTGGACGTCGGTTCCGGTGACGGCCTGCTGCTCGAATTGCTGCAGGAGACCAAGAAGGTCGATGGCCGCGGGCTGGAACTGTCGCAGCGCGGCGTCAACGAATGCGTGGCGCGGGGCCTGTCGGTCATCCAGGGCGATGCCGACAAGGATCTCCAATTCTATCCCGACAAGGGTTTCGACTTCGTCGTCTTGTCGCAGACCTTGCAGGCGACCCGCAATCCGAAGCTGGTGCTCGACGAACTGCTCCGGATCGGCAACCGCGCCATCGTCTCCTTCCCGAATTTCGGCCATTGGCGGGTGCGCTTTTCGCTGCTCTTCAACGGCCGCATGCCGGTGACCAAGGACCTGCCCTATTATTGGTACGACACCCCCAACATCCATTTCTGCACCATTCGCGATTTCGTCAATCTATGCGACGAGCTTGGCGCGACGGTGGAAAAGGCAACCGCGCTCGACGCCAACGGCCAGCGGATCGGCTTCTCGATGCCGTGGTGGTTCTGGAATTTTTTCGGCCAGCAGGCGGTGTTCCTGCTGAAACGATAAGAGCCAGTCGTAGCAGATCGTCCCTTTATTCGAGAACGTCGGTGGCCTTGTGCGGGTGCTGGACGCCGTCGACGAAGACCACGTCGGACTGGGAATTGCCGGTACGCAGCGGCAAGATCTCCCGATAGGCGGGCGAGTCGTACCATGCGCGCGCCTGCTGCCTGTCGGGAAACTCGATAATCACGAGGTGCCCCGGCCAGGTGTTTTCAACGGCTTCCACCTCGCTGCCATGCACGATGAAGCGACCGCCAAACGGCTCCAGCGTGGCATCGATCTTGTGCAGGTACTCGATGATCTGCGGCCCTGGCGTGACCTGGCGCATATGGGCGACGGCATAGGCGGTCATGGCGTAACTCCTTGTGGTCGAAAGCCGAACAATCGGCTTGATGGGAGCAGTTTTGCCGAGACGTAGCGCACAGGTCGATTACCCCCGAGGTAATGACACTGAATACAAAACTGGCGCGCCGCTGCCGTCACTGAAAGATATTTCCGCCTGGCACCGATGATTTCCCCTCGCCCGCGCTGTCCTTATCGATGAGCGCGCCTGGATGGTCCGGCGGCCGGGAACAGAGAGGTGATCCATGGGATCGTTGCAAGGTCAGAATGTCGTCGTCGTCGGAGGCAGCCGTGGTGTTGGCCGCTCCATCGCGGAGGCCGCCCTCAAGGAGAAAGCGACGGTGCTGGCCGTCGCCCGCGGAAAACAGGCTCTGGCGCAATTTGCCTGGGAGGTCTCGGGTGTGAAGACGCTCGCGGTCGATGCGACGGTGGACTCCGCCCCCGATAAGGTCTTCGCCGCGCTGGAGCCGGACGTGCTGGTGATCTGTGCAGGTGCGCTGGCGCCTTCCGCGCCGGTGCATGAACAGAACTGGAAGGCGTTCTCCGCAAACTGGGACACGGACGTCAAGGCCTCGTTCCTGTTTTGCCGGGCCGCTCTGCGGCGTCCGCTCAAGCCGGGAACCCGGATCGTTCTGATCTCCAGCGGCGCGGCCTTGACCGGCGGGCCACCGAACGCCGGCGGCTATGCCGGCGCAAAACGCATGCAGATGTTCCTGGCCGGTCATAGCCAGAAGGAGGCCGACCGGCTCGGCCTCCGCCTGCGCTTCATGGCGCTCGCGCCGATGCGCATCATGCCGGAGACCGGCGTCGGCAAGGCCGGCGTCGACAGCATCGCGGCCTATATGGGCATCCAGCCGGCGGACTTCATCGCCGCCATGACCGACATGCAAACGCCGGCCGATGTCGGACGGGCGGTGGTCGCGCTCGCCACCGGCCAACCGCAAGGCAGTTCCTTCATGGTGAGCGGGAGCGGCCTTGCACCGGCCGCCTGAGGCGCGCGTAATGCGAACCTAACCCGGAAGTCCCATGACAGACGCTCAGCCACCTCTGGACCCAGCACGCCAGCCGATTCTCGATCGGCTGGCCTTCGAGAAGGTCACGGCCGCGCATCGCCGCGAGCTCAAGCTGCATTGCTATCGCATGATGGGTTCGCTGCACGAGGCCGACGACCTCATCCAGGACACGTTGCTTCGCGCCTGGCGCGCAAGATCGGAGTTCGACGGGCGGGGTTCGGTTCGCGGTTGGCTCTACATGATCGCGACCAACGCTTGCCTCAACGCCATCAAGGCGAGGTCGAGGGCGCGTCGCATTCTCCGGGAACCCGGACGGCCGCCCTCCCACGGGGCGGCCATGGGCGGGCCTGTAGCCGACATCGCCTGGCTGGAGCCCTACCCCGACGCGGAGCTTCCAGACATTGCCGGCAGCGAGCCAGGTCCGGAAGCTCGTTACGAGAGCCGCGAGGCCGTCCAGATCGCCTTCGTCGCCGCGATCCAGGATCTGCCGCCCAGACAGCGCGCCGCGCTGCTGCTTGCCGACGTCCTCGGATGGTCGGCTGTCGAGGCGGCGCGTTTGCTGGGCGGATCGACGGCTTCGATCAACAGCGCGTTGCAGCGGGCCCGCGCAACGCTGGCGGCGCGCTATCCTCAGGGACGGCCGGCCAGCCGATCACGGCCCAGCCCCGAAGAAGGCATGCTGCTCGAACGCTACATGCAGGCCTGGCAGGCCGCCAATCTCGACAGCTTGATCGAGCTCCTGCGTGAGGACGCCATCTATACCATGCCGCCCTGGCGCGAATGGTATCAAGGCCGCGAAGCGATCCGCGGTTTCTTCGAGACCGTTTGGCCGAGGTTTGGCGGCTTGCGCACGCTGGCCACCCGCGCCAATGCCCAGCCGGCGGTCGGGGTTTATTCCCGCAGCCACGATGGCCCTGAATGGCGGGCCCATTCCCTGCATGTGTTCGACGCGGCCGAGGGCGGGATCGCTTCCTTCACGATCTTCATAGGGCCGCTCGGGCCATCTCTGTTCCCGGCCTTCGGCCTGCCACCAGCCTAGCTTACCCCTGGCAAGCCTTACCGGTCGAGTTCCGGGAAATACGGGTCGGAGAAAAACCGCCGGTCGCGCTCGCCTTGCAGGCAGTCGATCGGTGCGTCGACGCGGATCGTCCTCGGATCTTCCCTGGGATACTCGATGCCGCTGACCTCGAGGATCAGTTTGCGGCGAGTGGCGGTGGCGAATTCGGAAGCAGCATAGATCGGCAGCACGAACGAGCCCGGCCCGCCGGTAACGCATTCGGCATAATACCGGTCGAGATGACTGAAGGTAGGTGACGGGCTGATCAGGATCGGCAGGCCGTTGATGACGATGCCCTTCGCCAGCGCCGCATCGCGTGCCGTTGTGACCGGCAAGCCGGTGTTGTTTGGGCCGTCGCCCGAGACGTCGATGACGCGGCGTTTGCCGGCGAAGGCCGTGCCGTTGAAAAGCTCGGCGCCGAAGGCCACTGCACCGGAAATCGAGGTGCCGCGAAAGCTCCTGAACGGGCGGGCCGCGATCTTGTCGGCGAAAGCGTTGGCGCTCTCCTTGCTGTCGACGACCTGCCAGGCAATGACCGCATCGTCGCGGATCGTGCCGGCCCATTCGAAATAGGCGATGGCGATGCGGCCGGAGGTGCCGGCACGCACGGCGTTGATGAAGTCGGGGTGGCGCAGCGCCGCGACATAGCCGGCGCGCTGCAGGGCAAACTCCCTTTCATCCATCGACTGCGAGATGTCGACGGCCAGCACCAGTTCGACATCGACGGCAATTGCATTGGCGGGCGCGGCCGCAGGTGCCGCCGGGGTGCAGGCAAGGCAGGCGAGCAGGGCGAGAGCGTCAAGCATGGCCGATCGGAACGTCCCCATCTGAAACGATCGCGACAGTTTTTCGCCGCGATCGCGGCGAAATAAAGCTTGCCTTCTATTTCTTTCGGCCAGCCGAGGCGATAGCCGGGGGCGGTTCGATGGCACCTGCCCTGATACGGGCGGGCTTGAGTGGCGGTTGGCCGGCATCCTTGACGATGGTCAACGCCCGCCGGAAAAAGCGGGCATTGTGCTGGCCGCGGCCGATATTGAGGATCGCGGCGTCGGGAAGGCGCTTCTCCAGCATCGACAGCACTTGCCTCAGCGTCGGGCCGTCGAACGCGTCCAGCGCCTCGTCGATGATCACCCATTTCGGCCGTCGCAAGGCGAGCCTGGCAAAGGCCAACAGACGCTGCTCGTCGTCGCTGAGTTCACGCTCCCAGCGCGCCGAGCGATCGAGCGAGGACGACAGGCGCTGCAGCCCGACATCCGCCAGCACCTCCGAAATCTCGGCATCGCTCGCCTCCGCCGCGCCGTCTGAATGGTTGAGCACCTCGCGCAGCTTGCCGAGCGGGAAATAGGGCGTACGCGGAACAAAGATCGGCGCTTCTCCGGCCGGCATGCCGATGCGGCCGCTGCCCCATGGCCACAAACCGGCAATGGCGCGGAAGAACAGCGTCTTGCCGGCGCCCGGATCTCCGGTGATCATGACGCGGTCGCCGGCGCGGATTTCAACATGCGGCTCGGCAAGCTTGGTGCATCCCTCCGGCGAGGCAATCTCAAGTTTCTCGAAGGTGAGGCTGCCGTCCGGATTTTCGCCGAAGGCGATACGCCTTTCCGTATTGTGCAGCGCGTCGGTGTCGCCGAGCGCGATGCGGAAGTCGGCGACCCGCATCAGCGTGGCGCGCCAATCGGCGATGCCGCCGATATTGTTGATGAACCAACGCAGCGAGGAATGGACCTGGTTGAAAGCGCCGACTGCCATCATCAAGCCGCCAAAGCTGATATCGCCGGCGAAATAGACCGGTGAAGCGACAAGGATCGGCGCGACGACAGTGATCCAGCCATAGGTGTCGGTAACCCAGGAAAGATTGATCTGGGCGCTGTAGATGCGCCGCATGGCGCCCAGCACCATGCCAAGATCGAATTCGAGGCGGCGCCTGGCATCGGCCTCGCCATGCGCGAGCGCGATGGCATCGACATTCTCGTTCACGCGAACCACCGAGGAGCGCAGCTCCGCTTCGCGCGTATAGCGATCGTTGTTGAAGCGGATCAGCGGCCGCCCGACCAGCCAGCTCAACCACGAAGCGGTGCCAGCATAAAGGATCGCCGCCCAGACCATGTAGCCGGGTATGGCCAGCGAATGGCCGCCTATGTGGAAGACGAAGCCGGAAGACAGCGACCACAGAACCCCAACAAAGGAGGCAAGCAGGATGCAGGACTGCAGCAGGCCGATGCCGAGGCCGGTGGAAAGATCGGAGAGATGCCCGGCATCCTGCTGCAGGCGCTGGTCGGGATTGACGCCGATGGCGCCGGCATGGGTCAGCCGGAAGGCACGCGCCGGCCGCATCCATTCGTCGATCAGGTCGAGCGTCAGCGCCTCGCGCAGCTTCAGGCGGAGCATCTGGTCGAGCCAGGTCTGGCCGACATTGAGCACCACAAGCCCGCCGGCGATGCCGGCAAAGACCAGAAGCTGATGCAGGAAAGCCGGCATGTCGCGCCGCGCCAGCGCGTCGTAGAAAGGCTGGTTCCAGCGATTGAGCAGAATCTGCCCGATCGAGCTCGCCACGATGACTGCGACGATGCCGATCGCGGCCCAAAACAATTGCCTTCGCACTGGCGAGGTGGTCAGCGCCAATTTGATTGTTGCCAGCTGCTCACGCAGGCTGCTGGCTTCGATCGACGTGGCAAGCTTCTGGGCACTGGCCTCGACATCCGGAAGATCAGCCATGAGTGGATCCTTGCATTCGGAAGCGGTGCTGAAACCCGGTCATAGAATCGACCGCGTATGCCTTCAATCGGGCAGCCAACCTGTCCGCGACAGATAGGTGAGAAAAAGCCTGCCTCGGATCACGAACGCGTCATCTTGGCGGCGCCGGGTGTTTAGCCCGCAACGCCCGGCCGAGCGTCGGCGCGCCATGCGGCGAGAGAACCGGCACGAAGACGCGGCGGGACGCGCGCTGCGCAACCGGGACGCCCTGATAGAGCCGCTTCTGCGCCTCGACGACGATGACGCCGGAGAAGATCGGCCAGAAGCGCCGGCCGGCGCGTTCCAGCACATTGTGGAACTGCATCATGAAACGTCGCGGCGACGGCGGGAAGAACAGCGCATCGGACCACGCCGCCGGCGTGAAATTCGCTTCGCGCAGCAATTCGGTCAGCTGGCCGCGCGAGAACGGCCGGCCATTGCCGAAAGGGGTGTGCTCGAAGCGCGCCCAGACGCCGCGCCGGTTGGGCACGACGATGACGACACGGCCGGCCGGCGACAGCACCCGCCAGATCTCGTTCAGCGTCTCGCGCGGGTTCTCGACATGTTCGAGCGAATGGACGAGCAGCATGCGGTCGATGCAGGAATCGACCAGCGGCAGTTCCTCGTCGAAGACAAGCGCGGTCGCCGTCGGCCCCGTCGCCGGCCAGACCACCGCGCCCTGCGTTGCCGGCATGAAGGCAAAGACCCGCTCGGCATCGCTGCCGAAGCGCTCCAGCCACGGCAAGGTGTAGCCGAGGCCGACCAGCCGCTCGTTGGGCACGATGGCCCATATCGAGGACAGCGCCATGGTGATCGAGCGTTCGGCCAGGCGGCCGAGCGTGGTCGAATAGAAGGAACGGAGGTCGACAATGTCTGAATGCATGCGCGGAACGGTAGCTTCGAAGCAGTCCAAGTTCAACAAAGGCAGATGACATCGGCTGGCAGGCGCCCTATGTCTGCGGCAATAAAGGGAGAGATATGATGCCGGTCGAGATCGAACAATTCATGTGCCGCAGCGACAATTTCGGCGTGCTGGTGCATGATCCGAAAAGCGGCCAGACGGCGCTCATCGACGCACCCGAGGAGGCGCCGATCCTGGCGGCGATCAAGCGCACCGGCTGGACGCCGACGATGATCCTGACCACCCACCACCATCTCGACCACGTCGAGGCCAATCTGGCGCTGAAGGAGCGATTCAAGCTGCGCATCGTCGGGCCGGAAGCCGAAAAGGCAAAGATTCCCGGCATCGACGAAACCGTCGAGCAAGGCTCGGTCCTCCGCCTCGGCGACGAGCGGATCGAGGTTATCGCCACGCCCGGCCACACGGCGGGCCATGTCACCTATCACCTGCCGGCGTCGAAAGTGGCATTCGCCGCCGACACGCTGTTTGCGCTCGGCTGTGGGCGGCTGCTCGAATGCAAGCCGCCGGTGATGTACGAATCCCTGAAGAAGCTCGCGGCGCTGCCGGCCGAGACGGTCGTCTATTGCGGCCATGAGTATACGCTGGCCAATGCCCGTTTCGCGCTGACCATCGATCCGACCAATTCGGCGCTGAAAGAGCGCGCCGCGAAAGTCGAGGCGCTGCGCGCCGACGGCAAGCCGACGCTGCCGACGACGATCGGCGAGGAACTTTCGACCAATCCGTTCCTGCGCTGGCACGATCCGGCGATCCGCAGGCATCTCGGCCTGGAGAAGGCCTCAGACGCCGAAGTGTTCGCCGAGATCCGCAAGCGCAAGGACAATTTCTGAGCGGCGCCCGGAGCTAGGGTCATGACCAGTTCCGCCGAAATCATCGCCCTGCTCGGCCTGAAGCCGCATCCGGAAGGCGGCTGGTATGCCGAGACCTTTCGCGACGGGGCGGAAGGCGCCCGCGGCCATTCGACGGCGATCTATTTCCTTCTGGAGAAGGACCAATTGTCGGCCTGGCACCGGGTCAGGGACGCGGCCGAGGTCTGGCACTTCTATGACGGCGCGCCGCTGGCGCTGTCGATACATCGAGAAGGCGGTCCCGTCATCGAGGAGGTCCTCGGTACGGCGCTTGCCGCGGGCGAGCGGCCGCAGATCGTCGTGCCGGCAGGCTGGTGGCAGTCGGCACGCAGCCTCGGCGAATGGACCCTGGTCGGCTGCACGGTGGCGCCGGGCTTCGATTTCGCCGCCTTCGAACTGGCCGAACCAGGCTGGCTGCCGGGCACGCCCTAGGCACCTAGCCCAGCAGGAAACCCAGCGTGATCGCGAGCTGGCCGGCGTAATACAGCGCCCAGACCGCATGGCGCACCCAAATGCGATGCGGCGAGATGGCGGGCAGCAGGAACCTTTCCGAAGCGAGCAGCCCGTCGGACAGGATGAGCAGGACGATGCCGCCAATGACCCAGACGCTGTTCAGGGTGAGCGCCGCAATGCCCATGGCAAGCAGTGCCGCGGCATGCACACCGATCGGCAAACGCAAGGCGGGGCCGACGCGGCGCCGGAGCGCGAAAAGCATGGCCAGCACCGACACGACCATCGCCAGCACGATCGCTGCCCGCCATGGCTCGGCCGAAAGCAGTCCGAGGCCGCCGCCGGCACGCAGGAACAGCACGACGTAAAGCACATGCGCGGCAAGAAAGCTGGCCGTGCCACCAAGAAATGCCTTCTCGCCGTCGCGCGACAGGAAGGCGTCGCCGATGGCACTGGCGCCCAGCGCGGCGACGAGCAGCCATGGGCCGCCCTGCTGCACGACCAGCACCGCCAGCATTGCAACCGCCAATGTCCTTGCCGCCGACCGCGAAAGACGCGGCCGCATGCCGAGGCTGAACGCGTAAATCACCGTCGCCGCCAACGAAAACACCAGCGTCGCATTGGCATTGGCATCGATGCCGCCGGGAAACGGCATCATGCGTTTGCCTCGCTCGTAGCCCTCTTGCGCAGGAACAGCGATTTCGCCGCCAGCGCCGCGCCGCCGGTGATCAGCACGCAGGCGGCGAGGATGCGCCATGACGGCTCGGCGAAGCCGGCGGCGATCAGCACCAGTGTCGACAGCAGCGGCGCGGCATAGCTCGCCGCCCCCAGCACCTGGATGTTGCCGCGCTTGACGCCTATGTCCCAGGCATAGAACGCCGCCCCCACCGGCATCAGACCGAGGCCGAGCACGGCCAGCCACTGGCCGGCGCCGTCGGGCAGCACCGTCTGTTCAAGCAACAGATGGCAGACGAGCGAAAGGGCCGCGGTGGCGGCGCAGAACCAGGTGACGGTGCTGGTCGGTACCGACGGGAAGCGCCGCGACAACAGCGAATAGGACGACCACAGCACCGCACAGACGCCGGCCATGGCGTAGCCGAAGGCATAACGCGCATCGAAGGCAAGCCCGCCGCCCTTGGTGACGATCAGGACCGTGCCGGCAAGGCCGAGCAGCGCGCCGACGATATGGTTCCAGGCCAGCCGCTCGCCAGGCATCAGCGCCGATCCCAGCACGATCAGCAGCGGCCACAGATAGGCGATCAGACTGGCCTCGACGGCCGGCGCATTGCGCAGCGCGGTGAAGTAGAAAAAGTGGTAGCCGAACAGGCCGGCAATGCCAATCACCCAGACTTTGCGTGGTATTTTGACCTGGCGCGGTGTCTTCGCGGCGCCGTCGGCTGCCGGCATGAACAGCCGGGCAACCAGCCCGACGCAGGTGCCGATCGTAAAGGTGATTGCCGAAAGCAGGAACGGCGGCACGGCGCCCGAAGCATCCGTAAGCAGCGCCAGCAGCGCCCACATGGCGACCGCGGAGAAGCCGATCAGTGTTGCGCGCGCCATATCCGTCGCCCCCGTGCCCATCGTTGGCGGCGCACCATCACGCCTATTCGTTTGCTTCGAACCGCTCCGCGCTGATCGTCAACGGGCCGATTTGCGTGCTGACCGTGGCGCGGATCGGCGCATATACGCCGCTTTGGCCGACCGGTGCAAACGTCACCATGATGCGGCTGCGTTTCTTCAGGTAGTTCAGCGCCTTGCGGTTCTTGCGGTAGCCGGCCACCGGCTCGAAGCCTAGCCTGCAGGTGACCGTATCGCCCTTGTAGCCGGTCACCGAGATCGACCCTTTCGACTCGTAGGTCAGTTTCAGATCGGCACGCATTTCGCCGTCATAGAGCTTCACCGTGCGCCCGCAGACCTGGTCGAGGCTGTCGGCATGGATGACGGTCGCGGCCATCGGATCGAGGACGGATACGAGATCGCTGCCGACCAGCGGTATCCAGTTGTTGGGATTGCGCTTCTTCGGCTCAGGCACGACCTTGGTCGAGGTGACGACGCCGTTGGCAAACTGGATGTCGATCATCGATGCCTTCTTGCCGGACGTGTAGTCGGCGTGGAACGCTTGCGGCTGCAACTGCTTGCCCGAAATCTTGCCCTTCGACGAGATCGTGCCTCGCGTATCGTCGAACAAAGTGGCGAGCCCGGCGGCGGAGACGCTGCCCTCGATCGAATAGGTGTCGCCCTCGTAATCGCTGGAGAATTTCGCCTTGGCCACGGAGAGGCCGAGGAACGACACCGAATACTCGCCCGTGAAGGATTGCGGCTCTGCGGTCGAAGCCGTCGTCGACAGCACGACGGCCACCAACACGATCAGGGCATGGAGGAAAGAACGAGGCATGGCGGGTCCTTGATTGTCGACCGGACGGGCGGCTCCGGTCTGGCATGTCCCTGTGCGACCGTTTATAGGCTGAATTCCGGCCTTAATGTGAAAGGCGGCTTCGGCAGGAAACGCTGGGGCTGGTCGGTGGGAGCTGACGGAAGCCGGAAATGAAAAACCCGCCTCGGTGGGCGGGTCGGCGGTGCGAATCAGCACCATACCGAAATTAATAGCATAGCTGCCGGCACAAAGCAAGAACAAAATGTGGCGCCCTCGACGAATTTGCCGATCTCTCCCTTGCGGAGGAGATGGCCGGCAGGGCAGAGGGGGTGTTACGGATCGCCAAGGTTCAGTTTATCCTCCCAGTGCCGAGAGTTTTGGCTGCAACGGTGCTAAGTCGGAGGGACAGCCCCTCTGGCCTGCCGGCCATCTCCTCCGCAAGGGGGAGATCGGCAGCTTCGCTGGTAGCGCCTTCTCCGAAAGTGCGATTCCCCTCTTCCGAGCAACCCCAAGCTTGACGCATCGGCGAAATGCAACTATGGAACGCCAACTTTTTCCATAAGGCCGCCTGACCGAAACCGCGCGCCACCCGGCGCGGGTCGAATGTTTGGCCAGGACCGAGAACCGAAGGTTAGTATCATGTCCCGCACCTGCGAACTCACTGCCAAGGCAGTCATGTCCGGCAACAATGTGAGCCACGCCAACAACAAGACCAAGCGTCGCTTCCTGCCCAATCTCGTCAATGTGACGTTGATCTCGGAAGCGCTGAACCAGAATGTGCGCCTGCGCATTTCGGCCAACGCGCTGCGTTCGGTCGAGCATCGCGGCGGCCTCGATGCCTTCCTGGTCAAGGCTGACGCCAAGGAATTGTCGCAGCGCGCCCGCCTGTTGAAGAAGCAGATCGCCAAGAAGCTCGCCGAACGGCCGGCCGCCTGAGTTTTTCGGCGGCAGCCGCCTTCCAGGGCGTGACCGGGGTTCCGGATCGGGTTCCGCTGGTTCCATCACCCAGGATAAAAAAATGATTTTCCTCTCGCGGTACCTGCCCTTCGTGGCGGCCATGGCACTCGTCGTCGTGGCTTCGAACATCCTTGTGCAGTTCCCGATGCAGGGTGCAATCGGCGGGCTGTCGCTGGCCGACATCCTGACCTGGGGCGCCTTCACCTATCCGTTCTCCTTCCTAGTCACCGATCTCGCCAACCGCCGCTACGGCCCGGCGGTGGCGCGCAGGATCGTCTTTGTCGGCTTCATGACAGCGGTGGTCTGCTCGATCGTCATCCCACCGCTGCTGTTTCGCCACGGCCTGATCGAATTCGAGACCGCCGCCGACCGGCTGGTGCGCATTGCCGCGGCGTCGGGCGCGGCCTTCCTCACCGCGCAGTTGCTCGACGTCACCGTGTTCAACCGGCTGCGCCGGCAGAGCTGGTGGCGCGCACCGATCGTCGGCACGCTGGTCGGCTCAGTCTTCGATACGGTGGTGTTTTTCACCGTCGCCTTTGCGGCGGCTTTCGCCTTCGCCGGGCCGAACGACGGCTTTGCGCTGGAGACCGCGCCGCTGATGGGCGTGCTGCCGGTCGAGACGATGCGCTGGATATCCTGGGCGCTCGGCGATCTCAGCGTCAAGCTGGTCATAGCGGTGGTGGCGCTGATCCCTTACAGGCTGCTTGCCGCCCGCTGGAGCCAGCCGGCACTGGCGGCATAGAGCATGATCCCGAAAAGTGGGAACCGGTTTTCGGACAAGATCATGCTCAAAGACTATCGAGCATGATCCCCTGGCTTCAACTGGACTCGGCAAAAACGCCTGACGGCGGACAGGAACTCCGCCTGAAGCGGCGCGGCGGCGAATTCTCGATCATGCTTGGCGCGAACGAGCTGATGAACAGCCGGCTCAGCGGTTCCGAAGAGGCGCTGGCCAAACTGTCTTGTCAAAGGATTGCCGGCCGCCTGAACCCAAGCATCCTGATCGGCGGCCTCGGCATGGGCTTTACCTTGCGCGCGGCGCTGGCCGAGCTTGGCGCCGATGCGAAGGTCACCGTTGCCGAACTGGTACCGGCGGTCGTGACGTGGGCGCGCGGCCCGATGGCCGAGGTTTTCGACGGCTGCCTTGACGACCGGCGCGTAGGCATTCGCGAGACCGATGTCGGTCAGCTCATCCGATCGCAAGCATCGGCCTGGGACGCGATCCTGCTCGACGTCGACAACGGCCCCGAGGGCATCGTCTACAAGGCCAACGATGCGCTCTACAGCGGCACCGGCCTGATCAGCGCGAGAGCAGCTCTCAAGCCCGGCGGTGTGCTGGCGGTCTGGTCGCAGGGCCCTGACGCAGGTTTCACCCTCAGGCTCAAGCAGGCGGGCTTCACGGTCGACGAGGTTAAGGTGCGGGCTCACGGCAAGCGCGGCGCCCGTCACATCGTCTGGCTCGCGAGCAAGGGGCAATAGGCCCCTTGTTGGACGCCGCCCGATACCCCGACGAACCTCTACTGCGCGTTCTGAAGCTCGGCAGCGAGCGCCTGCAGCAGCCCGCGCGTGCCCTCCTCGCGCCCTTGCGCTGAATCGACGCCATCGAAGAACGCACCCTGTTCGGTATAGGTCAGGCGGGTGCCGTCGCCGGAAGGTGCAAGCTCGACGGTGGTGAGAGACGCCGACAGCGGCTGCGGCCCGACCGCCATCCGGTAGGAAAATACGATGCGCCGGTCAGGGACGATGTCTTGGAACTGCGCATCGAGCCTGATTTCCGGGCCGCCCTGATAGCTGAACCGCGAAACCTCGCCGCCGCCGACACGGAAATCGAAGGTGAATTCGGCGATGGTGAAGCCGTCACCTTCGACGCGCCAACGCCGCACCGTCGCCTTGTCGGCAAAGGCAAAGAAGACGCGCTCGGGCGATTGTGGATAGGTCCGCTCGATCGTGAAGGTCGAATGGATGACGGAGTGCTCGTCGTTCACGGGCGCAATCTGGTTCATTTCTTGTCGTCCTTTTCCTGGTCGTGGAGTGTTGCGTTCGGTTGGGAAGTCTCCGCCAGGATCTGGCCGAGACGGTCGAGGTGGCGTTCGGCCGGCGTACGGCGCGCGGCGATCCAGTCGGCGAGCGGGGCGAGCCCGCCGGGCTCGATCCGGCAGGTGCGCACGCGTCCGACCTTCTCGCTTCGGATCAGCCCGCACGCTTCCAGCGCCTGAAGATGCTGGAGCACGGCGGCGAACGTCATGCCGAACGGCTCCGCCAACTGGCTGACGGTGGCCGGCCCGCGGCTCAGCCTTTCCAGGATTGCCCGGCGCGTCGGCTCGGCAAGAGCTCGCAGGATGCTGTCGATCTCGGAATACTTAAGCATAGACTTGAGTGTCCCTTCGATGGCACAAATTGTCAAGTCTTGACTAAAGTGTTTTTTGCAGGCGGCGAATCTGGCTGGAACCCGCAGGTTATTGCCAGGGGGCATTGCCAAGGGAAATTACACGAGCTGCGAAACGGCGCGGAAACGCCAGCATCGCCGTCAGCCGGTCAATGGCCGATCGCGCGTCAATCCTCGTGCAGGATGAATTCCAGATAGAGGTTGCGCTGCAGGATCGAGTGGTTGTCGTCGGACATCAGCGACACGATCAGCGCGCCGTCGTCGCGGGTCCAGACGTCGAGGGCTTCCATATTGTCGATCTGGTAACCCATGTCGGCTTCAAGCAGCACCGGCCCGTCGGCAACGGCGCCCTTCTCGACGCTTTCGCCATAGATGCGCCGCAGACGCATCTTGACGCCGCCGGCCATCGAAAAACTGCGCTCCAGAAGCAACAGGTCGCCATCCGGCAGGAACGCGCCGTCGGTGATATCAAAATCGCCATTGCGCTTGACGGTGAAGACGCCCTTGCGAGGCCCTTCGATGATCGCGGCAAAGATGTTGCCGGCTTTGTCGAGGCTCTTTTCCGACACCACGACCAGCCCGCCCGCGTGCTGTCCGTAAGGATGGGCGCGGGTGACGGTCTCAAAGCCCCGATTGCGGCGGAGTTCCCCGGCCGGGATCAGGAAGTCCAATTGCCTGAACGGCGCCTTCATGTCGTCCGGGTCGATCTTGAACTCTGCGATACGGTGATCGCGCTCGAAGCCGACCGTGGCAATGCCGTCCTTGACCGCGAGGCCTTCGGCATCGACCGCCCATTTCTCGTCGATCGGCTGGCCGGCCGCATCGACCATCTGCTGCATGCGAAAATTCTGGATGCCGGAAGGCCGCTTGTCGGCATCGTGGACGAGAGTGCCGAAGAACCAGAAGCCGGTGTCGGCGACGCCGATGAAATCGCTGCCTGGCTTGAGGAACCGAAGCGCCGACAGCGCGCCGAAATCGCGCGTCGGCGAGGTCATTTCGAGCCCGCCGACGAATTCGAGCGGCCCGAACTGTTTGTCCGGCCGGCCGATGTGGAATTCGCTGATCGGCCGTGCCGAGATTTCGGCCGGCTCGACCGAGGCCGGGCCGGCAGCGATAGCCGGCGCCAAACTGATGCCTAACAACGCAGTGGCGGCCAAAAGCTTCTGCCAAAAGCCGCCGCGGGAAAAAATCATCCGGCGCGCCGCATGCTGCCGCGCCGCGTATCGCGCACAGTTTCCTCGGCGAACAGCGAGGCCAGCTGCTCGGTCATGGCGCCGGCCAGCTCTTCGGCATCGACGATGGTGACGGCGCGGCGATAATAGCGGGTGACGTCGTGGCCGATGCCGATGGCCAAAAGCTCGACCGGCGAGCGCGTCTCGATGAGTTCGATAATGGCGCGCAGATGCCGCTCGAGATAATTGCCCGGATTGACCGACAGCGTCGAATCGTCGACCGGCGCGCCGTCCGAGATCATCATCAGGATCTTGCGCTGCTCCGGCCGCGCGATCAGCCGGTTATGCGCCCACAGCAGCGCCTCGCCGTCGATGTTTTCCTTGAGCAGGCCCTCGCGCATCATCAGCCCGAGATTGCGGCGCGCCCGCCGCCACGGATGGTCGGCGGATTTGTAGATGATGTGGCGCAGATCGTTGAGCCGGCCGGGGTTCGGCGGCTTGCCTTCCTTCAGCCATTTCTCGCGCGCCTGCCCGCCCTTCCAGGCGCGGGTGGTGAAGCCGAGGATTTCGACCGAGACGCCGCAGCGTTCCAGCGTGCGCGCCAGGATGTCGGCGCAGGTCGCCGCGACGGTGATCGGGCGGCCGCGCATCGAACCCGAATTGTCGAGCACCAGCGACACCACCGTGTCGCGGAATTTGGTGTCGCGCTCCTGCTTGAAGGACAGGGGCTGCATCGGGTCGATGACGACGCGCACCAGCCGCGCCGGATCGAGATAGCCCTCTTCGAGGTCGAAATCCCAGGAGCGGTTCTGCTGCGCCATCAGGCGACGCTGCAGCCGGTTGGCCAGCCGCCCGACGACGCCGGAAAGGTTGGCGAGCTGCTTGTCGAGGAAGGCGCGCAGCCGGTCGAGCTCCTCCTCTTCGCACAATTCCTCCGCGCCTACGGTCTCGTCGAAGGCCGTGGTGAAGACCCTGTAGTCGATCTCTTTCGGCAGATTGGTGAAGGGGTTGTCGTTGCGGCGCGCCTCGCCGGGCGTCTCCGCATCGGCGTCGTCATCGTCGGAGAGATCCTCGGCAGTGGCGTCGGAGGCTTCCGTCTCGGCCGATTGCTCGTCGTCGGACGATGCCTCGGTATCCTCGGACTGCGACTGCTCGGAGCCGGAATCGTCCTCGCCGCCCTCTTCGCTCTGCTCCTCGCCTTGCGGCTGGTTTTCGTCGTTGTCCTCGGAGTCTTCCGTCTCCTGGTCGTCGCCGAGCTCCTCGGCCATTTCCATGGAGGCGAGCATGTCGCGCACGACGCGGGCGAAAGCCTGCTGGTCGTCGAGCTTTGCCGACAGGCCGTCTAGGTCGGCGCTGGCCTTTTCCTCGACCCAGGGCCGCCAGAGATCAACCAGCCGTTCGCCGCTCTTCGGCGCAGTGCGCCCGGTCAGCTTTTCGCGCACCATCAGCGCCAGCGCTTCCTCGATCGGCGCGTCGGCCTTGTCCTTGACGTCGACGAGGTTGGCCCTGGCGTATTTGTCCTCGAGCATCGAGCCGATATTGTCGGCGACACCCTGCATGGCGCGAGAGCCGATCGCCTCGACGCGGGCCTGCTCGACCGCGTCATAGATGGCGCGGGCCTGCTTGCCTTCCGGCGCCAGCCTGGTGTGGATGCGCGCATCGTGGCAGGCGCGCTTCAGCGCCATGGAATCGCCGAGGCCGCGGGTGATGGCGATATCGGCCTTCGATGCCTTCTTCGGCAATTCCGGCAGCCGGGCACGGCTTCCGGCCAGCGCCGGCCGGTCCTTGGCGAAGCCGACCTCGAGATCCTTGTCGCCGGCAATCGCGCGCATGCAGACGGTGACGGCGCGCTTGAAGCTGTCGTTCTCAGCGCCGGTCTTGGATTTGTTTCGCGTGTTGTCGCCCGGACCCGCCATCGAGACTCTGCTTAGCCCAGCACCACGTTGGCGGCACTCTCCGGCAGATCTTCGCCGAAAGCGCGCTGGTAGAACTCGGCGACCAGCGAGCGTTCCAGCTCGTCGCATTTGTTGAGGAAGGTCAGCCGGAACGCCATGCCGATATTGCCGAAGATCTCGGCATTCTCGGCCCAGGTGATGACCGTGCGCGGGCTCATCACCGTCGACAAATCGCCGTTGATGAAGGCCGAGCGCGTCATGTCGGCGACACGCACCATCTTGTTGACGATCTCCTTGCCCTTGCCGTCGCGGTAGTGCTTGGCCTTGGCCAGCACGATGTTCACCTCATTGTCGTGCGGCAAATAGTTCAGCGTGGTGACGATGGACCAGCGGTCCATCTGCGCCTGGTTGATCTGCTGGGTGCCGTGGTAGAGGCCGGTGGTGTCCCCCAGCCCAACCGTGTTGGCGGTCGAAAACAGCCGGAAGGCCGGGTGCGGGCGGATGACCCGGCTCTGGTCGAGCAGCGTCAGCCGGCCCGACGATTCCAGCACGCGCTGGATGACGAACATCACGTCCGGGCGGCCGGCATCGTATTCGTCGAAGCACAGCGCGACATTGTGCTGGTAGGCCCAGGGCAGGATGCCGTCGCGGAATTCGGTGATCTGCAGCCCGTCCTTGACGACGATCGCGTCCTTGCCGACGAGGTCGATACGGCTGACATGGCTGTCGAGATTGACGCGCACGCAGGGCCAGTTGAGCCGGGCGGCAACCTGCTCGATATGCGTCGACTTGCCGGTGCCGTGATAGCCCGACACCATGACCCGGCGGTTGTAGGCAAAGCCGGCGAGGATCGCCATCGTCGTGTTCTTGTCGAACAGGTAGTCCGGATCGATGTCGGGGACATGCTCGCTCGTCACCGAATAGGCCGGCACCACCATCTTGGAGTCGAAGCCGAATGTCTCCTTCACCGACACCGTGGTGTCGGGCAGGTTGGCGATATCGCGATCGACCTTGTTCATCTCTATCAACGTCTCCACAAGCGAAACGCCGCGTTTCGCTGGCAATCGATTTTGTTCGGGGGCGGTCTTAGAGCCTTTTCCAACCTTATGAAAGTTGGAAAGCGACACGAACCGTAAGGTCGCTCAGCACAAACCTGCCTGCTTGAGCACGCGATACGCCTGAAGCACATCGCGGAACCGGTCTTCCGAACCTCTGTCGCCGCCATTCGCATCCGGATGGTGGCGTTTCACAAGTTCCTTATAGCGCGCCTTGATATCCTTGCCACTTGCCTTTGTATCAAGGCCAAGCGTTTCCAGTGCCTTGGCCTCAAGCGGCTTGGCCTTGCGCTCGCGTGCTTCGCGCGGGTCCTTCGGGCCTTTGAACAGGTCGAAGGGATCGCGCATGCGATTGTAGTAGCCGGCGCGGCCGGAGCGCGCCTGGGCGAAGTCGGGCGAGGAGCGTGTCGAGGCGCCGTTGACGCCCATTTTCCAGGTCGGCCGGTGGCCGGTCATGGCTTCCTTCTGGAAGCGCGCGATCTCGGTGTCGGGAACGCCCGAGAAATAATTGAAGCCCTTGTTGTACTCGCGCACATGGTCGAAGCAGAACTGGAAATACTCGCCTTCCTTCATCCGTCCGACCGGGGCGCGGTGGGTACCGGCCTCCTTGCAGCCATCCCACTGGCAGATCGGCGAACGCGACTTCAGCTCCGCGTCCTTCTCCGGGCGGATGCGAATCTTCTCGAAATATTTTGGGTACGGCTTCATCTCACCCATTTATGGGCTGTTCGCGGATGCGAAACAAGAATTGACATTTTCGCGATGATCGCCCTAACCGCTGAATCGCGGCATAAAACCGGCGAATGGCGAATTTTGTGCGATGACATAGATGTGGTGAAGGGAAGCGGCGATGTCCATACAGGCAACGATGGAAGACAAGCTGAAAAAGGCGTTTTCGCCGGAACGGCTGGACGTCATCAACGAAAGCCAGCTCCATGCCGGGCATCATCATGTGGATTCCGGCCATCACGCCACCTTCGACGGCGCCGGTGAGACGCATTTCCGCGTCCGCATCGTCGCGCCCGCCTTTGCCGGCATGAGCCGCGTCGAACGCCACCGCGCCGTCAACGATCTGCTGGCCGAGGAGTTGAAATCCGGCGTCCACGCCCTGGCGATCGAGCCGGCAGCGCCCGGCGAAAAGACGCGCTGGTAACTCAGCCGAGGCTCGCCCTCAGGAACATCATCACCGCAGCTGTCAATGCATCGCCTTCGGTGCCGAAGTCGCGATTGATCGACATGTGCGAATAGGCGCTGCCGTCGAACAGCGTGACCCTGGTTCCGGTGGCGCGCAGACGCTCGGCGAAGGCCTGCGCGTCAGCCGCGCGGGCTTTCGCCCGCGAATGGGCGATGAAGGTCGGCGGGTGCTTGCGGCCTTCCACATAGGTGACAGGCGACAGCGCGCGCCACTGCGCCGGATCGGGAAAGGCCCGGGCATAGACCCCCGCCATGCCGCCGCTCCTGGCCAGCGCCTCCAGATCGTAGGCCCTGGTGTCGTCGAGAACCAGCGCCGCGACGCCGGGCAGGCCGCCGCGCAGCCCGGTCAATGCGACGAGATGGCAGCCGGCCGAATGGCCCATGGCGACGATCCGGTCCGGATCGCCGCCATGCCTGGCGACGTTGGCGCGGACGTAACGATAGGCCAGTTCGACATCCGCCGCCTGGGTGGCGACATCGGCTTCAGGCAGCATCCGGTAGTCGATCGAGACGAAGCAGAAGCCATTGTCGAGCAGGAAACCAGGCTTGGAGTTGACATTGTTGCGGTTGCCGACCCGCCAGGCGCCGCCATGGACGAAGAAAACGACCGGCAGGCTGTTTGCGCCGTCGCGGGAATAGATGTCGAGCTTGGCCGGCCCATAGTCGAAGGTTTCGGGCGACGGCGAACGCAGCCGCAATGCCGCCGCCTGTCCCGGCAGCAGCGCCGCCATCGACGCCAGAAGCAGGCTTCGCCGATCGATCGTCATCAACTCCTGACTACCCACAGTTGCCATGGGGCGCGCACTGTCATTCGCCAAGCATCGCCGGCTTGATCCTCAACCGCGCGATCCGGTTCTTGTCGCGCTTCATGACGACGAAGCGCTTGCCGTGAAACGTAAAGGCCTGCTTTTCGTCCGGGATCGACTGCGCCTCGTGGATGACAAGGCCGGCAATGGTGGTGGCTTCCTCGTCCGGCAGGTGCCAGTCGAGCGCCCGGTTGAGGTCGCGGATCGACACCGTGCCGTCGACGACGACGGAGCCGTCGGCCTCCTGCTTGACGCCCTGGATGTCGATGTCGTGCTCGTCAGCGATCTCGCCGACGATCTCCTCGATGATGTCCTCCAGCGTCACCAGTCCCTCGACCTCGCCATATTCGTCGACGACGATGGCGAAATGCGCCTTGCGGCGCAGGAAGGCGTTGAGCTGCTCCTGCAGCGTCGTGGTGTCGGGCACGAACCACGGCCGCGACGCGATCTTCATCACGTCGATCCTGGAGAAATCATTGCCGACCTCGTTCAGCGCGCGCAGCAGGTCCTTCGCGTGCAGCACGCCGACGATGTTATCGAGCGAGCCCTTCCACAACGGCATGCGGGTGTGCGGGCTCTGTAGGATCTCGCGCACCACCGCTTCCGGCGGGTCGTCGGCGTTGACCGAGCGCATATTGGTGCGGTGGACCATCACATCCGACACTTCGAGCTCCTCGAGGTCGAACAGGCCGCCAATGCGGGCACGATCCTCGCGCACCACCTGGCCGTCGCGGCGGAAATCGTCGACGGCGCCGCGCAATTCCTCATGCGCCGAGCGCTGCGGCTCGATACGCTGCAGCTCGTAGCCGAAGGCGGCGAACAGGTGCCGGCGCAAGACGAAGCCCAGCAGGCCGAGGCCGGCAAGCACGGCAGCCGCGATCCAGCCGGCTTGGCTCATCCCGGATGGTTCTCCCCGAGGAACGACAGCACTTCCGAGGCCGGCACATCCCGGGCGATAAAGGCCTGGCCGATGCCGCGCGTCAGGATGAAGGTCAGCGCGCCGCGCGACACCTTCTTGTCCTGGGTGATGAAGGAGAACAGCGTCTCGGCGTCGGGCAGTTCTCCTGGAATGTCGGCCATGCGCCAGGGCAGGCCGACGGCGCGAAGATGCGCCTCGACACGCGCCGCATCGTCGGGGCTCGCCAAATTGAGCCTTGACGAAAAGCGGTGCGCCAGCGCCATGCCGATGGCAACGCCCTCGCCATGCACGAGCCTTGCGCCGTCATAGCCGGTCGCCGCTTCGAGCGCATGGCCGAAGGTGTGGCCGAGATTGAGCAACGCACGGTCGCCGGTCTCGAACTCGTCGCGGGCAACGACGTCGGCCTTGGCGCGGCAGGCCTCGGCAATGGCCTTTCCCCGCTCCGGCCCGCCGGCAAACACTTGGCGCCAGTTTTCTTCCAGCCAGGCGAAGAACTCCGGCCGGTCGATCAGCCCGTATTTGGCCAGTTCGGCATAGCCGGCGCGAAAATCGCGGATCGGCAGCGTGTCGAGCACTTCGGTGTCGGCCAGCACCAGCTTCGGCTGGTGGAACACCCCGACCAGGTTCTTGCCGCGCTTGCTGTTGATGCCGGTCTTGCCGCCGACGGAGGAATCGACCTGCGCCAGCAGCGAGGTTGGAACCTGCACGAAGTTCATGCCGCGCCGCGCGATGCCGGCGGCAAAGCCGGCGAGGTCGCCGACGACGCCGCCGCCGAGCGCGATGACGACGTCGCCGCGCTCCAGCTTGGCGGCCAGCACGCCGTCGACCACCTCTTCGAGATGCGCAAAGCTCTTGGTCTTTTCGCCTGGCGGCAGCGTGATGACGGCATGTTGGATGCCTCCGCTTGCCAGGCCGGCCGCAAGCGTTGCGAGATGCGCGGCCGCGACGTTTTCGTCGGTGACGACCGCCGCCCGCGTGCCCGGCAGACGGCGCGAAATCTCGGCGCCGGCGCGTGACAGTAGGCCGGGGCCGATCAAGATGTCGTAGGCACGCTCGCCAAGCCCGACTTCGACAGAGACCGTTGCATCAGCGCTCACGACCGCACCTCGTCAATGTCGGCAACGCCGAGATGGCCGCGCAGCGCGTCCACCACCTCGGCCGCAATGATCTCCTTGCGGTCGTCGCGGGTCGGCACGATGACATCGGCCGCGGCGTAAACCGGGTAGCGTTCCGCCATCAGCCGTTCGAGCACGGCGCGCGGTTCGGCGCTTTTCAGCAGCGGCCGATTCTGCTTCTTGGAAACGCGCTCCATCAACAGGTCGATCTCTGCCTTCAGCCAAACCGAAACGCCATGGCTGGCGATCGCCTCGCGCGTCTGCGCGTTCATGAAGGCGCCGCCGCCGGTCGACAGCACCTGCGGCCCGTGCTCCAGCACACGCAGGATGACGCGCTGCTCCAGTGCCCGGAACTCCGCCTCGCCATAGCGCTCGAACAGGTCCGGGACGCTCATGCGCGAAACGGTTTCGATCTCCTGGTCGCTGTCGATGAAGGGCAGTGCCAGCATCGCCGCTACCTTGCGGCCGATCGCCGTCTTGCCGGCGCCCATCAGCCCGACAAAGACGATGGAACGCTCGCCCAGCCGGCCGAGCAGCGCGGCATGGCTCTCGCCCGGAGGATTTGCTGGTAGCGCGTTCATGTTTCTAGGCCTCTTGCCGGCGTATCGACATCAAAAGCCTGTTTGCGTCAAGCGCGGCGCAACCGGGACCTGTTATCGGCTTCACCCTTGAATTGGCCGGATTGGCGTCTCATAAGGGCACAGGGTTGGAAATGCAGAATAAGACGACGGGCGAAAATTAATGCCAACACTGTTTCGCTTTGTCGTGACGCTCGCGATTCTTGCCGGCATTGTCTATGGCGCAATGTTCGCCCTGGTCATGTTCGTCGAGCCGAGAAAGGCGGAAATGAGCGTGCGTATCCCTCCGGAAAAGCTCAATCCCAAAAAATGAACAGCGCCGCCCGCATCGAAGCCTTCCTGGAGATGATGAGCGCCGAGCGCGGCGCTGCCGAAAACACGCTTTCCTCCTATCGCCGCGACCTCGAGGACGCTTCCGCCGGGATCGGCGGCGGGCTTGCCGCTGCCACCAGCGCCGCCATCCGTGCTTATCTCGACGACATCGCCGCGCGCGGCTTTGCCGCCACTTCGCAGGCGCGCAAATTGTCGGCGATCCGGCAGTTCTTCAAGTTCCTCTACGCCGAGGGTCTGCGCGGTGACGATCCGACCGGCACGCTGGACAGTCCGAGGAAAGGCCGGCCGCTGCCGAAGACGATGAGCGAGGCCGACACCGGCCGGCTGCTCGACCGCGCCGCGCAGGAGGCGATGGACCCCTCCATGCATGACGGCGACAGGCTCGCGGCGCTGCGCCTCCACGCGCTGGTCGAGGTGCTCTACGCCACCGGCTTGCGCGTTTCGGAGCTGGTCGGCCTTCCCGTGACGGTGGCGCAGCGCGACGACCGCTTCTTCATGGTCCGCGGCAAGGGCAACAAGGAGCGCATGGTGCCGCTGTCGGCCAAGGCGCGCACGGCGATGCGGACCTGGCTCGCCGCACGGGCGGCGGTGCCGGCTTTTGCCGACAGCCCCTTCCTGTTTCCGGCCGCCTCGGACAGCGGCTATCTTTCGAGACAGGTCTTTGCCCGCGAGCTGAAAGGGCTTGCCGCGCGGGCCGGCATTGCCACGGCGAAGATATCGCCGCATGTGCTGCGCCATGCTTTCGCCAGCCATCTGCTGCAAAACGGCGCCGATCTCAGGGCCGTGCAGCAGTTGCTCGGCCATGCCGATATTTCAACGACACAGATCTACACGCATGTGCTGGAAGAGCGGCTGGTGCGCCTGGTTAACGATCATCATCCGCTTGCCGACTAGGCGTCATGTCGCTATGTGAGAACGACGTTCCACCGCGCCCAGCCTGCATTTTCAGGCTTGCGTCAGTCATTGCCTTCCGACTTGCCGGTCCGCCCAAGAATGTACAATTACCTCGATTTCGAAAAGCCTGTGCAGGATCTCGAAGGCAAGATCCTCGAGCTGAAGAAGCTTGCCGAGAACGGCGAGGCGGTCGATGTCGGCGATGAGATCGCCCGTCTCGAGAAGCGCTCGCGCGATGCGCTGCGCGACGCCTACAAGGCGCTGACGCCGTGGCAGAAGGTGCAGGTGGCGCGCCATCCGGACAGGCCGCATTGCATCGACTACATCAAGGGCCTGCTTACCGATTTCACGCCGCTCGCCGGCGACCGCAATTTCGGCGAGGACCAGGCGATCGTCGGCGGCTTCGCCCGCTTCCGTGGCGAGCCGGTGGCGATCATCGGCCAGGAGAAGGGTTCCGACACGGCAAGCCGGCTGAAGCATAATTTCGGCTCGGTGCGGCCGGAGGGCTACCGCAAGGCGGTGCGGCTGATGGAACTCGCCGACCGCTTCCAGATCCCGCTGCTGACGCTGGTCGACACTGCCGGCGCCTATCCCGGCGTCAACGCCGAAGAGCGCGGCCAGGCGGAAGCCATCGCCCGCTCGACTTCCGCCTGCCTTGGCCTGAAGGTGCCGTCGATCTCGGTGGTGATCGGCGAAGGCGGCTCGGGCGGCGCCATAGCGATCGCCACCGCCAACCGCGTCTACATGCTCGAACACGCCATCTATTCGGTGATCTCGCCGGAGGGCGCCGCCTCGATCCTGTGGCGCGACACCACGCGGTCCAGGGATGCTGCGACCAATATGAAGATCACGGCGCAGGACCTGCTGGAGCTGAAGATCATCGACGCCATCGTTGCCGAGCCGCTCGGCGGCGCCCATCGCGGCCCCGAGACGGTTATCGCCGCCACCGGCGACCTCATCGCCAGGACGATGAAGGAATTTTCCGGCGCCAACACCGACTTCCGCGAGCATCGTCGCGAGAAATACCTGGCGATGGGCCGCAATCTGTAATCAACGCAGGCACGCGGCCTGAAATGTGACGGCGTGGAGCAATTTCGCCACAAAAATGCCGCTGCATTCGGCTCAGTGAGCTTGCCGTAAGGGGACGCTCCAGCATGCTTGCGGTAAGGAATTTTCAAGGTTAACGGGCTTAGGGTCCGTCAGTGGTCAGTTTAGCAGCTGCGGCATCCGCGGCGCAGAGATGAAGACGATAGCGATATCCATGTTAGCCAAGCTTGCCCGCACCGGAGTTCTGATCGCTGCGATCGGCGTCGCCGGCTGCAACGATGCTTCGATGAAGGATTTTGCGCCGCAAGCCAACAAGCCGCTGCCGGACAAGATCCTGACCGAAATGAAGGCCAAGGGCATGGTCCGCACCTCTTCGGTGATGGCCCGCATCTTCAAGGAAGAAGGCAAGCTCGAAATCTGGAAGGCCAAGACCAACGGCCGCTACGACCTGGTCGCCAGCTATGACATCTGCAAATGGTCGGGCAAGCTCGGGCCGAAGTTCACCGAAGGCGACCGCCAGGCGCCGGAAGGCTTTTACACGGTCCGCCCGGCACAGATGAACCCGCGGTCGAATTATCACCTGTCCTTCAACATCGGCTACCCGAACGCCTATGACCGCGCCAATGGCCGCACCGGTTCCAACCTGATGGTCCATGGCGCCTGCTCGTCGTCTGGCTGCTATTCGATGACCGACGCGCAGATCGAGCAGATTTACGCTTTCGGCCGCGACGCCTTCCAGGGCGGCCAGACCGAGTTCCAGATCCAGGCTTTTCCGTTCCGCATGACCGCCGCCAATATGGCGCGCTACCGCAACGACCCGAACTACGAATTCTGGAAGATGCTGAAGGTCGGCTACGACAATTTCGAAGTCACCAAGGTGCCGCCGAAAGTCGACGTCTGCGAGAAACGCTACGTCTTCAACCAGGTTGCGGCCGACGGCTCGGCCTTCAATCCGACCGGCCCTTGCCCTGCGACCACCCAGCCCGATTCGCTGAAGAGCGCCATCAACGCCTATCAAAGCACCTATGAGGCGGCCTTCAACGGCGCCGTCAAGGCCAGCGTGCCGGCGCCCAAGCCGACCATCGCCGGGATCAAGGAAGCCAGCATCGTTTCCGACTGGTCGAAACGGCGTGCCCGCGGCGAACGCGTGCCGATCGAGCCGCCGTCGCTCAACGCGGACGGCACGGTGACCGAAACGGCGCGCATGGGCCGCGTCGATTCGCCGGCGGGCCGCAAGATGGCGGCGCTCGACGCCGAAAAGGCCGCCAAGCAGAAGGCCGAGGAACAAAGGCTAGCCGCCATAGAAGCGGCGAAGGCCGCGAAAGAGGCAGCCAAGGCGCAGGCCCTGGCCGAGAAGGAAGCTGCCAAAGCCCAGGCACTGGCCGAAAAGGAAGCTGCCAAGACCGCCGCCGAGATGCCTGTCGCCACCGCCACCGTAGCGCCATCGGAGGCCGCTCCGGCAGTCGAAACGCAGGCTGCGGACGCCGAAAGCACGGCGACAAGGTTGAAGAAAAAGCTGCTCGGCATGTTTGGCGGCTGAGCTTCATGCTTGAACAAGAAGATGGGGGCCAAGAAGACAGGCCCTCAACCAACTCCGCCGCCGTCTACGACCTCAAAGGCCTGAACTGCCCGTTGCCCGTGCTCAAGGCAAAAAAGCGCCTGTCCGCAATGCAGCCGGGCAGCCGGCTCTGGCTCGAAACCACCGACCCGCTCGCCGTCATCGACATTCCCGCCTTCTGCGCCGAGAGCGGCCATCGGCTGGTCGAAACGACGGCGATATCGGGCGGCCACCGCTTCCTGGTCGAGCGCGGCTGAGCGGGGGTAATCTCCCCCCTCGAGGGGAGATGTCGCCGAAGGCGACAGAGGGGGTCGCCTCGCGTAAAGCGCCAACCTTGATCTGCCGCAGGAGGCCGCGTCCGGTCGCGCCGACCCCCCTCTGGCCTGCCGGCCATCTCCCCCTCGAGGGGGAGATCGGCAGCTTCACCCACGCCCGGCAATAGCCAGGGGATTGCTTTCCAGTGCTGCGCGATCCGGGGTGTCGATCGACGGCCGGTTGGTGAAGGCGGCGAACAGCCGGCGGACATAGTCTTCCGGCATGTCGAGCGTGATCAGCACCAGTCTGGTGCCGCGCTGGCCGTCCGGCCAGGCCGGCAGTTGCACCGGCGGATGCAGGATCTTCTGCACGCCATGGATAACCAGCGGCCGCGACGGATCTTCTGCAAGTTCGATGACGCCTTTCATCCGCAACAGGCGCTCGCCATGCGCCGAGCGCAGCAGATCGAGGAACATCTCGATTGCCGAAAACGGCACCGGCCCGTCATGAACCAGCGAATACGAACGCACGCGGGAATCGTGCCTATGGCCATGATCATGGTGATGGTGATCGCCACGGTCATGCCCGTCGTGATCGTGCCCGCTGTGGTCATGCCCGCTGTGGTCATGGTCGTGGCCGGCTTCTTCGCCGAGCCAACGCTGCACATCGACCGATTTCGTGGCCGGATTGTAGAGGCCGCTATCGAACAGGGTCGCCGCGCTTGCCTGGCTCGCGTCGAGCACCACGGCGCCCCGGTTGAGGTGACTGAGCCGCGCCCGCAACGCCTCGACATCGCCTGCATCCGTGGCCAGGTCGGCCTTGCTGAGCACGATGCGATCGGCGACGGCCACCTGCTTCACCGCCTCGACATGCACATCGAGCGTCGCATTGCCGTTGACGGCGTCGACCAGGGTGATGACGCCGTCGAGCCGGAAGGCCTGGACCAGCGCCGGATGCGCCATGATCGACTGCAGCACGGGGGCGGGATCGGCGAGCCCGGTGGTCTCGACGACGACGCGGGCAAGCCGGTCGATGCGGCCGGTTTGCAGGCGGTCGACGAGGTCGGCCAGCGTGTCGACCAACTCGCCGCGCACCGTGCAGCAGAGGCAGCCGTCGGAGAGCTGGATGATGCCGTCGGAGGCCTGCTCGACCAGGAGATGGTCGATCGCCACCTCGCCGAACTCGTTGATGATGACGGCGGTGTCGGCGAGTGCCGGATCCCGGAGCAGCCGGTTGAGCAGCGTCGTCTTACCGGCGCCGAGAAAGCCGGTGAGCACCGAAACGGGGATCGGGAAGCCGACCATGCGGCTAGTTCAGCGCCTTGGCCGGCTGCTGGACCTGCGCGGCGGTGGTGGATCCCGCCACGGCCGGCTCGGCGCCGGCCGGCGGCGCCCGGTCCGGCCGCCATGTCGGCAGCGGCACGTCGGCATATTCCTGCCCGGAGGCGTCGAGCATCGCCTTCGGCTTCGGTCCCGTGGCGCCGCCGAGGCCGACGGCGATCAGCGTCGGCACATGGTCGAGCTTTTCCTGATAGGGCGATTTCGGCACGTCCTTGCCCTTGTCGCCGACGGCGGGTGCTGCTTCCGATTGCTCCTCGGCCGGCTTCTTCTTGCAAATCTCGTCATTCATGTCGTTGGCCGACACGGTGTCGCCATAGGCAGGCAGCGCCGCGACCGTCAGCCAGCTCGGCGCCGGCGTTGCAAAGCCCTGGTCGAGCAGTTTTGCCGCCGCCTCGGCGCGGGTGACGGCCGATTGTTCGCCGAGCACTACGGCGACCAGTGTGCGGCCGTTGCGGGTCGCCGAGCCGATCATGTTGAAACCGGACGAGCAGACGAAACCCGTCTTCATGCCGTCGGCACCCGGATAGCGGCCGATCAGCAGGTTGTAGTTGGAGATCGCCTTCTTGCCGACGGCGAGGCCTTCGATCGAGAACCAGGGAGCATATTGCGGGAATTCCTTGCGGATCGCCATCACCAGCAAAGCGAGATCGCGCGCTGTCGTATACTGGTCCGGCGAATAGAGCCCGTTCGGATTGACGAAATGCGACCCGCTCATGCCGAGCCTCCGCGCCTCGGCGTTCATGCGTTCGGCGAAAGCCGCTTGCGAACCGCCGATATTCTCGCCGACCGCCATGGCGATATCGTTGGCCGATTTGACCAGCATCATCTTCAGCGCATTGTCGAGCCGCATCACCGAGCCCGGCTTGAAGCCCATCTTGCTCGGCGGCTCGCCGGCCGAATGTTTCGTCACCTTGATCGGCGAATCGACCTGGACCTCGCCCGCGGCAATCGCCCGAAACGCCACATAGGCGGTCATCAGCTTGGTCAGCGATGCCGGGTACCAGCGCCTGAACGCCTCCTGATGCTGCAGGATCTTGCCGCTGTTCAGGTCGAACAGGATGGTCGGATTGGCCAAGGCAGGCCCGGCCAGCGCCGCAAGCACCACCGCGCCCGCCACCAACAGTTTGAGGAAATGCCTGTAGCGCATCATGAAAACCGAAATAGCCTCTTGCCGCAGTCGCACCTGGCTCCGTAAGATTTCGTTACACGATCGCCAGGATAATGGTCCGGCCCTCTGTTCCCGGACCACAGTCGCGGTGCTATTTACTCTATGTGACGTCAACATGGCAAAGTGCTGCCGATCACAATGTGGAAGCAGCAGCACAATGCAAAGCTGCGTGCATGGTTGCAAGGCAGCAGGCACAATTGCAAAGCAGCAGGCCAGGACCGCCTGCTCCAACAGCGAAATGGAACCATCATGCCGATCCTGAACCGAGCCGCCGAAATGCAGGACGAGGTGGCCGGCTGGCGCCGCCATTTGCACCAGACGCCGGAGCTGAATTTCGACGTCTTCAAGACCGCCGCCTTCGTCACCGAGAAGCTGAAGGCTTTCGGCTGCGACGACATCGTGACGGGTTTAGGCAAGACCGGCGTCGTCGGCATCATCCGCGGCCGCCACGGCGAAGGCTCGACCATCGGCCTGCGCGCCGACATGGACGCCCTGCCGCTCAACGAGATCACCGGCAAATCCTATGCCTCGACCGTCCCCGGCAAGATGCACGCCTGTGGCCATGACGGCCACACCGCGATGCTGTTGGGTGCCGCCAAATACCTCGCCGAAACGCGCAATTTCGCCGGTTCCGTCGCGGTCATCTTCCAGCCGGCCGAAGAAGGCGGCGGCGGCGGCAACGAGATGGTCAAGGACGGCATGATGGAGCGCTTTGACATATCCAAGGTGTTCGGCATGCACAACATGCCGGGCCTGCCGGTCGGCCAGTTCGCCATCAGGCCGGGCCCGATCATGGCGGCGACCGCCGAATTCACCATCACCGTCAAGGGCCGGGGCGGCCACGCGGCGATGCCGCACGGCACCATCGATCCGATCGTCATCACCAGCCAGCTTGTCGGCGCATTGCAGACGATCGCCTCGCGCAGCATCGATCCGGTCGAGGCGGTGGTCGTCTCGGTGACGAAATTCCACGCCGGCGACGCCTATAACGTCATTCCAGAGACCGCCGAGATCGCCGGCACCGTACGCACGCTGAAGAAGGAGGTTGCCAAGAAGGCCGAAGAGCGCATCCGCGCGCTTTGCCAAGGCCTGGGCGCTGCCTTCGGCGCGACAATCGAGGTCGACTACAATGCCAACTACCCCGTCACCTTCAATCATCCGGAAGAGACGGTCTTTGCCAGCGACATCGCGGCCGACGTCGCCGGCGACAGCCATGTGCACCGCGCCATCCAGCCGGTGATGGGCGGTGAGGATTTCTCCTATATGCTGGAAGCGCGGCCGGGCGCCTTCATCTTCATCGGCAATGGCGATACCGCCGGCCTGCACAACCCGGCCTACGACTTCAACGATGAGGTCATCCCGCACGGCATGAGCTATTGGGTGAAGCTGGCGGAGACGGCGCTGGCGGCGTAGCGATTCGGCACCGGCGGTGCGGCGACCGCCGCATCTCTGGGCGGCAAAACTGGGCAGGATATGTTCTGCTGGTCACTTCCGGCCGGATGACTTCCAGGCAAGGCCGAAGGCAATGCCCAGAGCAATACCTATACCAATGCCCGCAACAATGTTGTCCAACACGACGCCGATAGCCACGCCGATCACGACGCCGAGTGTGAGGTGTTTGGCATCCATTATGCCCGGTCATGTAGCGTGGAAGGGAAGAGCCGCAACCGCTACGGCCCGCTCTTCGGATCCTCGACCTCCAGCGCCTCCATGACCGGCGCCAGTTCACTGTCTTCGATCGGGACCGCATTCTGCGGTTCCTCGCCGGTTCTCGCCTTTTTCAACGCTGCCTCGATCGCCTCCTGGATGTTGCCGAGCTCGTCTTCGCGAACCTCGTGGCCATAGCCGGCAGCGTCGGCATCCTGCTCGAATTGCTGCGCCAGGACGGCGACGCTCACCTCGCTCTCGGCCGGCAGATTGCCGACATTCTCCTGCAGCCAGGTTTCAAAGAACTCTTTTGTGGCGCTCATGCGGTGTCTCCTTCGGGACACTAAAGCGCGCCGGCATCCCGAAAGTTCCGCTATCTTAACCGTCTTTGCACCGCTCGCCATGTCGGCTACGCAGGAACCCGCCGCTTCAACCAATCGACCATTAGTGTGGTGACTTCGCCCGGCTTCTCCTGCTGTGACCAATGTCCACAGCCGGCGACCACATGTTTTTCGAGATCGGCGATGTGGGCGTCCATTCCATCCATCATCGCTGGAGATAACACGACGTCGTCCTCAGCGCCGATCATGAGCGAAGGCACTTTTATCGTCTGGTCGACATTCAAGCCGGCTCTCCAATTGCGCGACAAATTGCGATACCAGTTGATGCCCGGCGTGAAACCGGTGCGCCGGAAGCTCTCGGCATAGAAAGCAAGCTCGTCTGGCGTCAGGATCAGCTCGCCGGGCAGCGTCTTCGGCTCCGGCTGCGCGAGCGCCTGTAGGAACGTCATGTGTCGGGCCTGCGGCGGCAGCTTGGCGTATTGCGCGGCGGTGATAACACCCTTGCGCATATTGCTCCTGAACACCCGCGCCACGTCATGCGCCATCAAACGGTCCGCGAGATCACCATCTTCGAACATCAGCACATACATGTCGGGATTGTAGACTTCGCGCATCTGCGCGATCGGGTCTTTTGCCGGGTTGGCCACGAACGGCTTGTCTGGGGCGGTCAGCCCCTTGGTGAGGCTCGGATGCAGCCACAGCATTTCATGGGGAATGAATGGCGTGTTGACACCGATGACGCCAGCGACCCGGCTCTGATGCAAAAGCGGCATCTGCCATGCGACCAGGCCGCCCCAGTCATGGCCCGCGAACACGGCCTTTTCGACGCCAAGAGCATCGAGGAGACCGACGAGATCGCCGGTCAGGTGGACCATATCATAATCCTCGACCTTGGACGGCCGGTCGGTCAGACCATATCCGCGCTGGTCGGGAACAATGACGTGATAGCCGGCGGCCGCGAGCGGCGCGATCTGGTGACGCCAGGAAAAGGCGAGTTCGGGAAAGCCGTGCAGCAAAACGACCGCCGGTCCCTTGCCGGCTTCGTAAACAGCCATATCGATGCCGTTGGAGCGAACGTATCGGACCGGCGGCATGGCCTGCGACGCGCCAAAGACCGGCAGGCAAGGCGCAAGAAGACTGCCGGCGGTGCCGAGAAGCACCGCCCTGCGGGAAAGGGTGATCATGGCAGAAGTTTCCTTAGCTGCTCGAATTCTGATCGAATGACGGCCGGGCAGGCCGAGACGTCTCGGCCGGCGCGGATCAGCACGAGAATGCCTTGGTAGAGAAGCAGAAGCCTGACGACGTGGAGATCGACCTGCCCTCCGCCGATCTGGCGCTCCACGACCTGCCGGATGGCGGCTTCCAGCACGGCGAAGCCTTCCGTGAGACCTTCCGAGGCGACCGACGGTTGCGCGCCGAACTCGACTGCGGCATTCGTCAACAAACAGCCGTCGTCGCCGGATTCCGGGGCGGGCAGCAACAACGACAGGAACAATTGTTCCAAACCATCCAGATCGCCTGCTTCGCCGATGTAGGTCTCGATCCGGCAGCGGATGACGGCATCGATATAGTGGCCGAAGGCCGCCCGATAGAGACCTTCCTTGTCGCCAAAGGCATTGTAGATCGAGCCAGACGTCAGGCCGGTGGCATCGCTCAGATCCTTGATCGAAATTCCCGCGAAACCGGCCCGTCGAAACGCGTTCATCGCGTCACCCAGCACAGTGGCTTCGTCAAATAGTCGCGGTCTGGTCATGGAGCAACCCAATGTAAAATGATCATTCTAGAATGAGCATTTTACATCGCCAGTCAAGCGACTTTTTTGCAAAGACAGCTCGATGGGCACACAGGCACGCCAGCGATGCCAGGTTGCATCGCGATCTCCCGGAGCTTGGCCCCTCTGTGAGATTAAAAACCAGGCGGCGTAGGCGCCGCCTGGCTCGGCTGCTTACTGGCTGGCAGCAGTCGTCGGTTCGCACGACACGTTTGGGTTCATGTCGGCGAACGCGCCGGTCGGGTTGCCTTTCCAGGCCCAGACATGCAGCTCGTAAAACGGGCCGAGGCCATAGCGATTGGGCGCGCTGTTGAAGTTGAACAGATGCCCATCGAGCGAGGCCGGGCCTTTCGAGGTGATGTATTCGACCGCGATCAGTTTTAGCGTGCCGTCGGCCATCGGCTCGTACATCACCGCTTCGGGCTTGGCGACATCGACAGCGTCGTCCTTGAGGTAGCCGGGATTGACGTAGTGGATACCCATGGCGCCGCCGGTGATGCCGCTGGCGCAGGGGATCGGCGCATAGCCCTCGGCGGTCGCCGCCGCCACATTCTCGAAGCGGCTGTTGGCGGCTCGCACCTTTTCGGCCAGCGGATTGGGACCGGACGTGGGCGCTGCCTGATGCGCCTGCGCCAACGCAGTGCAGGCCGACAGGACCGCCGCGGCAGCGAGGAATTTGTTGCGAAAGTTGATTGTCATAATCATTCCATTCTTCTTGAAAAGCACAGCCCGGCCGGGCGCCGGAAGTAAGGAGGTCCGGCAGGTGGGCGCTGTGGCTGTTGTTGCTCGGAGAGCCCTATCCCGATGCGACGAATGCAGGGGAAGATCATCCCTTCGGCAGATACGGGATCGTTCCGGCCAGATCGGAATTGTCGATCAGCTGGAACCGGCTGTCGCTGCCGCCCTGACGGGCCGAAACGAAGGGTGCGTAGGCAGGATCGTCGGTGAAGGCGCGCGCCGCTGCCTCGGTCGGGAACGCCATCAAGGCAATCAGCGTGGTGTCGAGCGGCTTGCCTTCGAGCGTCTTCACATTGCCGCTGCGCGACAGATATCTGCCACCGTGCTTGTGAACGAGGTCGTGGACCGACGCGGCATAGGCCGGCATCCACTGCGGGTCCCTCACCTTGATGTCTGCGATAACGTAAGCGGTCATGGTTCATGTCTCCTGATCGTGCACAGGGGTATCCCGTGCAGCGGCAGAGGGGTCGCATGGCAAGGCCGGCGCCAGCCAGTCCGCGATCTGTACTGGTGTGGCGAATTCGAAATTCGCATTCACTTTGGAGCAACGCAGCGAGCGAATTTCGGATTCAAAAGCCACACCAGCAAGTGCTTGGATTTCCAGTGTGGTTTTGGATTTGAAGTTCCTAACCCTGATGCCACCCAGAAAGCAGGAACTTCAAATCCACCACACTTGGGCCGGTACAGTTTCTGTACTCGCCGCACCGCTGGGAAAGGCCTATGGTCCCGGCTGAGTTTGAGGGGAAGGCAACATCATGACCCAGGCCGGATACAAACAGTTCTGCCCGTTATCGATGGCCGCGGAGGTGCTGTGCACCCGCTGGACCATGGTTCTGCTTCGCGAATTGGTGGCGGGCTCGACCCGTTTCAACGATCTGCGCCGCGGCGTCCCCAAAATGTCGCCGACCCTTCTGTCGCAACGGCTCAAGGAGCTTGAGCTGGCCGGGATCGTCGAGCGCAAGGAAGTGCGCGGCGAGAAAGGCATCTTCGAATACCGGATGACAGAGGCCGGCCGGGATCTGCGTTCCGTCGTCGAGGCGATGGGCTTTTGGGGGCAGAAATGGGTCGAGTCGCGGCTGTCGCTGAAGAACCTCGATCCGTCGCTGCTGATGTGGGACATGCGGCGCAACCTCAACGCGTCGCCGCTGCCCGACGGCCGCACGGTGATACAGTTTCTGTACCAGGAGCTCCCCGCCTCCAAACGGTCGTGGTGGCTGATCGTCGAGAAGCACGGCGAGGTCGACCTCTGCTGGTACGATCCGGGCTTCGATGTCGATCTCTACGTCTCGACCGACCTGCACACCATGACCGAAATCTGGATGGGGCTGATCACCGTCGAGAAGGCCGGGGCGAAAGTCATCTTGACGGGCGACCAGGATATCGCCCGCAAAATGCAGACCTGGCTGGGCCTGAGCCCGTTCGCGGTCGAACCCAAGCGAGCAGCCTAGCTGCCTCTTGGCGAAACGATCCGAAGCGGTTATGTGTCGGGCGCGATGGTCCCGTAGCTCAGTAGGATAGAGCGGCAGATTCCTAATCTGTAGGTCACAGGTTCGATTCCTGTCGGGATCACCATGCTTTTCAAGGACTTAGCGAGAAACTCGCCGTACTTTTTTTACGAGATTTTGCGAAATTAGTACGGCGAATTTCGCAGACCTTCAAACTTTGGGGACGCATGCCTGAGGAAGAAACGGCTCAATTCCACTGCGAAGTGGAGCGCTACGATACCCGATTGGGAGTGGTCATCGGGTGTTCCCAATCACCCTCGGAACTCGATTTGAAGTCTGTCGTGTCTTTCCGCGCCCACACGACCCCCGCAAACTCGTGACGGAAATCGTCCACATACCCCGTGGCGCAGGACCTGTCCGGCACCTAGACCGTCGACGAAAGGCAGCGCAGTCAACCCCGCCTATGTGGCCTCTATGATATCCGTTTCGACACCTGCCTCTGACGTCTTTCGCGGCGGTGAATTGCGTAACGAAAGGACATCTTTCTGGCCGAAGCTGTCAGCACGACATCACGAAGCGGACGCGGCGACTTGGGGAAGGACACCGCGCCCGAACTCGACATCCCAGCTACGCTCCTGGGGTGCGGATTCGCCGCTCAGCCCAAGTTTGGGGAAAAGCAGTTCGGCGACGTTGAATGCCTCTTCGAGATGCGGGTATCCGGACGCGATGATTGTTTCAATGCCGATCTCCTGATACTCGCGAATGCGTGTGGCAACATTGTCGGGACTACCCACCAGTGCCGTTCCCGCGCCACCACGCACCAGTCCAGGTCCCGCCCATAAATTAGGGCCGACGACCAGCCTATCGCGCCGGCCTTGATGCAGCGCCGACATGCGCTTCTGGCCGACGGATTCCGAGATGTGGACAAATCCCTTCTGGGCCTCCGCGATCAAATCGTCGGTAACATGGCTGATCAGCCTGTCGGCAGCGGCCCACGCCTCGTCGTCGGTTTCGCGTACGATCAGATGAATGCGAAGGCCGAAGCGCATCGTCCGGCCTTGCGCCGCCGCGGCCACCCTGACGCGCTCAATCTTTTCGGCAAGCTGGTCTACCGGTTCACCCCAGCTCAGATAGGTGTCCACGTGCTTGGCGGCGATCGCGATGCCGGCATCCGAAGAACCTCCGAACCAGAGTGGCGGATGCGGCCGCTGAACTGGCGGGAAGGAAATGTCAGTGCCGTGGGCGGAAAGGTACTTGCCCTCGAAATCCGCCGGCTCGCCCGAAAGGATGCGCCGCCAGATGGTCAGGAACTCGTCGGTCTGCGCATAGCGCTCGTCATGACTGAGCTTGTTGCCGTCGCCGGCGAGGTCGGCTGGATCGGCACCGGTGACGACATTGAGCAGGACGCGGCCGCCGGAGATGCGGTCCAGTGTGGCTGCATGACGCGCAAACAGCGCCGGTGTTCCGCTGCCCGGTCGAAGTGCCACGAGGAACTTCAGCCGTTCGGTAAGCGGGATCAGCCCGGCCGCCACGATCCAGGCGTCCTCGCACCGCGTTCCGGTGGGCAAGAGCACGCCCTTGAAGCCAAGCCGGTCGGCGGCCTGGGCGATCTCCTTGAGATATCCGAAGGTTGCCGGGCGGTGCCGCTCGTCGGTGCCGAGATACGGTCCATCGCCATGGGTCGGCAGGTACCAGTAGAGATCGAGCGGGTTGCTGGACATCGGATTGTTCCTTCAGCGATGCGGAATGTGTGGAAAGGCAATCGTCAGAGCTTGCCCTTCCAGGGGATGAGACGGTGCTCCAGCCAGCGCATGCCGCTGGTAAAGGCGAAGGCGAGGACAGCGATGACGATGAGGCCGACGAAGACGACGTCGGTGGCGAGGAAATTGGCCGCCGACATGATCATGTAGCCAAGGCCCGACTGGGCCGCGATCAGCTCGGCCGCGACCAGCGTGGACAAACCGGCGCCGATGGCAATCTTCAGGCCGGTCATGATTTCCGGCAATGCGGACGGCAGGATGATGCTGGTGAACAGTTGTAGGCGGCTGGCGCCAAGCGACAGCGCGGCATTGATGCGTTCGGCCGGCACCGACCGGACGCCGGCCTGTGCGGCAAAACAGATCGGGGCGAAGGTCGACAGCGACAGGAGCACAATCTTGGAAGTTTCGCCGATGCCCAGCCAGATGATCAGCAGCGGCAGGTAGGCCAAAGGCGGCAGACCCCAGTAGAGATCGATCGGAACGCTGAAGATGCCCTTGACCCAGCGATTGAGTCCCATCAGCAGGCCGAGCGGAATGCCCAGGAAAATGCCGACACCGAGCGCCGCGGCGATGCGGCCGAGACTGGCCAGTGTGTGCTCGAGGAGCGTACCGTTGGCATAGCCATCGGCCCAGACGGCGCTGAACTGGGTCAGTACCTCGGCGGGCGACGGCAGGAACAGCGGCGACGCCCAGCCGAAGCGCGTGGCCAAAAACCACAAGGCGATGAGCGACGCCAGCGTAACCAGGCTGATGCCGAACGTGCTTGTCGATGCGGACCGTCGCGGCTGAGGAGACGGCCTGCGGCGGGTCGTTGAAGGCTGGAATGAAGTTGGGGAATTGGCGGCAAGCGTCATTGCAAGGTTCCTGTGCGGGCGCCTTCCGGCTGGTGGATGAGCGAGCGGATTTCCTGCCGCAGTTCGATGAAGCGCGGGTGGGACTGGATCGGCCCGATGTCGCCGCTCTCAGCGAACTCGCGAACGAAGTCGGCGTCGAACCGGGCAACGATGCGGCCCGGCCTGGGCGACATCACGACGATGGTCGTGCCGAGCGTGAGGGCTTCCTCGATTGAATGGGTGATGAACAGGATCTGCTTGCCGGTCTTGGCCCAGACCGAGGCCAGCAGCTGCTGCATCGTCTCGCGCGTCAGGCTGTCGAGGGCGCCGAACGGCTCGTCCATCAGCAGGATCTTCGGATCGGTGGCCAGTGCCCGCGCGATGCCGACGCGCTGGCGCATGCCGCCGGACAGTTCATAGGGCGGCTTTTCGGCGAAATCGGCGAGCCCGACCAGTTCCAGCAGACGCCTCGACCGCTCATGACGTTCGCTGCGCCGCACGCCCCGGTATTTCAAGCCGAGCGCAACATTGTCCAGCACATTGGCCCAAGGCAACAAGGTGTCTTTCTGGAAGACGACACCACGATCGCCGCCGGGCGCGACAATCTCTTTTCCGTCCAGTGTGATCGTGCCTTCGCTGAGCGGCAGGAAGCCGGCGATCGCGTTGAGCAATGTCGACTTGCCGCATCCGGAGGCACCGACCGCGACAACGATGGAATCGGGTGCGATGTCCAGCGAGACGTGGTCAAGCGCGTGCACGTCCTGGCCGTCCGAGGCTGGAAAGGTGACGCTGGCATCGCGGATTCGAAGCATGGTGGCCTCCAAGCAGTCTGGCTGGCGAGAATTCCGCCAGCCAGAACCGAATGTCGTTGGTTGATTTTTAGTTCGAAGCCTTGGCAGCGTCGGCATATTCCGGATCGGCGAACGCAGCGTAGCTGTCCTTGATGGCGGTGATCTTCTTCTGGTCCTTCAGGAAGCCGGCGGTGTCCTTGAGGATTTTCGCAACGGCGCCCTTCTCACCACCGCCCAGCCATTTGTCGGAGACCTGCTCGTCGAGCGGCGGAACGACTGTCGTCTTCAACTGCTCCGAATTCTCGGCCGCCGTGCCACCCTGCAATTTAGCGATCGCCTTGGCGCTTTCGGACTCCGGTCCCCATGCGGCCGGGTTGCTCAGGTAGGCCGTGTTGTAGCCGTCGATCAGCCGGACATACTGGCCGAGAAAGTCGCGATTGGCCTTGGCGAAATCGCCGGTCACGACCAGCGCGCTGAAGGTCGGCGCGCCCCGATCAGCGACCTGGCCGGCGGTGAGCAGGACCTTGCCGTCCTTCTTGAGTTCGGAGAGTGCCGGATCCCAGACGAAAGCCCCGTCAATGTCGCCGCGCTTCCAGGCTGCGACGATTTCAGGCTGCGGAATGGCGATGACCTGGGTTTCCTTCTCCGAAATGCCTTCCTGCTTGAGCACGGCGAGAAGCTGGTAATGGTCCGTCGATACGGGTGCGGCGGCAAGCTTCTTGCCGCGCAGGTCGGCCGGCGACTTGATATCGGGCCGCACCACCAGAGCCTCGCCGTCACGGGAGACCGAGGAGATGTAGAACGCCTTCACGTCGATGCCCCTGCTGACGGCAGCGGCGAACGGGCTCGAGCCGACATCGCCGATCTGGACGTCGCCGGATGCTATTGCCGCGAAAATGTCAGCGCCGGAATTGAAGCGGCGGAATTCGATGTTCCAGCCGGTCTTCTTGGCAAGATCGCCATTGGCGATGCCGAGATTGTAGGGGTTGGCGCCGGTCTGGTAGGCGATGACGACTTTCTTATCGGCGGCAAGGGCTGCGACCGATGTGGCCGCTATGGCAAGCCCGACAAGGGCGGCGGAAATCAGTTTTCGCATGGGATCTTAATCCTTTTGAACAGAGGGCAAACCCCTCGACTGCCCGCTCCATTCAAAGAGCGTTGGATTAAAGTCCACTGATATTATAGACTTAGATAGAAATGGAATTCTGAAAATCAGCTCGCGCTTAAAAAAGAATTCGGATTAGACGGCACGCTGTCGCCTTCGGGTTTATTCACGCGCAAAAGCGGGGTGCTTACGGGCCGCGCCTTGGCTATATATATATCGCCTATCAGGCACTTGCCTTGGCACTTTATCCGTCAGCCCGAAGCCGCCCGGACCAGTTGGCTCGTTGGCTGCCGCGCTGAAAGTAGGGCGACGAATTGGTCCACGGCCTGTCCGGCGCGCGCCAGGACCAGCGGATCCACAAGCTTGCCATCGGAAAAATCGCTGTCGCTGCCGTACACGGCGCTTGGCACGGTCAGCGCCGAGTAGAAGCCGAAGAGCGGGCGGAGCTGGTGTTCGACCACCAACGCATGGCGCTGGCCACCACCCGTCGCGCCGATCAGAACCGGCCGGTCGACGAGCGCCAGCGGATCGATAAGGTCGAACAGATGCTTGAACAGACCGGCATAGGAGCCGTTATAGACCGGCGTCGTAACGATCAGCGCGTCGGCCTGTTCGACCGCGTCTACCACATTCAGCGCCTCCGGAGTCAACTCCTGCCGCGTAAATGCTGCGCCCAGACCGCGGCCGGCATCGACAAGATCGAGAAAATTTACCGTGACAGACAATCTTTCGCGCAGCGCCTCACCCAGATGATGCGCCAGCGTCCGTGACTTCGACGGCCTGTGGGTGTTGCCCTACAGCACGACGATGTTCTGGCGCAGCCGTTCGACATGGAAATTCATGGGCTCTCTCATCTGTCCGAAGCAGTTGGAAAGTCGGGCGGGGCCGCCGGCCCCGCCATGTCGTCGGCGACTTATCAGGCGGCGCGTAGAGGCCGCGTCAGCGGGATCGGCGCGGCCGGCTCCGAGCGCGGCACTCGGCCTTCGACCGGATGGCTCGGATCATTGAACCCATGCGTTGACGCATGGCCTGCGGTGACGAGGCGGTCGACAAAGGCCTCGTCCTCGGCGCTCAGCTTGAAGTCCAGCGCCTTGGCGTAGCTGTCCCACTGTTCCTCGGTGCGCGGGCCGGCGATCACCGCCGTGATCAGACGGTTATTCAGCACCCAGGCCAGCGCGAAATCGGCGGCCGAGACACCGCGCGACTTTGCGTGCGCCGCAATCTGCCTGGCGATCTCGATCGATTCGGGGCGCCACTCGGTCTCGGCGATGCGCTTGTCGCCACGGCCGGCCCGAGTGTCGGCCCCGGGTGCCTGGTTCGGCTCGTATTTCCCGGTAAGCACGCCGCGCGCCAGCGGGCTGTAGGAGACGACGCCAAGACCAAAATAGGCGGCTGCCGGCAGCTGCTCGGCCTCGGCGGTGCGGTTGACGATGTTGTAGAGCGGCTGGCTGGCCACCGGCCGGTCGATACCGAGTTCATCGGCCAGATGCGCGACTTCCGCGATACGCCAGCCGCGGAAATTGGACACGCCGAAATAGCGCAGCTTGCCCTGGCGGATCAGGTCGGCGATGGCCCGCACCGGCTCCTCCAGCGGCGCGTCGAAGACGGCGCGGTGGAAGTAGAACAGGTCGATATAGTCCGTTCCAAGGCGCCGCAGGCTGTTCTCGACGGTCTGGATCACCCACTTGCGTGAATGGCCGCCGAGATTGGGACCCTTGTCATGCGAGTTGACGAATTTGGTCGCCACGACCCAGTGATCGCGCGTCGCCTTTATGCCGCGGCCGACGACTTCCTCGGACTTGCCATTGTGGTAGACGTCGGCGGTGTCGATGAAATTAATGCCTTGCTCGCGCGCCTTGTCGATGATGCGGTGGGCGACCGTTTCCTCGGTCGGCCCGCCGAACATCATCGTGCCGAGGCTGAGCGGCGAAACCTTCAGGGCGCTCCGGCCGAGATAGCGGTAGTCGGACATTTTTCTGCTCCGTTGAAGTTTCAGTTGAGGGTTGGTTCGGCGTAGTGGCAGGCGACGTGGTGTCCCCGCGCGATCGCCCGGAATGCCGGTTCCTGCGAACGGCACAGATCAGTCGCCAGCGGGCAGCGCGTGTGAAAGCGGCAGCCGTTCGGGATGTTCTGCGGGCTCGGCAGATCACCATGGATTGGTGCTGCCCGACGGCGGCGCGCCGGGTCCGGCACGGCGTCCATCAGCGCGCGCGTGTAGGGGTGCTTGGGCGAGGTCCACAGCGTCGCGTTGTCGGCGCTTTCGACAATGCGGCCGAGATACATGACCAGCACCCGGTCGGCAAAATAGCGGACCACCGACAGGTCATGCGAGATGAACAGGTAGGACAGGCCGAGCTGCCGTTTCATGTCGACCAGCAGGTTGAGGATCTGCGCCTGGATCGAAAGGTCGAGCGCCGACACCGGCTCATCGCAAACGACCAGTTCCGGGTTGAGGATCAGCGCCCGGGCGATGCCGATGCGCTGGCGCTGACCGCCGGAAAATTCATGCGGGTAGCGGCCAAGCGAATCCTTCGGCAGGCCGACACGCTCGATGATGTCCTCGACGATTTTGCGTCGCTCGGCCTTGTTGCCGATGCCATGGACCTTCAGCGGCGCCGTCAAAATGTCGCCGATCGTATGACGTGGATTGAGCGAGGCGAACGGGTCCTGGAAAATCATCTGGATGTTGCGGCGCGCCGCCTTCAGCCGGCGAGCGTCGAGCACGGTGATGTCGGTGCCGTTGAATTCTATTCTGCCGCCGGTCGGATCGACCAGCCGCATGATGGTCTTGCCGAGCGTCGATTTTCCGCAGCCGCTTTCACCGACGAGGCCAACCGTCTCGCCGCGCCCGACCTTCAGGGAAACGCCATCGACGGCGCGCAGTGCGCCGCCTTGGGCCTGGAAATGCGTGAAAAGGTCAGAGACCGAGAGCAGCGCCATGCGCAACCTCCGGAATGAAGCTGTAGGGACAGGCGACGAGCCGATCTTCGCTGACTTCGACGAGATCGGGCACGAATTGGGCGCAGCTGTCGCGCGCCACCGAGCAGCGCGGCCGGAACGGACAGCCCTTCTCTCCGGCGGCCGAGACGATGCTGCCGGGAATCTCCGTCAGCCTGGCGTCGCGATAGTGGAGATTGGTCTTCAGCCGCGGCGACGCCGCCAGCAGGCCGCGCGTATAGGGATGAAGCGGTGTTCTGAACAATGCACCGGGTAGCGCCTGTTCGACCTTGCGGCCGGCATACATGACGACGACCTTGTCGGCCCATTGCGCGACGACGCCGAGATCGTGGGTGATGAGCACGACGGCCATCGAGAGTTCGCGGCGCAGCGTATCGAGCAGGTCGAGCACCTGTGCCTGGATGGTGACGTCCAGTGCCGTCGTCGGTTCGTCGGCAATCAGCAGGCGCGGCCGGCAGGCAACCGCGACGGCAATCATGACGCGCTGGCGCATGCCGCCGGAAAGCTGGTGGGGATAATCGTCGATGCGCCGCTGCGGATCGGGAATGCGCACCAGCGAGAGCAGTTCGATCGCCCGCGCTCGCGCGGCCTTGCCGCGTATGCCTTCGTGCAGCGTCAGTACCTCGGTGATCTGCCGGCCGATGGTCAGCACCGGGTTGAGCGAAGTCATCGGCTCCTGGAAGATCATGGCGATCTCGCGCCCGCGCAAATTGCGCATCGCCTTCTGGTCGAGGCTGAGCAAATCCCTGCCAGCGAATTCGATCCTGCCATTGGGGATCTTCGCCGAGCGCGGCAGAAGCTGCATCAGGGCAAGTGCCGTCAGCGACTTGCCGGAGCCCGATTCACCGACGATCGCCAGCGTCTCGCCTTCGCCGACCTCGAAGCTCAGCTGGCTGACCGGCTCGGTGGTTGGAAAGCGAACCGTCAGATTGTCGACCCTTAGCAAGGCAGCCATCTCTAGCGCTCCTGCGAGAAGCGCGGATTGAGCGCGTCGTTGAGGCCGTCGCCGATCAGGTTCAGCGCCAGCACGGTAAAGACGATCGCCAGTCCCGGCAGTGCTGTCAGATACCAGGCGGTGCGGATCAGTTCCCTGCCCGCTCCAATCATCGAGCCCCAGCTGACGACATTGGGATCGCCGAGGCCCATGAAGGACAGCGCCGATTCCATCAGGATCGCGGTCGCCACCATCACCGACGAGGTCACGATCAAAGGCGGCAGCGCATTGGGCAGGATCTCGCGGAAGATGATGCGGGCATGGCCGTAGCCGAGGCTGCGGGCAGCCATGACGAAATCCTTCTCGCGGATGGCCCGAAATTCGGCGCGGGTCAGCCGCGCCACCGTCGGCCAGGTGATGACGGCGATCGCCACGGTTACGACAAGCGCGGTGGGCTGCGCGATGGCCACCATGACGACCAGCAGCACGAAGCTCGGTATGGTCTGGAATATCTCGATCAGGCGCACCAGCAGGTCGTCGATCCAGCCGCCGAAATAGCCGGCGGTGGCGCCGACAAGGATGCCGAAGCTCAGACCAAGCGCTGTCGCCACCAGGCCGACGAACAGCGAAATCCGCGCGCCATGCAGAATGCCCGAAAGCACGTCGCGGCCCATGGAATCGGTGCCCAGCGGGAAAGCCGGATTCTGCCCCGGCCACAGGAAGGGCCGCGCCACCATCGACAGCGGATCGGCGGGATAGAGAACGGGCGCCAGCAAGGCGGCCAGCACGACCAGCGACAGGAACACCACGCCGAACATGGCGTTGGGATTGCGCAGGAAAACCTTCAGCGCCCGGCCACCGGCGGCAATCGGCACCGATGCCGCCGAGGCGGAGCGCGCGTCGGGCGCGTGAAGATTGCTCCAGCTCTTCGCTTCGGGTTCAGCCGGTGCCGCAGGCTCGCGGGCGTCGGCATAGGCGCGGCGCGAGCGGGTGTCGCCGGCGGCAAAATCGGTGGAAGCCATCAGCGTACTCCGATGCGGGGGTCGAGCCAGGCGTGCAGAACGTCGACGGTCGCGTTGGCGACGATGACCAGCAGCGACGACAGCAAGAGGATACCAAGCAGGACAGTGAAATCGCGGCCCATGACCGCCTCGAAGGCGAGACGCCCGAGGCCGGGCCGGGAATAGACGGTCTCGACAACCACGGCGCCGCCGAGCATGCCGCCAACATGCATGCCGGCCATGGTGGTGATCGGGATCAGCGCGTTGCGCAGGACATGCCGGATGGTGATGACGGTCGGCGACAGGCCCTTGGCGGCGGCGGTGCGCACATAGTCCTGCGACTGGACTTCCAGCATCGCCGCCCGGGTCAGCCGCGCATAGATCGCCACGTAGAACAGCGCAAGCGACAGCGCCGGCAGGATCATGTAGCGCGCCTTGTCCCAGAGGCTGGCAAGGCCGGTCAGATTGCTGCCGATGGTTCCCGAACCGCCGCTTGGCAGCCAGCCGAGCTTGACCGAGAACAGCACGATCAGCATCAGCCCGATCCAAAAGCCGGGAATGGAATAAAACAGCAGCGAAACGACCGACAGCAGACGATCCGGCAGGCGCCCGGAAAACACCGCCATCAGCGCGCCGAGGACCAGGCCGAGCGCAATGGCGATGGTCAGCGCCACCGCCATCAGCAGCAGCGTCCCTGGCAGCCGCTGACCGATCAGGTCGGCGACCGGCATGCCGTAGCGCGGCGAAAAGCCGAGGCTGAAATGCGCCAGATTGTAGAGATAGTTGAACAGCTGGACGAGCAGCGGATTGTCGAGCCCAAAGCGCTGGCGCAGTGCCGCCATGGTCTCCACCGTGGCCGAACCAGCCTCGCCGGCCATGACGTCGGCCGCATCGCCGGGCGCGAGCTGCAGCAGAAAGAAATTCAGGATGACGATGCCCAGAACCGTCGGCACCGCCTGGATCGCGGTGCGTCGAAACGTTCTGCCAATGCGCGTCAGGGTCGACATCGTTTTCGCTATCCCGGCTGTGGCTGACGATGTGGGTTTGCTGTTTTCCCGGAAAGGTCCGTGCTTTTTAGTTGACAAGATTTATAGACATTGTCAAACCTGTTTTAAGAAATTTTGTTCCGTAAATGGCAATTTTGCAGAATAGAATTTTATTTCATGCTACAAAATTAGCAGTTTGAAGTATGAAATCTTACGCTTGGGGGCAGGTCGGCCAAATCTTTTCGCAAACGGGCCCGCTCTTGGAACGATGGATTTTTCACTCGACTGCCGACGACCGGCCGACCGATGCCGGCAGCAAAAAAGGACCAGGGCGCGATGTCTCATTTCCTCATTCCGAACCGCCGCAGGTTCCTCGGCATCTCGGCAGCCGCGCTCGGAGCGACCTTGTTGCCTGCATCGCGCAGCGCCTACGCCGCCGAGCCGAAACAGGGTGGAACGGCGACACTGGTGCTCTCGGCTGAGCCGCCGGTGCTGACGACGATCGCCCACACGGCATTCAATTCGGTCTACGTCTCGGCAAAGACCACAGAGGGCTTGCTGACCTATGATTTCGATCTCACGCCGCGCCCGTCGCTCGCCAGGCAATGGTCGGTCAGCGACGATGGGCTGCAATACACGTTCAAGCTGCGCGAAGGCGTGAAGTGGCATGACGGCAAGCCGTTTACCGCCGCCGACGTCGCCTATTCGATCGCCACGATCAAAGAGGTTCACCCACGCGGCCGCAACACCTTCCTCAGTCTTGTCGACATCCAGACACCGGATCCGCTGACCGTGACGCTGGTTCTGTCGAAGCCGGCGCCTTACCTGATCACGGCGCTGGCCGCAGCCGAAACACCGATCGTGCCGAAGCACCTCTATGACGGCACAAAGGCAGCCGAAAATCCGGTCAACGTCGCGCCTGTCGGCACTGGCCCGTTCGTCTTCAAAGAATGGGTTCGTGGCAGCCACATCGTCTACGAACGCAACCCTGACTATTGGGATGCGCCGCGCCCCTATCTCGACCGGCTGATCGTGCGTTTCATCCCCGACGCTTCGGCGCGCGCCCTGGCGCTGGAGACCGGCGAGATCGATCTGGCGCCGGCAACACCGATCCCATACAGCGATTTGCAGCGTTTCGAAACACTGCCGCATATCGGCTTCGAGAAGCAGGGCTATCAGTATTCCAATGGCATCAGCCGGGTCGAGTTCAACCTGGAGAAACCCTATTTCCAGGATGTTCGCGTCCGCCGCGCCTTCGCCCATGTCATTGATCGCAACGTCATTCGCGAGACGATCAACTATGGCTATGGCGCGACCATTCCCGGTCCGATCAACCCCAATCTGAAGAAGTGGTTCGTACCCGACCTGAAGACCTACCCAGTCGACACTGCCGCCGCCGAGAAACTGCTCGACGGAGCAGGCTTGCCGCGCGGCGCCGACGGCACGCGGCTCAAGCTTGTCCACGATTATGTCCCGAGCGGCGAGACCTACAAGCGCGGTGCCGACTACATCAAGCAGGCACTGGCCGCAGTCGGTGTCGAAGTCACGGTACGCAGCCAGGATTTCGCCACCTACACCAAGCGCATCTACACCGACCGCGACTTCGACTTCACCTTCAACGGCATGAGCAATCTGTTCGACCCGACGGTCGGCGTGCAGCGCCTCTACTGGTCGAAGAATTTCAAGCCGGGCGTACCGTTCTCCAACGGCTCGAAATACAGCAACCCCAAGGTCGATGAACTTCTTGAAGCGGCCGCCGTCGAGGTCGACCACGAAAAGCGCTTCGAGCAGTGGGCCGCGATCCAGCATATCCTCGTCGAGGACCTGCCCGACATCGGCATCGTCAGCCAGCCGGAAATCACCCTCTACAATAAGCGCATCGCCGACCACACGGTGGGCGCCGAGGGCAATGCCGGCTCCCTCGCAACAGCCCATATCGTTGCCTGATCCGCTGACCCGTGTGCGCGGTCCTTTCGCGCACGGGTTCCCTTCCTCCACCCGAGAAAGTTCGCCATGACGCTCGCCCACAAGCCTGGTTCCATCGTCGGCACGCCCTTCTTCAAGGCGCCGACCGACTATCCGGACAGCCCGCTGTCGAAAGCGCTTCAACAGCCGGTGCTGCTCGGGCTGTTCCTGCCGATCCAGGCCGGCGGCTGGACCAACTCCACCTTGCCGCGCTCGACCGACTGGCGCTTCGACTACAATCGCGACCTGACGCTGAAGGCCGAAGAGCTTGGCTTCGATCTCGTCTTTGCGCTCAGCCAATGGCTACCCAAGGGTGGCTATGGCGGGGTTTTCAATGGCCAGGCGCTGGACAGTTTTGTCTCCGTGGCAGCCATGGCCGCGATCACCAAGAAGATCATGCTGATTTCGACCATGCATGTTCTCTACGGCCCCTGGCATCCGCTGCATCTGGCAAAATTCGGCGCCACGCTCGACCATATCTCCGGCGGCCGCTGGGGCATCAATGTGGTCACCGGCCATCGCGCCGTCGAACACGAAATGTTCGGCTGGAACCGCATCGAGCACGACCGCCGCTACGAACTCGCCGCAGAATTCGTCGAAGTGCTGCAGCGGCTGTGGCAGGACGACGAGAATTTCTCCTTCTCGGGAGAATCGAGCTGGAAGCTCAATGGCGGCTTCGTCACGCCGAAGCCGAATTACGGCAGGCCGATCCTGGTCAACGCCACCGGCTCCGACGCCGGCATTTCCTTTGCCGGCCGCTATTCCGACATCGTCTTCGTCACCAGCCCGGCCGGCTCCGATATCGCCAGCGCGCTGGAGGCGCTGCCGGCGCATACGAAGAAGGTGAAGGACGCAGCCCTTGGTGTCGGCCGCAAGGTGCGCACGCTGCTCAATCCGCTGGTCATCAGCCGTCCCACGGAGAAGGAGGCCTGGGCGGTTGCCGACCAGATTGTCGCCCATGCCGATAGCCGCACGCCGAAAGGGTTCCAGACCTTCAACAGCGACGCCCAGGCCTGGAAAGGCCGCGAAGGCCGTGACGACCCCTACGCCAAGGTCGGCGGCAACATCTACCTCATAGGCACGCCCGAACAGATCGTCGACCAGTTCGTCAAGTTGAAGGACGCCGGCATCGACGGCCTGCAGCTGTCCTTCTTCGACTTCAAGCCCGACCTCGAATTCTTCGGCGAGAACATTCTGCCGCTGATGAAGCAGGCCGGCCTGCGCAACGCCTGAGGAGCAATCATGACCACGAATGCGATCTCCGAAATCTGGTACACGCGCTGCCCGGTGCCGACGCCTGTCGGCCTCGCAGCACAGCTCGGGCTTCTCGACGAAACTTTTCGCAAGGAAGGGATCGAACTGAAGTCGATCATCGATTCGCCCAGCCGCGACATCCGTCAGAGCCATTTCAACCACACGCTCGACTGGTCGTTCCGCCACGGCGGCAACGTGCCGCCGATCCGTGCCCGCTCCGAAGGGCGCAAGACGCGGCTCGTCGGCATCACCTGGACCGACGAGTTCCAGGCGATTATCGCCTTGCCCGGCTCCGGCATCAAAACGACCAGAGACTTGAAGGGGCGCCGCTTCGGCATAGCCCGGCGTCCCGAAGGCATTGTCGACTTCATGCGGGCGACGGCACTGAAGGGCTTGGTCTCGGCGCTCTCGCTCGAAGGACTCAGCCATGCTGATGTCGAGATCGTCGACATCGCGCTGGCTGACAGCGTGCTCGACAGCCAGGAAGGACCGTCGCTGTTCGGCCTCAAGCGCAAGCAGGCCTATGGTGAGGAAGCCGCCGCGCTAATCCGTGGGGAGGTTGACGCCATCTATGTCAAAGGCACCGCCGGCATCAACGTCGCCAATCTGATCGGCGCCATCCAGGTCGCCGAATTCGGCTTCCATCCGGACCCGAACATCCGCATCAATTCCGGCTCGCCGCGGGTGCTGACCGTCGACGATTTGCTGGCCGAAGAGCGCCCCGATCTGGTCGCACGGCTGATCGAGACGATCCTGCGCGCCGGCGCCTGGGCCGAGGCGCATCCGGACGAGACGCGGCGCTTCGTCGCCCGCGAATCCGGCGCCACCGAGGAGCAGGTGCTGGCCGCCAACGGCCCGGATGTCCACAAGCATCTCGGCCTCGGACTGCAGCCCGAGCTCGTCACGACGGTTTCCCACTACAAGAATTTCCTGCGCGACTGGGGTTTTCTCGCCAGCGATTTCGATGTCGAGGCCTGGGTCGATCGCCGGCCGCTCGATCAGGTGAACATTCGCGCCGCCGCCTGAAAGGACGCCAGCTTCATGACCTCGACGATCCCCGAGTTTCCGCAACTCCTCGACACGGTAGCAAGCCTTGCAGACGACTTCGCGCTGACCGCCGCACATCACGACGCGACCGGGGAATTCCCCTTCGCCAATTTCGACCGGCTTCACCAGGCCGGACTGCTTGGCCTGGTGACGGCGCGCGAGCATGGCGGCCTCAGTGGCGGGCTGACGGAAGCCCAGGCGGTGATCGCCGAGATCGGCCGTGGCGAGCCATCGACGGCGCTGGTGCTGGCCATGCACTACAACAGCCAGTACGCGATGCGGAAATCCGGAAAATGGCCGCGCCATCTGGTTCAGCGGATTGTCGAAGCCGGCCGTCTCGGCCCTGCCCTGATCAACGCCGCGCAGGCCGAGCCGCGGATCGGCTCGCCGGCCCATGGCAAGCCGCCTGAGACCATTGCCCGGCGGGATGGCAATGTCTGGCGGATATCCGGCCACAAGAACTACGTCACCGGCATTCCCATTCTGAAATGGGTGAACCTGCTGGCACTGACCGACGAACCGCAACCGCGCCTCGCCTCGTTCCTGGTGCCCACCAATGCACAGGGATTGCGTGTTGAAAAGACATGGAATGCGGCCGGTATGCGGGCCACCGCCAGCGACGATATCGTTCTCGACAACGTCGCGGTGCCTGCCGAGGATATCACCGAGGCACAACCGGCGTCCGAGCCGCTGAGACGTGAAGAAGGTTCGACGGCGTTCTTCTTTTCACTGATCGGCGCCGTCTATCACGGTGCCGCCCGCGCTGCCCGTGACCGGCTGGTCTCCTTCGTGACCGCGCATGCGCCAGCGAGCCTCGGCGCGCCGCTCTCGACCGTTCCGCACATCCAGCAAGGGCTGGGCGAGATCGAGGTCAGGCTTGCGACCAGCACGCGGCTGCTGCGCTCGCTGGCCGAAGACGTCGACGCCGGCCGGCCTGTGGGCACCGACGGCATGACCGTCAGGCATGTCGTCATCGACAATGCCGTCGCTGTCACCTCGCTGGCGCTGGAGCTTGCCGGCAATCCCGGCCTCAACCGCGATTTCCAGCTCGAGCGTCATCATCGCGATACGCTGACAGCCCGCTCCCACGCGCCGCAGAACCATATGATCCGCACGATCGCCGCCAAGGCGGCGCTCAGCCGCCACGCTGCTCGGCACGCGGCCGAGCCGCCGGCTATTGCCGCTGTCAAACCCAGGCTCAAGGCGGTCGGGTGAGCGGCCTCATGATATCTGACCGTGTCGAAGTCGCCATCATCGGCGGAGGCCCCGGTGGCCTGACACTGGCGCAAGGCCTGAAGAAGAACGGCATCAATGTCGCGGTCTTCGAGAAAGATCGCGCCCGCGCCGATTATGTCCAGGGTTTCCGGCTGCGCATCCGCCAGCGCGGCATCGATTCGCTGATCGCCAATTTGCCGACGGACCCCTACGAGGCTTTTGTTGCCACGCTCGGCCAGGCGCCGGATCGCAACATCCTGCTTAACGAGAATTTCGAGACGTTGGGCGAGGACGCCTGGGGCGGCAACGCACTCGGCGAGGCCGACGACACCCATATCGAAAAATCGGTGAGCCGCATCACCCTGCGCCAAGTGCTGCTGTCCGGCCTCGACGACGTCGTGCACTACGGCAAGGTCTTTTCACGCTATGAGGAACAGCCGGACGGCTCGGTAACAGCGCATTTCGAGGACGGCTCTTCAATCCATGCCGATGTGCTGGTCGGCGCCGACGGCGCCCGTTCGCGCGTGCGCCAGCAGTTGGTGCCGCATGCGCGGAGTTTCGACACCGGCGTCCGGCGCCTGGCCGGCAAGATGACGCTTCATGCGGCAGCGCTTCACCAGATCTCGCCGCTGCTGCTCGACTACAATGCCGGCGTCAGGCCGACAGAAGGTCACGGACTGATGGTCACCAGCCACCGGGTCAATGTCGAGGCCTATCACAGATATGGGCTGATCGGGCTGGACGACGACACCCACAAGGACATTGCCGGTTTCCATTTCAACAACACCACCAGCTATGTCTGGTGGAACACCGCCTATGAGAAAGATGAGCTCGCCACGGATGACGCGCTGGCAAAACTTTCCGGATCGGAACTGCTCGACCTTTTGATGTCGAAGATCGGCCACTGGCATCCGGAGCTCCTCAACCTCATCCGCTACACCGATCCGTCCACGGTCGCCATGCTTCACGTCCATAGCTCGGAGCCTGTCGAGCCATGGCCGACGAAACAGGTGACGCTGCTGGGCGATGCCATCCACGCCATGACCTATTTCCGCGCGCTCGGCGGCAACTCTGCGATCTACGATGCCGGGTTGCTGGTGCCCGAACTGATGGCCGCCAAGCGCGGCGACAAGCCACTTCTCGAGGCGCTGTCGGACTATGAGGCCAAGATGCTCGAGCACGGCGCCAAAGCGGTGCGGTCTTCGCTGACGGCGATGCAGAAGAATGTCCTGTCGGGTCGCCGCCGTCAAAACGAAGCCGCCGAATAGCGGCCCCTAAAATCGCCCGCCAGTTCTCCTGCCTCTACGCCGCTTCCACCAGACTGGACGACTGGAAGTCATGCAGGAGGATGGCGATCTCGAAGCCGCGCCGCTGCAGCCAGTGCAGCCGTCGTCGCCGCGCGGATGCCGAGCAGATCGTCGATCAGCACGACACGGGCGCCGCGCACGGCAATGGTGCGATAGGCGACGCCGAGCAACTGCCCGCCCTCCGACGCGATCGAGCCCGCAATATGGGCTGTGGCGAATTCCTCCGGCGTGCGCACGTCGAGCAGATAGGTTGTCCGCTTGTCGTCCCTGGCCCATGCTGCGGCGGTCGCCGCATCGATGCGAGGGAAGCTGTCGCTTTCGGCAAGTTTTGCGATGTGCTCCTCCGCGAAGCGCTTCGCGTCCTCACTGGCCGGACCATAGGCAGAAGTCCTGCCGGTTTCGAGCGCAAGGCCGGCCTCGCGCCATGCCTTGGTGCCGTCGTGCAGGTAGGCGACCCGGTTGGGCACGCCGGCATCGATCAACGTCTGCGCGCCGATGATGGCGCGCGGCAGGCCGGCACAGGAGACGATCACCTTCGTCTCCGGCCACGGCACCACATCGGCGAAGCGCAGCACCAGTTCGGCGCCCGGCACGCTGATGGCGCCCGGCACATGGTCCTTGTCGAACTCCGCGACCGTCCGGCTGTCAAGGACGACCACGTCGGCGCCCTGGCCCTTGAGTGCCGCTAGTTCATCAACGGTGATGACCGGCGTCCCCCTCTCGTCGCCGATTGCCAGCGAAAAATCGACGCCGGGCGTGTCGAAGGTCGGCAAGCCTTCCACACCGTCCTTCGTCCATTCCGGAATTCCACCGGCAAGTGCGAAAAGCTGGTTGCGGCCGCGCTGGGCCAGCCGTTCGGCAAGTTGCTCGGCAATGCCGCTGCCGTCATCGGCCAGCACGGTGCGCACAGCCTTGCGCGGGACGAAGCGGTCGATCTCCGCTTCGACCTGAGCGGCAGGAAGATTGGTGGCGAACAGCGGCGACGCGTATCCGACAGTCGCGCTGTCTCTGATATCCAGCACCGCCAGTTCTTCGCCATCCGCCAGCCATTGGCGAAACGTTTTCGAATCGATCGTGTTCGCGCTCATGATGCTTTCCTCTCCTGATGTTCGGTGGCGCCGCGGATCGGGCGCGCAAGGCCGAGATTCTCGCGCAACGTCCTGCCCTCATAGGTGGTCCGGAACAGGCGCCGCCGTTGCAGTTCGGGGATGACGAGATCGACGAAATCGGTGAGGCCGGTCGGCAGGATCGGCGGCATGACGTTGAAGCCGTCCGCCGCGCCGCTGGTGAACCACTCTTCCATCATGTCGGCGACATCCTTTGGCGTGCCGACGATCTGATAATGACCGCGCGCGCCGGCGACGGCGAGATACAATTGCCGGATGGTCAGGTTCCGGCTCGCGGCCAATTCGGAAACGACTTTCAGGCGGCTCTTCACCGCATCGGAACTGCCGAGTTCCGGCAAGGGACCGTCGAGCGGATGGTTCGAAAGATCAACGCCGCCGAGCAAGCCCGAAACCAGCGCCACGCCGACCACCGGATCGACCAGGCGCTGGATCGCGTCGAACTTGTCCTCGGCTTCCGCACGCGTCGCCGCAACGACCGGAAAGACACCGGGCAGGATCTTCAGGGATTCGGCAGAACGGCCAAACGACCCCAACCGGCCTTTCAGCTCGGCATAAAAACCGCGCGCTGATTCGATGGTCGGATGGGCAGTGAAGACCACTTCCGCCGTCCGCGCCGCCAAGTGCTGGCCGGCATCCGACGAGCCGGCCTGGACAATAACTGGATGGCCCTGCGGCGGGCGGGCGACGTTGAGCGGCCCTTTGACGCGGAAATGCCGGCCGACATGGTTCGGAGCATGGATGGCGTGCCGATCGATGGCGATCCCCGAAGCCTTGTCGGCGACGAAAGCGTCGTCGTCCCAGCTGTCCCACAGCTTCTGCGCCACGGCGACGAACTCCTCGGCGCGGTCGTAGCGGTCGGCGTGAACGGGATGCTGGTCGCGGCTGAAATTCGCCGCAGCCGGCGCATCGGCCGAGGTTACGACGTTCCAGCCTGTTCTGCCGCCGCTCAGATGATCGACCGAGGCGAACAGCCGCGCCAGGTGGAAAGGCTCCCAATAGGTGGTTGAAGCGGTCGCGACGAGGCCGATCCGCTGCGTGATAGTCGAGAGCGCCGACAGCAGCGTTAGCGGCTCGAAATGCACGACATGGCCGGTGCGCTCGAAAGTCTCGATCGGCTGCTCGCCATTGCGCGCGCTGAGGCTGTCGGCAAGAAACACCATGTCGAAGAGGCCGCGCTCGGCGGTGCGCGCGGCATCCGCGTAATGCTGAAAACTGAGGCCCGGATTGGTGGGCACATCGGGATGGCGCCAGGCGGCGACATGATGGCCGGGTCCGCGGACAAAGGCTCCAAGCCTTATCTTTCGATCTTCAGTCATCTGTGTTCTCGAGAGCGTTTCTCAGGCGGGTCGCGTAATGCTTTTTATCTCTACCGCCTGCCCGCACCACTGAGCGAAAGAATGCCTTTCGCCCGCTGGCAATTATTGTTTTTTGACATCGGGTTACGGGAAAGCACCATGGCTCGTGACGGCGCGCTGGATCCGAACCTTCGACCGTCAGCGTTGCAAAGGTTTTTGATGCTTCATAACCCCTCCTCCCCGCGCTCAATCATTATCGTTGGTGGCGGCTTTGCCGGCGCGGTTACCGCGATCAAGCTGCTCGACCGTTCGACCGAGCCGCTGGCGATCACCATCATCGAGCGCCGGGCCCAGCTTGGTCGCGGCGTCGCCTACAGCACCGTCGATCCGCAACATCTCGTCAACGGCGCGGCGCGCATCTTTTCGCTGCATCCGGACGACCCCGATCATCTCGTTCGCTGGCTCGTGGCGAATGGGCCGGAGCATGGCTGGACACCGCCCGAAGATGTCCCGGACTCCAGCCCGCCGCGCTGGCTGTTCGGCAGCTATGTCCAGTCCGAACTGACGAGAGCCGTCAGAGAAGCAGACGGGCGTTCCTCGCTGCGCCACGTCAAGGCATCGGCAATCGACATGCTGACAGGTCCGTCCGGAGTTTGCGTCGGCACAAGCGATGGCCAGCAATTGCTGGCCGATGAGGTCGTGCTCGCAACCGGGGTGTTCCAGAGCGAGCCATCCGCCACCGAAGCAGCCATCGTCAGCGATCCCCGCTATGTCGCCAATCCCTGGGATGCGGCGGCGCTCGACCGGCTTGCCAGTGGCAAGCAATTGCTGCTGATCGGCTCCAGTCTCAGCATGGTCGACGTTGTCGCCAGCATGGAAGCGCGCGGCTTCGAGGGCGGCTATCGCGTCGTGTCGCGCCGGGGGCAGCTCGTGGAGCCACGACGCAACACGGAAGCGTGGCGCGACTTCCTCGCCGGTCGTCCGCTACCGAAAACCGCCAGAACGCTTCTTGCCCTGGTCAAGGCCGAACGCCGGGCCATCGAAGCCGCCGGGCTGGACTGGCAAGGGCTGCCGCTGACGATCCGGCCATGGATCCTGGCTCTGTGGCGAGGCGCCACCGACAGGGAGCGTTTGAAGTTCGCACGCCATCTGCGCGCGTTCTGGGATGTCACCGCGCACCGTGCGGCACCGCCAAGTTTTGAGCGTGTGGCGCTGGCGCGAAACCAAGGCCGCTGGACAGGGGGAGCGGGACGGGTGCTGGCACTCCATCCGGAGGCCGGCGGCATCTCCGCCGAGATCCGCTGGCGCGATAGCGGCGTGGTCGAACGGCTGCGTTTCGACGGCGTCGTCAACTGCCGCGGCCATCAGGAGCATGACTGGCGGCGGATCGCGGATCCGTTCGTTCACAGCCTGCTCGAAAACGGCATCGTCAGGCCGCATGCAACCGGCTTCGGCATCGATGCCACGCATGATGGCCAGGTGATTTCCCGCGATGGCAGGACCCACGGCAATCTCTTCGCCATCGGCCATCCGCTGCGCGGCGTCGCCTGGGAATCAAGCTCCATCAGTGAACAGTTGGCGCAGGCCATCGCCCTTGCCGGCCTTCTGGTCGGCGCCAGCCCAAGGCTGCGTGCCCTAGCCTGAGATTACAGCCTCACAAGCGGCGAAAACGAAAAAGGGCCACACCTCGGTGCGACCCTTTTCTTGCTGATGTCCGCTGAGTTCAGGCGTTCGGATCGATATAGGCGTCAGCGAAATTTGCCGACAGGCCTTCGGCCCCCGGCGCATAGTTTTTGACGGTTTTGCGGGCGATGATGATGGTCGGCGGCGCGATCAGATTGATGATCGGCAACTCGTCAGCGATGATCTCCTGGAACCTGAAGAACAATTCCTTGCGCTTGGCCTCGTCGAGCTCCACGGAAGCGGCTTCCAGCAGCCGGTCGACCTCGGGATTCTCGTAGTGCGCGCCGTTTGAGAACGGCAGCCCTTTCTTGATGTTCTTCGACCAGTAGAGCCGCTGCGCGCCGGCGCTCGGATCGAAGATGTTGCCGCAGGACTCCGTAGACAGGTCCCATGTGCGGTCGGTGTAGATGGTTTTGACATAGGTGCCGAAGTCGAACTTCTGGATCTCGGCATCGATGCCGATCTTGGCCAATGCCTGCTTGAGGAAGTCGGCATAGCCCCACGGATTGTAGGGATTGTTGGTGAGCCTGAGCTTGAAGCGGATGCCGTCGGCTCCCCGCCTGAAGCCGGCTTCGTCGAGCAGTTTTTCCGACAGCGCCGTATCGAACGTCGCGGCCTTCACATCGGGATCGAAATACTTCTTGTTGACGACGCTGATCGGCGTTGGCGACACCTGGCCGTAGCCATAGAAGACTATGGCGTTCACCGCGTCGAGGTCGATCGCATGCGCAATTGCCTGACGGACCTTCTTCTCCTTCAGGATCGGGTTTTCGAGATTGATGATCAGCTGGTGCAACGGGCCGCTATAGGCGAAGACGGTGCTGTCGACGACGAACTGCGGCAGCGCCTTGAACCGCTCCAGGTCGGCGAATGCCACCGGGTTCGGCCCGATGTCGACCTCGCCCGTCTCCAGCGCCGCGGCGCGTGCACCGGGATCGGTGATGAAGCGGAAAATGATCCGGTCGAGATAGGGTTTCGGTGCATCCCAATAGGTCGGATTCTTTTCGACGAGGATGTGGCTGCCCTTTACCCATTCCTTCAGCACGAACGGCCCACTGCCGATGATCTGCTCGAAGGACGGATCGTCGGCCGGCTTCAGCTTCTCGTAGATGTGTTTGGGCACGACAGGCGATTCCGTCGCGGCCAGACCCGAGATCAGGGCGGCGGACGGTTTCGACAGTTTGATCTTCACAATATGCGGATCCGACGTGTCGATGTCGGTGACGTTCTGGAAGGTGATGCGCCCACGCGGATGCGCTTCGCGCAGCCGCGAGATCGAAAAGGCCACGTCCTCGGACGTCAGATCATGGCCATCGCTGAACTTCACCCCCTGGCGCAGCTTGAAGACATATTCGAGCCCGTCGTCGCTGATCGACCATTCGGTGGCCAGTTGCGGCCGCGGATTGAGATCGTAATCGTAGGCAAGCAGGCCGTCGAAAATCTTCGGACCGATGGTGGCCGGCCCGCCGGCGCTGGTGTTGATGGAAACGATCTGGTTGGGCTCGGGGTAGTAGACGAAATTGAGCGTGCCGCCGGCCACCGGCTTTGCGTCTTCGGCGAATGCTCCAGCGGGGAGCGCGGTACTCGCGCCGGCCAGCAGCAGGAACTGATTGAACAGGCGTCGGTTGATGGTCATGGTCGGTACTCCGCGTTTGCGCGATTGTCTTTCATGGAAGAGAAGTCGGGATCGGTGTCTTCACAACCGATCCCAGCCAAGGGAATCCAAACACCTAGGCGGTTGGCGCGAGCCAGATCTGCGCGAAGCTGTTGTTGATGCCTTGCGCGCCGGGCGCGAAATCCCGGACCTTCTTGTTGGCCACGATCTGGGCGCCGGCGGCGACCAGATCGACCGACACCACATCGTCATGGATGATGTGCTGGAATTTGTACCAGAGCTCGCGCCGCTTGGTCTCGTCGGGTTCGATCGCCGCCGCCTCGAGGATCTGGTCGACCTCGGGGTTTGCATAGTGGCTGGCATTGGAGAAGACGAGGCCGATCTTGAAATTCTTGGACCAGTAAGCGCGCTGGACGCCGAGTGTCGGATCGAAGGTGTTCGACAGCGATTCCACGACCAGGTCCCAGGCACGGTCGGTATAGACGGTCTTCAGGAACGTCGACAGATCGAGCTTCAGGATCTCGGCGTCGATGCCGACCGCTGCCAGCGATTGCTTGATGAAATCGGCATAGGACGCCGGCAGGAACGCGTTGTAGGCAAGCCGGAGCTTGAAGCGCGTGCCGTCGGCGCCGCGCGGATAGCCGGCGTCGTCGAGCAATTTCTCCGCCAGTTTGGGATCGGGCTCGCGCGCCTTGATGCTCGGGTCGTACCATTTGGGCAGTGCCGTGCTGACCGGGCTTGGCGACACCTGCGCATAGCCATAGAGCGCGATGTCGACCAGCTTCTGCAGGTCGATCGCGTGCGCGATGGCCAGGCGCACGTCGCGCTTGGTTAGGATTTCGTTCTCGTAGTTGAAGAACAATTGCTGCTGCGGGCCGGAATAGGCGTAGGTGTTGGTGTCGACGACCAGAGCAGGGTTTGCCTTCAGCCGCTCGATGTCGGCCAGCGGCACGGGATTGGCGCCGATATCGATCTCGCCGGTTTCAAGCGCCGCCGAGCGTGCGGCCGGGTCGAGGATGACGTGCAGGACGACGCGGTCAAGATAGGGCCTGGGCGCATCCCAGTAATCCGGGTTACGATCGAAGATCAGATGGCTGCCAGGCACCCATTCCTTGAGAAGGAACGGCCCGGTGCCGATCGTCTGTTCCAGCTTGGGCTGTTCCGCCGGCTTGAACGTTTCGTAGACATGCTTGGGCACGATCGGCGATTCCGAGCTGCTCAGCGCTGTGACCAGATAGGGCGCCGGCTTTGAAAGCACAATGATTGCGGTGTGCGGATCGGGCGTCTCGACCGCCGTCACGTTCTGGTAGGTGATGCGACCGCGCGGATGCGCCTCCTTCAGCCGAAAGATGGTGAAGGCAACGTCCTGCGAGGTGAAGTCCTTGCCGTCGTGCCATTTGACGCCCCCGCGCAGCTTGAAAGTATAGCGCAGGCCGTCATCGCTGATCGACCAGTCCGTCGCCAGCAGCGGTTTCGGGTTGAGATCATAGTCGAAATCCAGCAGGCCCTCATTGACCTTGGGGCCGATCGCTTGGCCGGTGCCCGACGAGGTGTTGATGGCGATCAGCGATGTCGGATCAGGATAGTAGGCCCAGTTGAGCGTCCCGCCCTTAACGGGCGTGCCTTCGGCGGCAAAGGAAAGACCGGGCAATGCGAAGCTCGCACCGCCAAGCAACAGCAGTTGGTTGAAATGACGACGATTGACAGGCATGGTCTTGGGCTCCGGAAAACGGATTGCATCCGGCGGCCGAACACATTCCGGCGCCTCGACGCAATGATCCCTGCCAGCCTGCAAAACCGGAAGAATGATTTTCTATCGTCTGCCGAAAGCGCCGCTTCGCACGACGGTTTCATTCCAAGACCCGGCTTGGGACCCGGCGAGGCTGGTCGCCGCCCAAATCAGCATCCCGACCTTATTCTACAAGAATAGTAGACATTGCGATTTCTTAGATTTCCGTTCCCGCTGAGGCAACGCTGCGGCAAACGAAATTTTCCGCCGGGCGCTTTGGCGCAAAGGCCGCCCTCGTCGCGCCCGGTCCGAACGTGTTGAATGCGCTTCATGGTTGATCTCATTCGCGCGAAAACAAGGAAGCTACGACCGACGCTGGCGAGACTTCCGCCGCTGACCTCGCTTCGCGCTTTTGTCGCAACCGCCCGTCACCTGAGCTTTACGCGGGCGGCCGAAGAACTCCATGTGACGCCCGCCGCTATCGGCCAGCAGATCCGCCTGCTCGAGGATCACCTGGGGCAACCGCTGTTCCAGCGCAACCGCGGCGAGCTTCTGTTGACCTCGGCCGGTCAGGCGTTGATGCCGGGCCTCACCGAGGCTTTCGACGTGGTTGTCGAATCGGTCGCACGCATTTCCGGCGACGAGGAGGATGCGCCAATCAAGGTGTCGGTCGCCCCTTCCTTCGCCAGCAAATGGTTGATCCCGCGGCTTGATGCGCTACGCGATGCGGTGCCTGGCCTCGAAGTGCTAGTCGATGCATCGACCAGGCTTGCCGATTTTGCCAGCGAAGACATCGACTGTGTCATCCGCTACGGCTCAGGCTCCTATAGCGGCCTCGTCACGGAACGGCTGTTTTCGGAAGCGGTGCTGCCCGTCTGCAGCCCGGAGTTTGCCCGCATGCACGGTCTCTATCGCGGACCTGAGGGGCTGCGTGACGCGCCTATCCTGCATGAGGAGGGACCGGAACGCGATCCGAGCTGCCCGGACTGGAAGGGCTGGCTGCGATCCAACGGCCTGTCCGGCCGCCTTGTCGAAGGTGGCATACGGCTTAGCCAGTCGTCGCTGGTGCTTGACGCGGCTGTTGCCGGCAAGGGCATCGGCCTCGGCAAATTCCGGCTGGCCGAGCCTGACCTTGCCTCGGGGCGTCTGGTCAGCCCGTTCGGCTCGCCGCAGCCGGTCGAGTTTTCCTATTATTTCGCGACGACGCCGCACAAGGCGAAGCTCGCGACCGTCGAGCGCTTCCATGGCTGGTTGAAGGCTGAGGCGCGGAGGCTTGGCGCGCTCGACTTCACACCGCCGGCGGCGCTGCCGGCGCGCATCGCCATCATCGCCGCTGAATAGTCCTGCCTTAGTCTTGCAGAGAAGCAGGTCTCGGCTATTTCAGCTTGAAGCCCAGCGCCTTGAGCGCATCGCCCAGGCGATCGCGGCCTTTCAGCGCCGCTGTGCTGCCGATGCGGTTCGACATCAGCTCGGTCCAGTCGACCACGGGCATCGACTGCTCCTGCTGGAAGGTGCGAAGCGTCTGGTTGTAGGCTGCGAGATCGTCCGGATGCGGAGCTGATTGGTAGCGCTCGCGATGCAGCACCACAGCCTGTGGCAGTCTGGGTTTGATATCCGTCGCGGCCAGGAGATCGGGATAGCCGACGGTTAGACCGAACACCGCCACGGTTTCCGGCGGCAAGCCAAGCTCATGCGCCACCTCCTGCGGATGATTGCGCATGGCGCCGATGTAGCAGGAGGCGAGTTCCAGCGCATCGATCGCCACCACGGCATTCTGTGCGGCAAGTGCGGCGTCGATCACGGCCAGCAGAAAACTCTCCTGATAGTCGAGCCCCTCGCCCGCCCGGCCGTTTGCATCGGCAATGGCGCGCAGCCGCGACAGGTCAGCCAGCCAGACCAGCAGCAGCGGCGCCTGCTCAATATGGCGATTGATCGCCGCCAGTCCGGCAAGCCGCGCCTTGCGTTCCGGATCCTCGACGGCGACCACACTCCACGCCTGGAGATTGGACGAGGTCGGCGCCGACTGGGCGGCAGCGACGATCAGTTCCAGCGTCCCGTCAGGCAGCGGCTTGGCGAGATAGTTGCGGACCGAGCGATGCGAAAGAATCGCCTCGAGGGCTTCGTTCCAGTTTCCGGTATGCGCGCTTTGCGGCGCCCGGTAACGCCGCCGTAGCGCCGCTTCACCACGCAGGTCGGCGTCGGAAAGGCGGGTGCTGAAGGCGGCCGGCTGTGACATCGTCTAGGCCCCGTTGCGCAAAAGCGGAAGCAACTGGTTGCCTTGCCGCTTGATCTCGGAAAGATACGGTGTGTCCGAGAGCACGAAGTGTGTGATGCCCAGATCTCGGTACTTGCCGAGCGAGCGGGCGACGTCGGCGGCCGAGCCGACCAGCCAGGTGGTGCCGGCGCCGCCGCCGCCATATTTGCCCGGCGCAGTATAAAGATTGTCGTCCAGCACCTCGCCGCGCGCATGTAGGTCGAGCAGACGCTGCTGGCCCACCGCTACCGCCCGACCGTGATCCTTCCAGCCGGCGCCCTGGCCCTTGGCCATCTCCTCGACCTTCGCCTCGGCGTCCGCCCAGGCCTGCCCGGTGGTGTCGCGGACCAGCGTGGTGACCCGCAACCCGAATTCAAGAGGCGGGAGGTCTCGGTCAAGTTCCGTGCTCAAGGCTTTGAGCCGCTCGATCCGCTCTCGGACGCCGTCGAGCGGCTCTCCCCAGAAGAGCTGAACATCCGCCTCGCTGGCCGACACAAGCTCGGCCGCCTCCGACGCACCGCCGAAATAGAGCTTGGGATGGCGGCGGTTCCCACGGACGTGGATGCGGGGCATGACGGTAGACCCGGTGACCTGGAAGTGCTCGCCTGCAAAGGTCACGTTCTCTTCGGTCCAAAGTCTGCGAACCAGCCGCATGAACTCTCTGGTGCGGGCATAGCGATGGTTCTGGTCGCCTTCGCTGTCCCCATACGCGGCGAGGTTGTCCTTGCCCGACACGATGTTGATACGCACGCGACCGGCGGTCAGCTGGTCGAGCGTGGCTACGGCGGACGCGAAGTGCGCCGGCCGCCAGTAACCTGGGCGGATCGCGATGAGCGGCTCGAAGGAGCTGGTCCGCGCGGCGAGCGCGGCCGCGACGGTAAACGTGTCGGGCCGACCCCAGCCGGTACCGATCAGCGCGCCCTTCCAGCCGTGGTCCTCAAGCGCCTTCGCGTGGCTGGTCAGCGTCTCCAGGCTGTTGTGGTCCACGACGGCCGGCTCGCCGCGGTGACCGGGGTCGACATGGTTGGGGATGTACCAAAGAAATTCGGGATCAGCGCTCATTGTCGGGCCTGTATTTTCGCCGGGCGTGGAGGTTAATGGCAGAACCGTCCGCTCCGTTATCGTTTGATGATCGTTCAATGGGTGGCCCCAAGCAGCCCTGGCGCCGCGTGCGGCTGCGGCGCAAAACGGCTTTCGGGCCGGGCGAGCCCGAGATGGTCGCGCAGCGTGCGCCCTTCATAGTCCGTGCGAAAGAGGCCACGCCGGCGCAGGATCGGCACCACCGTATCGACAAAAACTTCCAGCCCGGTCGGCAGAACGTCCGGCATCAGATTGAAGCCGTCCGCGGCGCCGGCGACAAACCATCTTTCGATATCGTCGGCGATCTGCTCCGGCGTGCCGACGATGGTGCGGTGGCCGGTGCTGCCGTTCAGCGCCCGGATCAATTGCCGCACGGTGAAATCGTTGTTGCGGGCGAGCGCGAGCGTGGCCTTGAAGAAGGTGTGCCCGCCATTGGCTGGCAACGGGATGACGTCAGGCAATTTCTCATCGAGCTTCAGCCGCTCGCGATCGATGCCGAGCACGCCCGACAGCCGCGTCAGGCTGTAATCGAGCGGGATGCGGTCCCACAGCTCTTCCTGCCGCCGCTTCGCCTCGCCCTCGGTGCTGCCGATGATGGTGGCGAGGCCGGCGAGGGTGAGCGGCAAACCGCCGCTCCTGCCATAGGCGACGGCTCGAGCCTTCAGTTCCCGCGCATAGCCGAGCGCCTCATCGAAGGATTGCGATGCGGAAAACACCGCTTCGGCGTGGCGGGCGGCGAGGTCCTTGCCGTCATCGGAACCGCCGGCCTGGACGACCACGGGATGGCCTTGCGGCGAACGCGGCACATTGTGAGGGCCATGCACCGAAAAATGCGCGCCCCTGTGCTCGATGGCATGAACCTTGGCGGTATCGACGAAGCGCCCGCTGGCGACGTCGCCGATAAAGGCATCGTCCTCCCAGCTGTCCCACAATGCCTTGACGATCTCGGTGAATTCGGCCGCCCGCTCATAGCGCCGGCCATGATCGATCGCACCCGTCAGGCCGAAATTGCGAGCCGAGGCGGGGTCGGCCGTGGTCACGATGTTCCAGCCGATGCGTCCGCCGCTGACATGGTCGAGCGTCGCGAAGCGCCTGGCGATGTTGTAGGGTTCGTTGAAGCTGGTCGATGCCGTGGCGATCAGGCCGATGCGCTCGGTCGCGGCGGCTATCGTTGCCAGCACGATGGTCGGCTCCAGCGATGTGATCGGACGATAGTCGATGCGATCCGAGATTGCCGCCTGGTCGGCAAGGAATACGGCGTCGAGCTTGGCGCGCTCGGCGATCTTCGCCACCTGCACATAGTGGTCGACGGTGAAGGCAGCGTAAGGGTCGACGCCGTCCATCCGCCATGCCGCCGGCGAGAAGCCGGCATGCAGGATGTTGACGTTGAGATGGAGCTGCCCGCGGCTCATCGAAAGACGCCCGGCTCGGGATAGGCGCCGGTCAGGTACCAGGTGCCGACGGTGCGGGTCTTGTATTCTGCAGGGTTGTGCAACGTGTGAATGCGCGCATTGCGCCAGAAGCGATCGAAGCCGTATTTGCGCACCGCCGACCGCGCGCCCATCACCTCGAATATCTCGGTCGTGACTTCCAGCGCGACATTGCCCGCCAGCACGTTGGCGGCAGCGACGGCAACCGCCGCCTCGCCGCGTTCTTGCTCGGTCAACTCCTTGCCGCGGGCGATCGCATGATCGATCGCCGCTGCTGCGCGATCAGCCAGAACCGTCGCTGCCCGCGTCTTGACCCAGAGTTCGCCATATTGCCGCTTGATCCACGGATCGTCGATATGGCGCTCGACGCCGGAATACATCCACGGCCGTGAGCTGTTGAGCGTATAGTCGCGTGCCGCCAGCAGCGCGCCCTGGGCGGTGCCGATGAAGACATTGAGCAGCACGCTTTGCTGTTGCAGCGGGCCGATGGTGCGGATCGGCAGCGACGCGTCGACCCAGCCGCGCACCAGCTCGCTGTCGTGGATCCTGACATCCTTGTAGGCGACCTTGCCGCTCCCGGTCTGCGTCTGGCCGATGCCGTCCCAGTCGTCGAGAATGGTGATGCCGTCACGGTCCGCGGGGATCGCCGCAAACTTCCTCTCGCCGCTGACCTCGTCTTCCCAGGAGGTCGAAAGGTAGTCGGCGACATGCGAGCCGGAGGCGAACGGCTTGAAGCCGTTGACGATCGTCCACTCGCCATCCTTGCGGCCGAACAGCGTCTTGGAAAAGCTGTTGCCGGTGTTGCCCCAGAACCAGTCGCCGGCAGCCGAACGGCGCAGCAGATCGGCCGAGCGCGGTTCGTCCGAATTGAGCCTGGCGGCGATCAGCGCGCTGAAATGGTAGCCATAGATGTGGCCGATCGAACCGTCGACCTTGGAGAACTCGCGGCCGATCTTCAGCGCCGTCGAATAGGGTTCGCCGGCGCCGCCGAACTCCTTGGGGATGACGATGGTGAGTAGCCCGCTTTCCTTGAGCAGGCGGATCTGTTCGGTGGGCCGGCCGCCAAGCTGGTCGCGCTCGACCGCGTCGCGGGCAAAGACATCGCGAAGCTCGACCGCCTTGGCGATCCATGGATTGGAAGTATCGGGATCGAAGGTCATCGTGTCACTCGTGCAGATGCGGGAAGCCGTGGCGCTCGGCAAGCAGCGCAAGAATGCGCCTGGTGTCGTCGGAGAAGGCCTTGCCTTTGGCCGTCGGCAGGCCAGTGGGCGGATTGCTGCCGATGACGAGCACCGGCAGCGACTGGTGCCATTCGCCAAGAGCGTCGATCACCTTGCTTCTCGGCCTTGCGAACGGGACGCGCTCGACGTCCAGTCTGGCGGCGAGATCAGGAAAGGCGGCGAGCAGCCCTTCGACCTGGTTGCAAAAGGGACAGACGAATGTCCGGCCCGGATGTTTCGGGTCGGAGAAACCAGGCTGAATGAGAAAGAGCGTATCGCGTGCCATTGCCGGCCTATTCCGCGGCTGCTGCGGCATGCCGCGAAAAACGGTTTGCCGGCCGCTTCAGGCCGAGATTGTCGCGCAAGGTGCTGCCCTCATATTCCTCGCGGAACAGGCCACGGCGGCGCAGTTCCGGCACCACCAGCTCGATGAAATCCTTCAAGCCGCCGGGCATGATCGGGGCCATGATGTTGAAGCCGTCGGCACCGTAGTTCTCGAACCGCTCTTCCATGGTGTCGGCGATTTGCTCGGGCGTGCCGACCACCTGCCAGTGGCCACGAGCGCCGGCGATGCGCAGATACAACTGCCGGATCGTTAGCTGCTCGCGCCGCGCCAAATCGATCACCAGCGCCTGCCGGCTCTTGCCGGCATTGGTCTCCGGCAGGTCCGGCACCGGCCCGTCGATCGGGTATGAGCTGAGATCGAAGCCGCCGGCCAGCGCCGACACCAGACCCAGGCCGACTTCCGGCTGGATGAGATCCTGCAGCTGTTCGAATTTCTCCTGCGCCTCGGCTTCGGTCCGGCCGACGACCGGGAAGATGCCAGGCAGGATTTTCAGATCATCCTCCGAGCGGCCGTATTTGCCGAGCCTGCCCTTGACGTCGGCATAGAAGGCAGTCGCTTCGTCGAGCGTGATCTGCGCGGCAAAGATCGCTTCCGCCGTGCGCGCCGCCAGCTCCTTGCCGGGGCCGGACGCGCCGGCCTGGACGACGACCGGATGACCTTGCGGCGTTCGCGGCGTGTTCAGCGGACCGCGCACCTTGAAGTGCCGGCCCTTGTGGTTCAGCACATGCAGCCTGTCCTTGTCGAAATAGCGCCCGCTTTCTCTGTCGCGCGGGAAGGCGTCATCTTCCCAGCTGTCCCACAGTCCAAGCACGACATCGGCGAATTCCTCGGCCCGATCGTAACGGTCGCCGTGCTGGATATGTGCCTCGTGGCCGAAATTGAAAGCCGCGTCCGGGTCGGACGAGGTGACAAGATTCCAGCCGGCGCGCCCGCCGCTCAGATGGTCGAGCGACGCGAACTGGCGGGCGAGATTATAGGGATCGGAATAGCTGGTCGAAGCCGTGGCGATGAGGCCGATATTGGTGGTCACAGCCGACAGCGCCGACAGCAGCGTGATCGGCTCGAACGGATAGACGCCGCTATGCGCCTTGCGGCTGGCAGCCTCGAGATTGCTCAGCCGCGCCGCGACGCCATCGGCAAAGAAGATCGCATCGAATTTGGCCGCTTCCGCGAGCCTCGCCAGTTCAACATGGTCGCCGAGGCTGGTCCCCTCGGCCGCCTGTGGATGGCGCCAGGCTGCCACATGGTGACCGGTGAAGAGAAGAAACGCTCCCAGCTTCAGCTTGTCCTTGCGCCTGGCCATATCTAGCGCCTCCTTAGCGATACAATCCGCCGACCGGGAATTCCCCGGTGAGCAACCAGGTGCCGATGGTGCGCTTCTTGTATTCGGCCGGATTGTGCAGCGTGTGCGTGCGCACATTGCGCCAGAACCTGTCGAAGCCGTTGGCCTTGGTGGCCGAGCGGGCGCCCATCACCTCGAAAATCTCGCTCGATGCGTCGAGGCCGATTTGCCCGGCATAGACATTGGCGGTTGCGAGATCGATCGCCGTCTGCCCGCGTTGCTCCGGGGTCAAAGCCTCGCCCTTGATATAGGCGGCATCGAGGCTTCGCGCCGCCAAATCGGCTAGCTCGGCCGCAGCCAGCGTGCGGATATAGAGATCGCCGTATTTGCGCTGCACGAACGGGTCGTCCGTGTGCTTCTCGTAGCCGGAATAGACCCAGGGGCGCGATTGCGAGACCGTATAGTCGCGGCCTTCGCTGAGCGCGCCCTGGGCGCTGCCGACGAACAAATTGAGCAAGACCGCCTGTTGGAAGAGTGAGGTCAGCGTCTGGAACGGCGTCAGCGGCACCGCTGGCGAGCCGATCAGTTCGTCATCGCCGACATGCACGTCCTTGAACGTGACCTTGCCGGAACCCGTCTGGCGTTGGCCGACGCCATCCCAGTCGTCCTCGATGACGATGCCCTCGCGATCGGCCGGGATCGCCGCCGCTAGTCGATCCTGGCCGTCCTCCCAGGCAACCTGGATATAGTCGGCGATGTGCGAACCGGAAGAGAACGGCCGAAAGCCGCTGAGGATCCAGCCCTTGCCGTTGCGCTTGGCCGTCGACGTCTTCGACATGGCGTTGCCGGAATTGCCCCAGACCCAGTTCTCGCGGGCCGAGCGTGTCAGCAGTTGGTCCTTTTGCGCCTGCGTGCCGCGAAACAACACGCCGTTGAGCGGCAGATGATGGTAGCCGTAGAGATGGGCGAGCGAACCATCGGTGCGGGCGAATTCGCGCACGACGCGAAGCACCGACAGCCAGGACGCGCCCCTGCCGCCGTAGCGCTTGGGAATCTGCGCCGAGGGCAAGCCACTTTCCTTCAGCAGCCGGATCTGTTCGACCGGTCGCCCCCCGGCCTTGTCACGCGCCACCGCATCCCGATCGAAGATATCGCGCAGTCCGACCGCCGTAGCGACGAACGGGTCGGAAAGGTCAGGGCTGAAGGTCATCGGTAATTGTCCATCGAAAAATGTCTATTCCGCCGCGATGGTCTGCGCCGGTCGCCAGACGGCGGAGGCATAGGCCTCCTCGCCGAACTCGGCCGGATGGCTGCCGGTTATGCGGCTCTCATAGCTGTCGAGATCGGTGAGGAAGAGATCACGGCTGATGCGGGCGACCACGGCCGGCACATCGCGCCTGATCGACGGCACATCGCCGATCGGCAGGCCGAAACTGACGAAGCCGCCGGGATTGAAGACATGGACATCCTTCAGGAACGGCGCCTCGCCCGGCGCCTTTTCGAGGAATTCATGACCGAGGCCGAGATAAGGATGGGCGCCGAAAATTTCATCCAGTTCGCCTTCCGGCGGCGTGTACTGGTCACGCCACAGCCGGATTGAGGCTGCGAAATCGGCAAATTCAGGCTTGCGTGTCGGGTCGGCGAAATAGCCGGTGCCGGCGATGACGAAGTCGAAGGCAAATGTCTCGCCGCCGATATCGGAGACTACCTTGCCGCCTTCGACATCCGCATTTGTCCAGAGGGAACCGAGATGCAGGTGGAAATTCCTGTGCCGCACCACCCGCTCCACCGCATCGGGCGGCGGCGTCGAACCGGCCTCGCGAAACCGCAACGCCTGGCGCCAGCGCACCGCATCCGGCAACAGCGGATAGTTGTCATAGGCGCCGGGATAGCCGCGCACGCGGTTGATCGGCACGCTGGCAATGCTGTTGCGGCGGGCGAAGAGACGCACCGATTTTGCCCCGGCCTCAAGGGCTGTCCCGGCCGCATCGAATGCCGAGGCCGCGGATCCCACGACAGCGATCGCCTGGTCCTTGAGTGAGGCAAAATCGATTGCTGCCGAACTGTGCGCGACAAGGCCCTGGGGCAGAGTGGCGAGCACCTCCGGGACGGCGGCACCGCCGCTGCCGCCAAATCCATTGGCCAGAATGACCTTGCGCGCCCTTTCGACCGATGGCGTGCCGTCGGTTTCGAGGTGGAGACGAAAATGCCCGTCAGCCGGCTCGATGCGCAGGAGACGCGTGCCATAGCGAATGCCTATGCCGAGAAAGCCGCGATACCATTTCAGGTAGTTCGCCCAATCCGTCCGCGCGATACGATCGAAGCCGGCATAGGCTTCCGCACCATGGCGGGCTTCATACCATGATTGAAAGCTCAAGCCCGTCAGGCCGAGTTCCGGTCCCGGCAGGCCCTTGGGCGTTCGTAACCGGTTCATCCGCGCATGGGTCAGCCAGATGCCGGCTTTGCTCTCATCCGGCGCCGCATCGATGACCGTGACCTTGCCAATGCCGGCGCGCCTCAACGCGAAGGCAAAGGTCGAGCCCGTCTGCCCGCCACCCACGATGAAGACATTGTGGTCGACGCCCTCCCGGTCCGGCACCCAGTTTTGCGGATCAGGGCCGATCAGCCGGAGTGTTTCGCGGGCGTGGAAATCTGGATCGGACGGTAAAGCCATTTCGGTTCCGGCTGAGGTTGAATGTCATCAGACTCCGCCTCGGTCGACAAACAGTCCAGAAATGTCTGCTTTGATTGCCCGGTAGTTTTTTTCACTTGCGTTGTAACGACGCGCTTTCACAGCCGACCGAATGGGCGGTGGTGTGGTCTCCCTGAAGCCGAGGCATCTTTTGATATTGCAGTGGGACGCAGGCCGCAACCTGTTGACCAAAAAATGCCAACGATTTCAATTATTTGGAATGGCGCGCCCGAAGCGATTCGAACTCCTGACCCCCCGATTCGCAGTTAGAGAGGCTCACTTCGCTCAGCCGTAGCAGCGAAGCCGGAACTGGCAGTTCAGTGAGTGGGGGGAAAGGCGGTAGCGCTCTCCCGCTACCACCCTCCTATAAGCTATTGAAATCACAACAAAAACTGAAGCTTTGGTAGCGCCCGTCCAAAAAATCTTCAATGATTTCAGGGCCGAGCCTGCTTCCTTGTGGTGCCAACGAACGTCGCAGAGGCGCCAGAAGCGGTCTTTGCCAAGCAGATGTCCTGATGTCGCCTTGGGGCCCGTAAGCGGAAAGTCAGCTTCTGGGAATGCCGGGCTAGAAAGCTAAACTTTGGGCGGCGGGCTTGCTCAAGGCGCGGATCGGACTTCTCAGTGATCGATGTAGCCGACTTATCAGCTCGGTTTGCGCTGGGCTTTTCGATCGAGGATGTGATTTCGGAAGCAGTTCTGCATTTCTTTAAAAGACCTGAAGCCAAGGCGCGGAGCGAGGCGAGATAAGGTTGTCGTTGACACGTTGCATCGGCGAGCGATCGAGGCAGAATTTTCGAAGGCAACGTAGTCTGGCTCTGCAAACATCACACGGACCAGAGTTTCCAACTTCGCCGGAAGGATCAGCTCCCTCTTCGCAATCAGCATTTTGAGTTCAGCGAGCGTTGGCGCCTTCGTGTTGCGGACTTCGACTTGCCTGACACCCGCTCCTGAGCAATCGGATAGCCCCGCACGCATGGTTGTCACCCTTTGGCTGCTCGCATGAAGCTGTCGAAGTCAGCGTCCCCAATCGGAACTGTATGTTCGTAACCGGGGTACCGGCCAGAATCGACGTCGGCCTTGTATTCCCTGAACGCCGCCACGCGCTCGTCCTGGATCTTCTGCAGCTCAGGGCCGAGGTTCCGGTAAACCTTTCCGTGCCGCGGCTTATGGTTCTTGCCATAGCCGCAGACATCCTCTGTGAAGAGGTATTGCGCATCAGCATGCTTGCCGGCGCCCATGCCAAGCATGACCAGCGACGAGTTTTCGGTCAGGAATTTCGCCACCCGGTCGGGCACGACTTCCAGTTCCGCCCCGAAGACACCGATCTCCTCGAGTTTCTGGGTGTGCCGCCAGAGGCGTATCGCTTCTTCCGCGCTCTTTCCGACTGCGCGCCAACCGGTCCAGGTGATGTACGAAGGGATCAGGCCGATATGCCCGACGACAGGGAGGTGGTTGTCGCAGAGCGCCTTCTGGATATCGTAGGACGCAGAGCAGTAGAAGGCGTCGCCACCAATGCCAGCAAAGTGGAAAGCCGCACGCAGATAGTCTCCTGCCGTAGCGAGCGGACGGCCAGCGAAGCTGCCCCAGCCGCCGTAAGGCAGACCGACCTGAACGAAACAGTCGCCGGCTGCCTGTCGCATTTCCTGGTCAAAGTATCGGCCCTCGATGGAGAGCATATGAATGCCTGCCGCGGCAGCGGCGGCTGCCTCGTCGGGCGTGCTGACGAAGAGCATGGATATCTTCTTTCCATTCCTCTTCATCTTTCGGATATCCTCGACATGAGGACGGTTGTGATACATGGCCATAATCAGCCTCCACTGCAGGTCAGGTGAACTCGAAAGAAATCTGCGAGCGGCGCTCGGATCGGAGAGCATGGTCGGACAGCTTGCCGCTCCTGATGATGCTCCGCATGGCTCACACCGTAAAAGCCCGCCGGAAAGCAACCAGCGCTGCCTCAGGATCGTTTTGGGCAAAGGCTTCCAGACCCACCGACCCGCGATACCCCATGTCGAACAGAGCTCTCGCGATGTAGGGCCAGTTCATCTCGCCTGTTCCCGGCTCGCAACGACCCGGATTGTCGGCCATCTGCACCTCGCCGATGAAGGGCAGGCATTTCTGACACCAGCGGACGATATCGCCCTCGCCGATCTGAGTGTGATAAAGATCGAGGTTGATCCGCAGTTGGGGTCTATTGATCGATGACACCAATGCCAGCACGTCTGCCGTCGAGCCAAAGGGGCAGCCCGGGTGGTCAAGCAGGTTCAGGTTTTCAAGCGTGAAGACGACATCTTCGGCCTCGGCCAAGTCGCAGATACGGTTCAAGGTGTCCCGCGCCTTCAGCCACATGGGGCCGGTCTCGACTTCGGACTTCACAATAGGAATACCGCCTTCGCCGAGACCGGTGCCGTGCAGGTTGAGCCTGGCAATCCCGAGGCGCTTTCCGACTCTTGCGGTCTCCAGGGCGGACTTCAAGAGCATGTCGGCGCCCTCGTCGTCGGCGAGCCTTCCTTCGAGGTAGCCGTTCATGATCGTGAAGGTCGCCCCCGACTTCTCGAGCGCTGCGAGGTCATGGTCCGGCCAATTCCACAATCCGACGCCGAAACCCATCTCATGTAGACGTGCGACGCGCCAAGCCATCGGACGATCAAGCCAAAGCATCTCGGCGCAGGCGGCCAACTGGAAGGGTTGGCTCATAACGGCTCAAACCTCGATCATGACGCGGCCGTTCTCGACCTTCGTCTTGTAAATTTTGAGGTTCTCGCAGGCCGGGGGCGTCTCTACTTCGCCAGTCGTGAAGTCGAAAACGGAAGCGTGCTTGGGGCACTCCACCGTATTACCCATGACGAGACCGTCCGCGAGGTGGATCTTCTCATGCGTGCAAAGCCCGTCTGTACAATAGTATTCATCCGCGTCGTTGCGGAAGATCGCGAAGGTACGGCCGCCATTCTCGAAGCGCTTGGCTTCCTCGGCTTCGATTTCGTCAGCGGCACAAGCGTCAACCCAGGGCATTGAATCTCTCCTCAGATATCTTGCGGTTTGAAATCTGCGGGAGCTGACGGCATCACGCTCTGGAGGAGCGCGACGGACTTTTCGAGCCCCTCCAGCGAGTTCAGAAGTACGTCCTCGTGCTCGATGGAAAGCCAGCCGTCGTAGCCAGCCATCTTGAGCCGATAACAGAATTGCCGCCACCACTCCTCACCATGGCCGAACCCGAGCGTGATGTAGCTCCACGAGCGGGCCGGAATGTCCATTAGGTTGCCATTCTCAAGCAGCGAGGTCGTTGCCTGGACTGGCCGGTTCAGCATCGTGTCCTTGGCATGGACATGATAAACGGCCGCGCCGAGCGCTTCGGCAGCAGCGAGGGGATCAGCACCCATCCAGAACAGGTGCGACGGGTCCAGATTGGCGCCCACGACAGGTCCTGCGGCTGCTCGAAGCTTCAGGAGCGAGGGCACGTTATACACGCACTGATTGCCATGCAGCTCGAGCGCAATGCGCTCGACGCCGTTTTCTTTCGCCAGCGCCACGATCTCGGTCCAGAACGGGATCAGCTTTTCTTCCCATTGATATTTAAGGATGGTCTGCGTTTCCGGCGGCCAGGACGAGACGACCCAGTTCGGCATGCTGTCGCTAGCGCTGCCAGCCGGCAGACCGCTCATGGTGCAGACGGTGCGAATGCCCATCTCGCCGGCGACGCGGATCGTGTCTTTCAACCCTTGGCCCTGGGCCGGATCGGTTGGGTGCAGCGGATTGCCGTTGGCGTTGAGGCTTATGATCTCCAGGCCGCGTTCCTCGAAGGCTGAAGCAATCCGCTTCTGCGCTTCCCTGTTACCCAGCATGGACGAAAGCCGGAAATGCGGGGCGGTCGACCAGCCGCAAGTGTTCACCTCGATGCCCGATACCCCCATGCGCTGGGCATGATTAAGCACCGCCTCGAACGGCAGATTGCCGAGACTGTCTGAAACGAAGCCCAGCTTCACGCGTAGAACTCCGGCTTTGCAATCATCTGGACAGGCGTACGACGGGCTTCCTTCAGCGCTACCACGCCGGCCTCGGCAACGACGGCGGCGCAGTAGCCATCCCAGCAGTCCGAGGCGGTCGCGGGGAACTCACCAGTCATGACGAATCGAAGGAAGTCGCGGTTCTGGCGGCGATAGGCATCGTAATAGCGGGTGCGCCAGTCGGCGTCGTAGTTCGTGCTTTGGGTAAGCGCTGACTCCGTGCGGGTGTAGGCAACGTTGTTGGTTGCCACGGCGCCGTTCTCGCCAATCAGCTCGGCGCGAACGTCATAGCCATAGGCGGCGTTGTTGTTGATCTCGATGTTGACGAGTTGCCCATCCACCGTTTCCAGCACCATGACGACAGGTGCCACACGCCCGTCCGAGCGGCTTGGCTGGAATGCGGAGATGGCAGCATATTCGGTGCCGAGCACATATCGCACGACATCAAATTCGTGCGGGGCCGAATTGGTGATAGCCATCGCGCCGGTGAAGTCGGCCGCAGGCGTTTCAACGTTGCGGTGAAAATTGTGCATCATCAGCGCCCGGCCGAGATGACCATTATCGAGCGCTTGCTTCATTTCCTGATAGGAGCGGTCGTAACGCCGCATGAAGCCGAGCTGGACGAATTTCGCCCCCGCTTTCTGCTCGGCTTCCATCACCGCGATGCAGTCAGCCGACGCCTGTGACAGCGGTTTTTCGCATAGGACGCGCTTGCCGGCGGCAATGCAGGCCATCGAAAGCGGCGCATGCGTGAAATCTGGACTCGCAATGATCACCGCGTCCACGTCTTGCCGCGTGATGGCGCCGTTGGGGTCGGTGGCAATGTCGATAGCGCCACACGCGCCGGCAACAGAACGAGCGCGCTGCTCATCCATGTCGCAGACCAATTGAAGGGTTGCGCCGGGCAGTTCCTCGGCAATTATCTTGGCATGATCCGCGCCCATCAAACCGGCGCCGATCACTGCAATGCGGATTGTCATTTCTGTCCTGCTTTTGCTTTTTCGAATTTACGGGCAATGGCCAACTCGGCGGCATGGAGCCACGCCTGGTTGGCGCCTTTTAAGAAATCTACTGAGCGGCTGGGCCCTCCAGCACCTGGAGGGACGGCGGATGGCCTTCGTGCTCGGCCATGTGACCTTCGACCTGGGCTTCCAGGCCGGCCATTGTCTCGCCACCGGCCATCAGATCCGTAATCTCCTCGCGGGACCTTTGGCCCTTGCTGAAATCATCGGCGATGGCGCCGCGGATCAGCACCGCGAAATGGTCGCCGACGGTCATGGCGTGCATGACCTGATGGGTGATGAAGACCACCGCCAAGCCACGCTTCTTGGACTCATTGACGATACGCAGCACATGCGAGGCCTGCTTGACGCCGAGCGCCGCGGTCGGCTCATCCAGGATCAGCACGCGCGCTCCAAAATACACAGCGCGGGCAATGGCGAGCGACTGGCGCTCTCCACCCGACAGGCCGCCGACCAGGCGGTCACCGTCATCAATGCGGGTAATTCCGAAATCCCGGACCGCCTTCACCGCGATCTCGTTGGCGCGCTTGCGGTCGTAGATCTTGAACGGTCCCCAACCTTTAGTCGGCTCGACGCCGACGAAGAAAGACCGCCCGATGCTCATCAGCGGGAACGTGCCGCCGAACTGGTGCACCGTGGCGATGCCCCGTCCCTGCGCATCACTCGGCCCAGTGAAGGTCACCGGCTGACCATCCATCAATATCTGGCCGCTGGTGGGCTTGTGGACCCCGGCCAAGGTTTTGATGAGGGTGGACTTGCCGGCGCCGTTGTCGCCAAGAAGGCAAAGCACTTCGCCGGCGCGCACCCTCAGCGAAATATCGTGCAGGACATCGATCGGACCGAAGGATTTGTTGACGCTTTTCAGCTCGAGAATGGCAGGTTTGTCGTTCATGGCGTGCTCACCTCTTCATCTGCGAACCGGCTTGGCTGATGCGATTGATCGGCGACCGTGTTCATAGAAGCACGATGCTCGTTGATCGAAGCGACCGCCGGGCACGGCTCCTGTGGCAACTCGTTGCTCATGGGTTTGCTGGCTCCCGCGGCAGGCCTCGCCCACGCCGCGGTCTGAAATACAGAGCCAAGTCGCGGAACGACTGGTTCATCAGCACGGCCAGCAGGAGCATCACACCGATAATCAGGTTCGACCAGTTTCGGTCGATCTGGGTGAAGTAGATGCCCTGGCTGACGATGGCGAAGGTGATGGTGCCCACGAAGATACCAATAACCGAACCGAAACCGCCGGTAAGCAGCACACCGCCCACCACCACGGACACGATGGCATTGAAGATGAAGCTCATGCCGCCGGAGACCTGGGCGGAGTTGAACAGGATCGCCTGACAGATGCCGACGAACGTGGCGCTGACCGCGGACAACACAAACAGCGCAATGGTCATGCGGTTCGTCGGAATGCCGGCGTTGCGGGCGCTGACCTTGTCGCCGCCCATTGCAAACAGCCAATTGCCGTAGCGGGTCTTGTGAAGAGCGAAGCCTATGACAGCGGCGAACGCCACCCACCAGACGATGATGACCTGGTGACTGCCACCGATCAACTGTCCGAACAGGAATTTCGCCCAGTCCGGCGCCGTTAGCGCAACGCTGGCATTGCCGGTCAGAAGCACGGAGGCACTTAGCACCACCCCCTGCATGGCGACCAGCGTGGCCAGCGTGATGATCAGCGAAGGCACCGAGGTTCGGATCGTGAGCAGGCCGTTGACCAGGCCGACGGTCACGCCGACAGCCAGCGCCCCAGCGATCCCTACCGAGATGGGCAGCCCATAGTAGCCGGTCAGGATGGCGGTGGTCATTGAACCGGCGGGGATCAACGCGCCGATCGAAATGTCGAGTTCGCCAGCGATCATCAGCAGCCCGACGGGAATGGCTACAATGCCAAGATTGGCCGCGAAATTGACCCAACTCGCTGCGCCAACGAGCGTGCCCAAACTGGCGCCGCCGAACAGAACGAAGAACAGCACCACGCCGATAAGACTGAGGACCGAGCCGGCTTCGGGACGGCGCAGCACCGATTTGATTGCGTCCATCATGACTGCGGCCCCTTCTTCGACGAATAGCTGAGGGCCAGCTGCCGGAAGGTGTCGTTGGTCAGCACCGCGATCAAAAGAAGCGCGCCAATTATGACGCTTCCAATGTTGGGATCCAGGCTCGTGAAGTAGATGCCCTGGTTCACGATCGAGAATGTCAGCGTGCCGAACACGATGCCAACGATCGAGCCGAAGCCGCCCGTGAGCAGAACGCCCCCGATGACCACACACATGATGGAATTGAAGATGAAGGACTGACCGGCCAGGACCTGCGCACTCTGGTAGACCATCACCTCGCTGACCCCGACGAAAGCGGCGCTGAAGCCGGACAGCATGAACAGACCGATGGTCAGCCGTTTGGTCGGGATACCAACGTTGCGCGCGCTTTCCTTGTCGCCGCCGAGTGCATAGATCCAGTTGCCCATCGGGGAGATGTGCAACAGCCAGAACAGGCCAATCACGAACACCACCCACCACAGGATCGTGACCTGGAACATGCCGCCGAGATAGGCGCCTAGGATTGCCTTGGTGAGCGGGTCCGGCACAAGCGAGACGCCAGTGCTGCCGGCGATCTTCACGGTGAGACCCAGCGTCAGGCCCATCGTGAGGAACATGGTGCCAATGGTGATTATGAGCGACGGGATGGTCGTTCTCGTCACGAGCAGCCCGTTGAGGAAGCCGACAGCGAGGCCAAGGCCAAGCGCGGCCGTTATGCCAAGCCAGTCGGGCAGGCCATAGTGACCCGAGACGATGGCTGCGGTAAGCGACGCTGCGGGGATCACGGCACCGACCGAGATGTCGAGTTCCCCGGCGATCATCAGCAACCCTATCGGCAGCGCGATGATCCCGATCTCAGACGCGATGTTCAACCAGCTGGCCGTGCCGGCTGCCGACATGAACGCACTTCCCCCGAACAGGCCAAAGAAAAGCAGAACTGCGATCAGGCCGAGGAACGAGCCCGACTCTGGTCGACGCGCCAGCCGGCCGAGGGCTAGTCCGGACTGCGTGCGGTTCGGCGCCGGGGTTAATGTGGACGTCACGGGATGTGCCATTAGGGTAATCCGCGAGCACGCGGCCGGCCGCGATGTGGCCGCCGCAGAGAGAGGGAAAAAGGGCCGCCCACTGTAAAAGCGAGGGCGGCCCAGGCGGGAGGATTATCGCGTCCCTGCTTTCACGCCGGCGATGGTTGCATCGACGCTGGCCTTATCGATAATGCCGGGTCCGGTGAGGATCTCACGGGTCGGCACGGTGAGGCCGTAATTTACCTTGCCGTTGAGGATCGCCACGGCGAGGTAGCCCTGCAGGTAACCCTGCTGATCGATCGCGCAGGCCTGTTTGCCATCCTTGATGTTGTTCAGAATGGTCTCGTCGAAGTTAATGCCGCATAGTTGAACCTTATCACTCTTGCCAGCCTGGGTGAGGCCGTTCATGGCGGAGTTGGCGTCAACGTTGCCGATGGTGAATACGGCGGTCACGTCTGAGTGCTGGAGCAGATAGGCCTTCACCGCCTGCGCCACGGCCGTCGCTGAGCCGAAGGACGTTGCCGGCAAGGGCAACACGTCGGCTTCACCGCCGCCATTCTTCATCCCCTCTTTGAAACCACCACAATAAGCTTCGATATTGGCGGCACCCGGGAGGGTGTTAATGCAGACGCCTTTCTTGCTGCCGGCTTTGGCGAGGTACTCGCCGCCCGCGACGCCACCTTTGTAGTCGTCAGAGCCGACGTAGTTCAGCGCGCCGAGGCGATCGGCCGCCTTCAACCCGCCAGCATTGTAGATGACGAGCGGAATGCCAGCATCCTTGACGGCCTTGAACGCAGGGTCCATCGCTTCCGGCACCCAGTCCGGGCCGACAATGGCGTCCGCTTTCTGGTCGATGGCTTGGCGGATCAGCTCAGCGGCGTCGACGCCCAGATTGTCATAGTTCTGCGGCCCGAGCCAAGTGACCTTGCCACCCTGGGCCTCGACAACTTTGCCAGCATCTTCGGCGCCACGCTTGACAATCGACCAGAACGGATCGTCCGGCTTGCCGCCGATGACGAAGATATTGGCGGCAAGCGTAGCACCGGTGCTGAACCCGATCAGCACGGCCGTCGACACGAGTTTCTTGAAAAGCTTCATAGTCTTCCTCCCATTTGCCCCGTGGGGCTTTTCAGTAAAAATTCCGGCTGTCCCGGGCCCGCTCCTCACGGGCACAGTCGAAACAGCGATTGGTTCATCATTCCGCCGGCATTCCAGATGCGGGATCGCTGCGGCCTTCCTGCTGGCTCCGCCTTTTTTCCTTCTTCTTGCGGAAGCGGGCCTTCATGATCTCGTCGGCTTCCTTGCTGCCGTCGTGCCAAGTTCCGAACAGCTTATCGAGGGGTACCAGCCCATCACCGCCGTAATTCACCTCGAAATACTTGTGGTGAAGGTAGTGCACGTAAGAATGGCTATCGAGCTTAACCTTGTCGGTGATTTCGAATGTCTCGAAACCGAGATGGCCGTTCACTGCTCCAAATCCCGCTCCGTGCAGCGTGAAATAGGCGCAGACCGGGTTCGAAGGGATCAACAGGTGCAGCCAGACTTCAGCATGATAGAGGAAGCCTTCGACCGGGTGCATCGAGAGCGACGACCAGGGACTTGGATTGATCGAATTATGATGGACCGAATGCACCCATTTGTAGAGCGGCGGCCAATGGATCGCCCGATGAAGGAAGAAGAAATAGACCTCATGCACGGCTGGCGCGATAAGCACCAGGAACGACAGGTAAAGCCAATTCGTCGTCCATGGCAGCCAGACCGCCCAGCTGTTTGCATACATCCACAGCATCGCGATCTCGACCACTGTCCATAGCGGTATCGTGACGAAAAACGAGCGGGTAAAATTGTCGAGGTTCTGACTTTGAAACCAGAACACGTCTGACACCGCGTCTGACGGAAATTTAGGATTGTACTTGAAGCGGTTCTGTTGTTTGCGCTGGACATAGTAGCGCAACTCGAAGAAGCCGTAGAGGAAGAAGATGCCTGCAGCGTTGAGACCATACAGCCAAAAGTAATTGAGCAGCGAAAAGGTCGCGAGGCTCTGCCAGCTTGGGATGAGCAGGTTCACCCAAATGATCGACGTGGCGAGATGAAATGCGTTCCACGGCCAGAGAAACTCAGGAATCCAGGCCACTACCTTCTTTGCATTGAACGGACGATGCCAGATCGGGGCCGGCTCGGCCCGGCGATGCGGTGCCCAGTTACCGCGCTTGTCGCGCATTCCATACTGATGGTCGTCCATCGCGTGACAGTGCCTCTTGCCCGGATCGGTCGTGAGATTGCGGCGTCAGCCCACTTGGGGCTGATCTAGATATCGACCCCCGACTGGACGCGATTCATATCGGACGCCTGATCTTCATAGCAAGACGGATATAGTATAAAAGCAACATTTATATCATTTAGTATCAGTCATGATGATATAACCACGGTGCACTCACGAGGCGGCCGATATCCACGATCTCGCTACCGCGGCAGGCGTCTCAGCGGCGATTGTGAACAGAATTTTGGGTGGCACCGGTTCCGTGCGGCCAAAACAGCTCAACGCGTCGCCCGCCTTCTGGTCGACCTCCATCACCGCGATGCAGCCAGTCGACGCTTGCCGTGTCGCAGCAGTTGAAGGGTTGCGCCGGGCAGTTCCTCGGCAACCATCTTGGCATGATCCGCGCCCGTCAGACCTGCGCGGATCACTGCCATCCTGATCATTGTAGTTTTCACTCCTTGGATCACGATCAGCCGACCCGTCATCGAAGGTCAATCGAACGTCGTGTTTCAAAACTTAGTCGTGCCGCGTCGAGCACCTCGAGGACGCCGTGCCCGCGGCAGCGTAACCGGCGGCGAAGTGCCCTCGCGCACGGCACGGGCAAAGGCTGTGTAGTAATCGTGATAGCGGCCCTGCTCGGCGGGAATGCGCACTTCGCCAGCTGCAGTCCGCAGCACCCCCCAGGCCTCTTCCGGCTCGTATCCCCAGCCAGCCATATCGTGCATCGGACGCCGGCCCGCGAAGATTGCCTGCGCCTACACGTCGTCCAAGCCCTCACTTTTTCCTCGGCGTGTAGGTCAATGCCATCTTGCGAAAGGTGTTGTTCATCAGCACTGCGAGCAGCAGGAGTACGCCGATAATGAGGCTCGACCAATTGCGATCGAACGACGTGAAGTAGATGCCCTGGTTCACCACGGCGAAGGTGAGGGTCCCAAAGACGATGCCGATCACAGAGCCGAAGCCGCCAGTGAGCAGCACTCCGCCCACGACGACTGCGATGATGGCATTAAAGATAAAGGACATGCCGGCCGAAACCTGCGCCGAACTGAAAAGGATCGCCTGACACACGCCGACAAAAGCGGCACTGGTGCTCGACAGAACGAAAAGCAAAATGGTGAGGCGCTGGGTTGGAATACCGGCATTGCGCGCGCTCTCCTTGTCACCGCCCATGGCGAAGAGCCAGTTTCCGAATGGTGAGTAGTGGATGAAGAAAATGTAGATTACCGCGAGTGCCATCCACCACAGGATTATGACCTGAAACTGAGCGCCGATGAACGAGCCGAAGATGGCCTTTGCCAGCCCAGTGCTGGTCAGGGCGACGCTGGTGGTGCCAGTGATGATAACGGACAGACCAAGCACTGCGCCCGCTACAGCGAATAGCGTGCCAAGTGTCACGATGAGCGAAGGCACCTCGGTTCGCACCACCAATATTCCGTTGACAAGACCTACAATGACGCCGATGGCAAGCGCGACAGAAATCCCCAGCCAGATCGAGAGACCATAATGGCCTGCGATGATGGCGACCGTCATGGACCCTGCCGGGATCATTGAGCCGATCGAGATGTCGAGTTCGCCGGCAATCATCAGAAGACCCATGGGAAGGGCAACGATACCGAGACTGGCAGCGACATTGAGCCAGCTCGCGACACCTGCCGGCATGAGGAAACTGGTGCCCCCGAAGATCGTGAAGAAGATGAACACTCCGAGCAGGCCCAGGAACGCACCAGCTTCCGGCCGCCGAAGCAGCGAACCAACTGCGAGTCCTGCCGACCCGACCCCACCCGATCCCGCTTCAAAAGGCTTGGCAGCATTTGTGTTCATTGCACTATTCCTCCCAGGAGTGCCGGCAACGTCGTATTCTTAGAACATTTGTAGATGAGGCCGAGGAGTCCTCGGCCTCTCGATTATATCAGGGGCAGCAATGCTGTGACAGGATTACCGATAGCCTTGCTCACCGCCCTTCAGCGTGATTTCGACATTTGATTTGTCGACAATTCCAGGGCCTGTCAAAATTGGGGCCGACGCGAGCTTCAACGCATAATTCACGTAAGCGTCAGACATCGTAACGGCCAGGAAGCCCTGCAGCCAAGGCTGTTGATCGATAGCGAAAAGTTGCTTGCCATCCTTGATGCGGTTGAGACCAGCGACGTTCATGTCGAAAGATCCCAGCTGTACTTTGCCGGTCTTGCCAGCCTGGTCGATGCCGGCAGCAGCGGAATCCGCGTCGCCTGCGGAGATTGTGAAAACACCGTCGATGGAGTCATCCTTGAGAAGAGTGGCCTTGATGGCTTCGGCAACAGCGGTCGGATCTCCGAATGAGCTCGCAGGCAGCGGAAGCTGTTTCGACTTGCCGCCGGCTTTCGTCACGTTGTCGGCGATGCCCTTGCAGCGGTCCTCGAGATTCTGGGCACCCGGCACGGTATTGACGCAAATGACATGCTTGGGGCCGTGCGTGGAAAAATATTTGCCGCCGGCGAGGCCCGCGGGGTATTCTTCATTGCCGATGTAGTTGATGGCGCCAAGTTCCTTGGCTTTATCTCCGCCGCCAGAATTGTAGAGCATGACGGGGATACCTGCCGCTAAGGCAGCCTTGATGGCCTCATCTTCGGCGGCAGGAACCCAGTTTGGCACGGCGATGATAGATCCTGTTGGCTGATCGCGGTGCGCACAAGATTGGCGGCGTCGCCGCCAATGTTGTCATAGGTCTGAAGCTGCAGATAATTCACCGTTCCGCCATGCGCCTGGACCACCAAGGTCGCATCGTCGATGCCCTTCTTAATCTTGGCGAAAAACGGATCATCCGCCTTTCCGCCGATGATAGCGATGTTCGCCGCCGTCGCGGCCTGGGCAATGATCGCCAGGGCCGCGCCCGCGCACGCAATCTTCAAGAGCTTCCACATTTCATTTCCTCCCTCTCTTGCCGTCACATTGACGGATCCATGACCTCATGAATTCTGCTGTTGTTTTGCCGTGATGCGCGCTCGCTTTGTCTCGAAGCGGACCTTCATCTGTTCGTCGCCCTGCTTCGTGCCGTCGTGCCAGGTGCCGAGCCATTTATCGATCGGCAGCGTGCCGTCGGCGTAGTTCACCTCGAAGTACTTGTGGTGCAGGTAGTGGGCGTAGGCGTGGGTATCGACGCCTCCGTCGCCGGCTTCGACCTTGTCGAAGCCGATATGACCGACAACTGCGCCGGTGCCGGTCACCTGCAGGTGGTAAAGCAGGAGCAGCGGATGCGAAGGCACGATTAGATGGATCAGGCTGTCCGACCAGTAGAGCAGGTGCTCTACCGGGTGCATGGATAGCGACGACCACGGGCTTGGATTGATGGAATTGTGGTGCACCGAATGGACCCAGCGGTAGAGCACGGGAATGTGGATCAGTCGATGAATGCAGAAGAAGTGCACCTCATGAATCAGCGGAATGACGAGAGCGAATGCGACAAGCCAGACCGGATGCTCGCTGAAGCTCGTCCACGGCCCCCAGCCATTGGCCCAGGCCCACAAAAACAACACCTCATAGGCCGTCCAGATCGGCAGTCCGCTGACGAAGGTGCGGATCGCGTTGTCGATATTCTGGCTCTTGAACCAGAACACGTCCGATGGATGGTCCGCCGGGAACTTGCCGTTGAACTTGAAGCGATTGCCTTGGGCGCGTTTCAAGTAGAGGCGTATTTCCAGAGCACCGTAGAGGAGCAGAATGAGCGCCGAGTTGCGGAGATAGAGATATAGTACCCATCCCCAACCGAGGGTCTGGAGCGTCTCGCGTGAAGGAGTGAGGTAAAACCACAACAAAGCGCCAACAGCCATGAACACAGCGTTCCACGGCAGGAAGTAGGCCGGCAGCCATCTCAGCACGCGCACGAAGCGCCAGGGAAAATCCAGCAGGGGTCCGACTTGGAGCGGCGCGCTGGGACGCCAATTGCCGCGCTTGTCGCGGGTGCCAAAGGCCAGATCGTCCATCACGCGGCCGCCTATTGCTTGGGTTCAACCGTTCGCGCCTCCTTGTGGAAGCGAGTCTTCATGACCGAGCCGGATTCCTTGCTGCCTTCGTGCCAAGTGCCGAAACAGCCTATCGGGGCACTAGAGCATCCCCGCCATAGGTCGCCGTCGAAATACACGTGGAATCGTCGCGCTTGCCGACAATGCCCCGCGTAACCTCTAAAGCGACGCGATTCATATCGGAGGGTTGATATCCGGAGAAGACAGAAATAAAATCAAAATTGCATTTGTATCATTTGAGTTCAATCATGATGATACAAGACAGGAATGGCGTTCATGAAGCGGCCGACAATCCACGATCTCGCTACTGCGGCAGGCGTGTCAGTGGCGACTGTAAACAGAATTTTGGGTGGCACCGTTTCCGTGCGGCCGAAAACAGTCCAACGGGTCCAAAGCGCTGCTGAAGAAATTGGCTTTTACGGTATCGGGGCGATTGACGATCGGGCTCGCAAAATTTCGCCGCATTACCGATTGGGTTTCCTGCTCCAGCAGTCGACACGCGACCTTTACCAGCTATTCGGAAAGAAGATCGTTGCCGCCTGTCGCGAGCGCCGGGACGAGGTTATCGAACCTGTCGTCGACTTCGTGGATATTTTGACGCCGGAGACTATCTCGAGCCGTCTCATCGCGCTCGGCGATTCTTGCGACGCTGTCGCGGTGGTCGCGGCGGATCACCCAATCATTGGCCAGGCCATCCGTTCATTGAAGGAGATTGGGAAACCGATTGTCTCTTACATCACGGATCAGTCCGCGCCGGAAAGGGCAGCTTATGTGGGCACTGACAATTGGAAGCTGGGGCGCACCGCGGCTTTCCTGATTACGCAAACCACCCAAGGTCCTGGTCGTATTGCGGTTTTCATAGGCAATCATCGCTATCAATGCCAGGATGTCGCGGACGCCAGCTTCCGCTCCTATTTGCGCGAGCACGCTTCACGACTGACGGTCGAGGAGAGTCGTCCCACCCATGAGGAACCGAGTGAGGCCTACCGAATGGTGGCCGAGCTTCTAAAGTCGACCGACGATCTTGTCGGCATTCTGATCGTCGGCGGCGGAATAACCGGTGTGCTTCGCGCGCTAAGGGAAGTGTCTCCCGAGAGGCGATCGGGGATCAAGGTGGTATGCCGCGACATCGGACCCGAGACGCGTAAGGGATTGTCTGAGGGGCTGATTACTGCAGCTCTCTGTCATCCGCTTGAGGCGACCTCCGCCCTTCTCGTGCAGACGATGATCGATGTCATTGGACCACAAGCACCGCTCGCCACCCTTCAACGGTCTATACCTTTTGAAATTGTCACTCCGGAGAATATCTGACGCAGATGTCCGCTAAGGGGCCGCCCTCGGGTATTTATACGACCCGATGATATGACCGCGTTCAGGTCATGCACAACCCAACTCAACGGCTGAAATTTAAGGGCGCAAAGCTGCCTTTCGCGTCGTGGATAGCGTTCGGGTCAGACTCTCCCGTTCCCTACTGGTCCTTGCAGCACCGAGACAGGCCCATCACGCCCGACACTGTAGAAAATATCGCATGCTCTCCGAGTGGGGGGAAAGGCGGTAGCGCTCTCCCGCTACCAGTCTACCTTTAAGCTATTGAAATCATAACAAAAACGCGGATTTATGGTAGCGCCCTGTCCGAAAATCCTCAATGATTTCAAGGCCGAGCTTGCTACCTTACGGTGCCAACGGACGTCGCAGATTCGCCAGAGGCGATCATCGCTGAGCAGATGTTGTGATGTCGCCTTTAAGGGGCCAGAAGCGGAATGGCGGCTTAAGGCTCTGAATTCTGGAATCGGACGTTCACCGCGACGCAGCCCGTCAGATAAGTTGAGACTTTTTCTAGGGCGATCTGCCAGGGCGCGCCGGTTCTGCCTGAGCGGGCGGAACCCGATTGTCGACATCTTGCGAGGTCGCGCATATGAGGGAGGATAACTCACACTATGCCAAGTTAGAGCGGCATGTTTGAGTACGTTTCGCCCCCCTGTCACGCCTTGAGACGGAGTGTCTCGACAAGTAGAGCGAAGGCTGCGGTGTGTTGGCGTCGGCTGGGGTAATAAAGGTGATAGCCTGGGAAGGGTTGGCACCAGTCTTCTAGTACCCGGATAAGGCGACCGTCTGCGATGAACGGAGCAACCTGGCTTTCAAACGTGTATGCTAAACCGAGCCCGTCAAGGGCCGCAGCCTCGAGCATTTCACCGTCATTGATAACGAGGGGGCCATTCATCCTGACTTCAAGTTCCTCCCCGTCTTTCTCGAACTCCCAGGCAAAGAGCCCGCCGCCGGTCTTCTGACGGTAGCTGATGCCTTTGTGTTCCCCAAGTTCGCGCGGTGTCTTTGGAACGGTTCGGTTTGCAAAATATGACGGTGATCCGACTACCGCCATGCGCAGGTCCGGGCCGATCCTTATTGCCACCATGTCCTTCTGGATCTGCTCGCCGATCCGGATACCGGCGTCGAATTTGCTTGCAACGATGTCAACCAGCCCCTCGTCCAGGCTCAATTCCACTTCGATATCCGGATACTCCAGAAGGAGTTTGGCAAGGACGGGCCACAGTACTGATTTGGCAGCATACCGGAATGTCGTCAGGCGAATGAGGCCGGTGGGCTTGTCGCGCAGGGCGGTGACGGCGGCGATCTCGCTTTCGATGTGGTCGAAGGCCGGTCGTAGGCTTCGCAGCAAGCGCTCTCCAGCTACCGTCACGGACAGGCTGCGTGTGGTGCGTGAGATCAGCCGGACTCCCAGGCGCTGCTCCAGCGTCCTGACAGCGTAACTGAGCGCCGACTGCGATAGCCCGAGCTTTGCTGCGGCGCGTGTGAAGCTGCCTGCCTCTGCTACGGCGATGAAGACTGCAAGCTCGCTGAAATCTCCGCGCCTCATTTATCAATGCCATTTCTAACTTCATGCAAATTATAGCGGCTAATCGTATCGAGTCCCATGCCTTATTTCGCCTTAGAGACAACGAAACGCGTGTCGAAAGGGAAACGCCTGTGGACACCAAACGACAGATATTCCAGCCGTTCCAATTTCCGAACGGCTTGAGCCTCGACAACAGGATTGTCATGGCGCCGATGACCACATGGTCGGCCAACGACGACGGAACAGTCTCTGATGCGGAGATCACCTACTACCGCCGTCGGGCGACTGGTGTCGGACTTGTGCTCACAGGCTGCACCCATGTGTTGCCCGACGGCATCGGCTTTACAGGCGAATTCGCCTCCTACGACGGCCGTTTCATCCCAAGCCTCTCTCGGCTGGCGTCAGCGGCCAAAAGCGGCGGGGCCTTGGCCGTTCTGCAAATCTTCCACGCCGGGAACAAGGCCGTGCCGGCGCTTATTCCCGGCGGCGAGGTCGTCAGCGCCAGTGCGCTCGAAGTTCCGCCCGGCCCCTTCAATCCGGGCGGCGTGAAGACACGTGCACTGATGAATGACGAAATCCTGGCGATCATTACCGCCTATGGCGAGGCGACACGACGGGCCATTGAGGCAGGCTTCGATGGCATCGAACTGCATGGTGCTCACGGATTTCTGATCCAGAACTTCTTCTCGCCTCTCTACAATCAGCGTGGCGATGAATGGGGCGGTACCCTCGAAAATCGGATGCGTTTCCCAATTGCCGTTGTGCGTGAAGTAAAGCGAGTGATCGCGGCGCATGCGGACCGCCCCTTCCTCTTGGGCTACCGGGTGTCACCCGAGGAAGCCGAGTCAGGTGGCTTGCGTATCGCCGACACGTACGAGCTGATTGAATGTCTTATCGACGAAGGTGTGGACTACCTCCACGCATCGCTGACGAGCGTTCTCGAGGCAAAGCCTATAGAGGCACCCGGGGGCGACACTATCGCTGACCTGATCACGCGTCGAGCCGGCGGGCGGGTTCCGGTCGTTGCCGCGGGCCAGATCAGGACGCCCTCTCAGGCCGAACTCGCCCTGCACACAGGCCTCACGCTCGTCGCGGTTGGGCAGGGACTTGTGATGAATCCGGAGTGGGTCGATCTGGCGAAGAGCGGCCGCGAGGATCTGATCGAGACCGAAATCCGGCCGTCAAGCGTTCTGGGCATCGATATTCCAGCGAAACTATGGGGTGTAATTCAGTCCGCCACCGGGTGGTTCAAGATTACCGCCGAGACAGACATGCCAAAAGGCAACGCGGCATAAATTGAAAAGACACTGGCTAGGAAGGATACGGCTATGAGTAGAGTATGGATGATTACCGGCGCAGGGCGAGGCATGGGCCTCGACTTTGCCAAGGCGGTCTTGGCCATCGGCGATAAGGTCGTTGCGACCGGTCGTAACCCGGATCGGGTCGCCAAGGCGATCGGGCAGTCGGACAATCTTTTAGTCGTCACGTTGGACGTGACCAAGCCGGAGGACGCCGACGCTGCCGTGAAGGCAACCCTCGACCGCTTCGGTCGCCTCAACGTGCTCGTCAACAATGCTGCGGGCTTCTATGCGGGCTATTTCGAGGACCTGACCCCAGCCCATATCGAGCTTCAGCTCGCGTCCACCTTGACCGGGGCCATGAATGTCACCCGTGCAGTCCTGCCGGTGATGCGCGCACAGGGTTCTGGCAAGGTCATTGCAATCTCATCGACGGCAGGTCTGGTGGGCTTCGAGTTCTGTTCTGCGTACGCTGCGGCAAAATTCGGCGTGGATGGCTGGATCGAGTCGCTGCAAGCCGAGGTGGCGCCGTTCGGCATTGAAACGATGATCGTGAACCCTGGGTTTTTCCGCACAGAGCTACTGACGGACGAGTCCACTCAATATGCTCCGTCTTCCGTTAGCGACTACAGTGAACGTCGCGCCCAGCAGATAAAGGGCTGGAAAGCCGCGAACGGTCAGCAAGTCGGCGACCCGGCCAAACTCGCGCAGGCGTTGATCACTCTGGTCGACAAGCCGGAGCTGCCCCGCCGGTTCATCGCTGGCGCCGATGCTCTTGGCATGGTCAGGCAGAAACTCGCTCTGCTGCAGCAGCAGGTCGACGCCCATGAGGAGCTATCCAGCTCACTGGCCTTCGACAGCTGAAGGTTCGCATTCAGCACCACCACTGTCGCAGGTGTATTCATGAGTGCCATTGATAGGCTCATGCGAATTTTGAGGGCTAATTCGAATGTCGCGTCCGTGCTCTCCTGAGGGTTGCTTAGGCAACCGGCCGACGACAGGGCCTTCGGAATAGACTTCCTTTCCGACTGATGCCGCAGGCTTCGTCGGTCCGGTCGACTTCGCGAGAAGTCCCAATCCCCGCCCGCCACTCGAGGAGACGACATGTCAGAGCCCCGACAGCTAGCCTTGGACATCAACAGCCGCCGCCACCAGTTCAATCTTGATGCACGCGTGACCCTGCTGGACGCACTACGCGAGCATGCCAACCTGCCCGGCACGAAGAAAGGCTGCGATCACGGCCAGTGCGGTGCCTGCACAGTTCACGTCGAAGGTGAGCGCGTTCTGAGCTGTCTCACCTTGGCGGCCCAGGTCGAGGGCCGTCAGATCACAACGATCGAGGGCCTGCAGACAGCCGACGGTGTGATGCACGCGGTTCAAACTGCCTTTATCGAGCACGACGCTTTCCAGTGCGGTTATTGCACCCCAGGCCAGATCATGTCGGCTGTTGCCTGTATTCGCGAAGGCCACGCCGGTACGGACGAGGACATCCGCGAATACATGAGCGGCAATATCTGCAGGTGCGGCGCTTACCCCCATATCGTCGCCGCGGTGCGCGATGCTGCCAGCCGCCTCAAGAAGGAGGCAGCACTTTGAGAACGTTCGAGTATCTCCGCGCCGAAGACGCCGCAACGGCGGTTGCTGAGGCTGCCAAGCCCGAGACCCTTTTTCTCGCGGGCGGCACCACGCTCCTTGACCTCATGAAGCTGAATGTCGAGCGCCCTGCCCGCGTGGTGGACATCACCCGCCTTTCCGGGCTCGACACGATCGAGGTGTCTGCGGATGTCATTCGTATCCGCGCCCTTGCCAAGATGAGCAAGGTCGCGGCCCACGCAGACATCAAGGAAGCGGCACCGGTTCTCTCCGAAAGCCTGTGGCGCGCTGCCTCGGCACAGCTGCGCAACATGGCGTCCATCGGCGGCAACCTGATGCAGCGAACCCGCTGCACGTACTTCCGCGACCCCGGCGCCTATTCGAACTGCAACAAGCGCAGTCCCGGCTCCGGATGTGCAGCGCTCGAGGGTGTCAACCGCAACCACGCGGTGCTTGGCACGAGTGACGTGTGCATAGCGATCTATCCGGGAGATTTTGCAGTTTCCCTGGTGGCATTCGACGCCACGGTCATCGTCCGGGGAGCTTCCGAACGCAAAATTCCCGTCGACGAATTCTTCCTGCTCCCGGGCGATACCCCCCATCTCGAGCACCAGTTGGCGCCAGGCGAGATGATCGTCGGGATCGAGATCCCGCGTTCGGCCGCGTTGAAGCGCTCCCATTATCTCAAGGTCCGCGATCGCGCGTCTTATGAGTTCGCGGCAGCCAGTGCTGCCGTTGGTATCGAGATGGAAGCGGACGGCAAGACGATCCGCGATGTGCGCATTGCAGTTGGCGGCGTTGCCACCAAGCCATGGCGCCTTCGTGCGGTCGAGGATGCGCTCAAGGGAAAGACACTCGACGAGGCAACGCTCCGCACTGCTGCTGCAGCTGCCGTCGATGGCGCAAAGTCGAGGGGACACAATGCGTTCAAAATCGAGCTGGCACCGAAGGTCGTGGCACGCGCCCTGATGACGGTAGGAGATATCGCATGACACATGGCAACGAGTTCGAACTCAACCGGCGTACCGTCATGAAACTCGGAGCAGGCGCAGCCGCTGTGGCCACCGCTGGGGTTGGCTTGTCAGGCGAAACAGCTTTTGCAAGCGATCCCACTAAATCCAAGGGCTCTGTGCTCGGTGCGCGTCTGTCGCGCGCCGAAGGCCCGTTGAAAGTCACCGGGCAGGCCCGCTATGCGATCGAGCAGAAGCTGGAGAACTTGGCTTATGGCGTTTCCGTCCAATCGACACGGCCGGCAGGGCGTATCATCAATATCGACACTTCGGCCGCCAAGGCTCTGCCGGGCGTCTTGGACGTCTATACCGCGCAGAATTCCCTGAAGCTCAACAAGCCGACCGTCTACAGCAAGGGCGGCGGAGCCACCGAGGAATTTACCCCAATTCAGGACGATGTGGTCCGCTTCAACGGCATGCATATCGCGCTCGTGGTCGCTGAAACCTTTGAACAGGCAACGGAAGCGGCAAGCCTTCTCAAGGTGGAATATGAGGACGGCGACCCTATTCTCGACATCAACGATCCCAAGGCAAAAGCCCAGCTCATCGATCCCATGGGTGCTGCCTGGGGCGATGCCGCGACAGCCCTGGCCAATTCCGAGGTCAAGGTAGACGTCACCTACACGACATCACGCGAATACAATGTGCCGATAGAGCCGCATGCCTGCATCGCTTCCTGGGAGAACGGGAAAATCACCGTCTGGGAGCCCAGCCAGTGGGTTGGCGGGGCTCGAAGCGTCGTGTCGGAATGGCTCGGCATCGACATCGAAAATGTGCGGGTGATCTCGCCTTACGTCGGCGGTGGGTTCGGGTCTAAGATCGGGGCACATCCACATGTGGGGCTGGCTTGCGCGGCCTCACGGAGGCTCAGCAGGCCCGTCAAGGTTTCTCTCACTAGACCGCAGACCTTCACCGGCCTTGGCGGCCGACCGGCAACCCGGCAGACCCTGTCGATCGGCGCCTCGAAGGACGGAAAGATAAGCTCGATTGTCCATGAGAGCTGGAACGAGACAGCGATCGACGAAGTCCATATCGAGGCTTGCAACAATGTGACGAAAATCATGTATGCGACGCCGAACTTCTCGTCACGTCTCAACGTCGTGCCGGTCAATACGGTTCAGCCTGGCTGGAAACGGGGCCCCGGCGAAAACCCCAGTGCTTATGCTCTTGAAAGCGCGATCGACGAACTGGCGTACGCGCTCAACATTGATCCGATCACGCTGCGCCTTGCCAACTGGGCAGACGTCGATCCCAGCAACAACTTGCCGTGGACCACGCGGCAATTGCGCGAAGCCTATGCCGCTGGCGCAGATGCCATCGGGTGGTGGAAACGCAACCCCGTTCCGCGCTCAATGCGCGAAGGCCGCGAGTTGATCGGTTATGGAATGGCCGCAGGGTCATACCCCATGATCCGAACTGCGAGCGAAGCCAAGATCGTACTCCATGCCAGTGGACAGATCGAGGTCCTCAGCGCGGGCACGGACATGGGAACCGGGACCTATACTATTCTCGCCCAGACCGCGGCCGACGCTCTGGGCGTTCCTGTCGAGACCGTCGCGGTGCGGCTGGGCGACACCATCCCCCCCAGATCGGCGCTCGTTGGCGGCTCCCAGCAGGCCAACAACCTGGCGGGAGCGGTGGACAAGGCGGCCAAGAATGCACGGGATGCCTTGCTGGCGCTTGCCGCATCCGATCCGAAGTCGCCGCTGGCAGCCTCGAAGGCGACTGACCTCACGTTCGAAAACGGCTCGGTACGGCCGACCCGTCGACCGACCGGCGGCATCAGCATAGCGGAACTGTTGAAGGCAGTGGGCACAGACAAACTGGAAATCGAGGGCAACACCTTTGCTCCAGGCGCCACCGAAGAGACGAAGAATGGGGCCGACCGCAGTTTCGCCCAGTTGAAGGGCGCGGTGGAAGGAGGCGTCTCGGCCCATAGCTGGTGTGCGCATTTCGTGGAAGTTCGCATCGATGAGGATTTTGGCACGATCCGTGTCAAGCGCATGGTCTCGGCATTCGACAGCGGCAGGATCTTCAATCCGAAGCTTGCCGAAAGCCAGTGGATCAGCGGTATGGTGATGGGTCTCGGGCAAGCTCTCCTGGAAGAGGGTTACGTCGACCAGCGGGACGGACGCACCATCAACGCGAATTTTGCCGACTATGCCGTCCCGGTCAACGCCGATGTGCCCGACATCCAAGTGATTTCGGTTGGTATTCCGGACATGCAGGCAACTGCTCTGGGGGGCAAAGGAGTCGGCGAGATCGGTGTCGTAGGGGTCGCCCCAGCGATCGGGAATGCCGTCTTCCACGCGACCGGCAAACGCATTCGAAGCCTTCCAATCACGCTGGAAAAGCTCGCTTGATGCGCCTCTGGTGACCCTTGCTGCGCGAATAGGCGAGCATTCAAAGAGTACGCTTCTAAAGGGGTCAGATACGATGGCGGAGCGCCTCCACGATCACCGCCATCGCAGGCGAGAGCTGTCGCCTGCTCGGGTAGTAGAGGTGATAGCCCGCAAATGGCGGACTCCAGTCGTCAAGCACGAGCCTAAGGCATCCCTTGGCGATGTGGTGGCTGACGAGGTTTTCCGGGACATAGGCGATCCCGAAACCGCTTATCGCAGCCTCGATCATGGGAATGGACGAATTGAAGGTGAGTTGGCCTTCCACCCGCACACGAAGGTCGCGGCCATCCCTGGCGAATTCCCAGACATATAATCCGCCGAACGTTGCCTGCCGCATATTAATGCAGTCATGATCGACCAGATCCTGGGGTGCGGTCGGAACCGGATGGCGGGAAAAGTACTCCGGCGAAGCCACGGCCACGAGCCTCCAATCCGGCCCGATCCGCACTGCAATCATATCCCTGTCGATGCTCTCACCAAGCCGCACGCCGGCATCGAAGCGCTCCTCCACAATGTTCTTCAAGCCGTTGTCGCTGTAGAGCTCGACGCGCACGTCAGGATAGTCGCTGAGCACGGGCTGCAGCTTCGGCCAGACGGTCGTCTGGAGCGCATGGTCGGACAGCGTGATGCGGACCGTTCCGGAGGGCTTGTCGCGAAAGGCCACCAGGCTTGCAAGGTCGGCTTCGATTTCCTCGAAGCGGGGAACAAGAGATTGGAAAAGCCGCTCGCCGGCCTCGGTCGGAGCGACGCTCCGCGTCGTACGTGTCAGCAGGCGGACGCCAAGACGAGCTTCAAGCTCCTTGATTGTCGAGCTCAGGGTCGACTGCGAGGTACCGAGCTTGGCCGCCGCCTTGGTGAAGCTGCGCTCCCGCGCGACCGCCACGAACCAGAGCAGATCCTTCATGCCATCGCGCTGCATAGGGCCTCCCGTCTGGCATTTATATCACAAGCAGATAAGTCCATGCGAATTACTCAGTCTAATAGAATGGGCATGGCGACGGGGATGGGCGGCTGATCCGCCCCAGTCGCCTTGCAAGGATGCCAATCATGGAAACGACTTACGACACAAGGCTTGTCGAAGACCGCGCCGCATGGGGCGCGGTCTTGTCGATGGCGCTGTGTGTTTTCGTGCTCATCGCGTCTGAATTCATGCCGGTCAGCCTGCTGTCGCCGCTCGCGGCCGATCTTGGCATCACCGAGGGCCGCGCGGGCCAGGCGATCTCGATTTCGGGCGTTTTCGCCGTCGTGACCAGCCTGCTGGTCGCCGGCCTCACGCGCCACATCGACCGCCGACTGGTCGTGACCGGCTTCACCCTCCTCCTCATCGTGTCCGGTTTGGCTGTCACCTTCGCGCCGAACTACGCGTTCCTCATGGTCGGCCGGGCGCTGCTCGGCATCGCGATCGGCGGGTTCTGGTCGATGTCGACCGCGATCGTCATGCGCCTCGTGCCGCAAGACATGGTTCCGAAGGGTCTCGCCATGCTGAACGCTGGCAATGCCATTGCGGCCACCATCGCCGCGCCGCTGGGCAGTTTTCTTGGCGCCTATGTCGGCTGGCGCGGCGCTTTTTTCCTCGTCGTGCCGTTTGGGCTTCTGGCGCTGGCCTGGCAGTGGACAAGCCTGCCGGCGCTGTCCCCGCGCCGGAGGAAGCGTCCAGGGAATCCGCTGGCGCTGCTCGGCCGTCTTCCTGTCGCCACCGGCATGGCGTCGATCATGATGCTGTTCATGGGTCAGTTCGCGCTCTTCACCTATCTGCGGCCCTTTCTCGAGCGCGTCACTCAGCTCGACATCGCTGCCCTCTCAGCGATCCTGCTGGCGATGGGGCTGGCGGGAGTGCTCGGCACATGGTGCGTCGGCCGGCTTTTGCGCACGCGCCTGTTCAGCATCCTCATCGTCATCCCGCTGGTCATGGCTGCGCTGGCCGCTGCGCTCATCGCCCTCGGTGCCTTGCCGGTTCCCACGGCGCTGCTGCTCGTTGCCTGGGGCTTCTTCGGCACGGCCGCGCCCGTTGGCTGGGGCACGTGGCTCAGCCGCACGTTGCCGGACGACGCAGAGGCCGGCGGCGGGTTGCAGGTAGCCGTCATCCAGCTCGCCATTACAGGCGGTGCCGCGATCGGCGGCACGCTCTTCGATACGGTCGGCTGGTGGGGAGCGTTCACTTTAGGCGCGGTGCTGCTCTGCGGATCGGCGCTCGCCGCCCTGGCCGCATCGCATATGACCCGGAGGTCTTTGCCATGACCATCGAGCGTGCGCAGCTCAGCCGCCGGACATTGCTCGGCGCCGCGCTCGCGGTGGCGGCTCTGGCTCGCGCAGCCGCCAGCCAAGAAGGCGAGGTCCCCGTCAGCCAGGAGCCCACCGACATGAAGATCAGGATGGTTTTCAACGGCCGCACCATGACCGCCACGCTCTACGACAATCCGTCGGCGCGCGACTTCTTCTCCATGCTGCCGCTCGATCTCGAGATCGAGGACTACGCGCATAACGAGAAGATCGCCTATCTGCCGCGCAAGCTGACTGAAGAGGGAAGCGGTCCGTTCGCCAACGAGCAGCCCTATGACCTGTGCTATTTCATGCCCTGGGGCAACCTGGCCATGTTCTACGCCGACTATCGCCATCCCGGGCTGATCAGGCTCGGCCGCTTCGATGAGGGCGAGCAGGCCCTGCACCTTCGCGGCGAGTTCCCGCTTCGCATCGAACGCATTTGAGGACACAAAGGAGATCACCATGGACATTCTTCGCGCAGGCACAAGGCCTTCCGCCAAGGGGCCGGCTGACTGGTTCACCGGAACGGTGCGGATCGATCCGCTCTTCAATCCCTTCGATGCCGGGCGGGTCCAAGGCGCACAGGTGACCTTCGAGCCCGGCGCCCGCACCGCCTGGCACACGCATCCGCTCGGCCAGACGCTGATCGTCGTCTCCGGCCTTGGTCGCGTGCAGCGCGAGGGTGGCCCGGTCGAGGAAATCCGTCCGGGCGACGTCGTCTGGTTCGCGCCCGGCGAAAAGCACTGGCACGGCGCGTCGCCTCAGACCGCCATGACCCACATCGCCCTTCAGGAGGTCAAAGACGGCAAGGTCGTGGACTGGCTGGAACATGCCAGCGACGCCGACTACGGCGCTTGATCTTCTCCACTCGAAAGGAACCAAAATGCTCGCAACCCTTCTTTACAAACCGGGCGACATCCGCTGCGAGGAAATCGCCGATCCGAAAATCATGCGGCCAACGGACGCCATCATCAAGCTCTCGACAAGCTGCATCTGCGGCTCGGATCTGTGGCCCTATCGCGGGCTGCAGCCGGTCGACGGCCCTATGCATATGGCCACGAATATTGTGGCATCGTCGTCGAGGTCGGCGCAGAGGTGCGCACGGTCCGTCCCGGCCAGTTCGTCGTCGGCTCGTTCTGCCTGTCCGACAATACCTGCCCGCATTGCCGCTTTGGCTTCCAGTCGTCCTGTGTGCAGCGCGAGTTCATGTCGGGCGCGCAGGCGCCTTACGCCCGCGTGCCCTTGGCGGATGGCACACTGGTCGCCACCGCCGAGGTGCCGCCGGCCGAACTCATCCCTGACCTGCTGGCTGTGTCCGATGTGCTCGGCACCGGCTGGTATGCGGCCGACGCAGCCGAGGTCCGAGAAGGATCGGCGGTGGTTGTGGTGGGCGACGGTGCGGTCGGCCTGATGGGCGTGCTTGCGGCCAAGGAGATGGGCGCCGAGCGCATCATCGCCATGAGCCGGCACGCCAGCCGCCAGAAACTCGCTCGCGAGTTCGGCGCCACCGACATCGTCGCCGAGCGCGGCGAGGAAGGTGTGGCCCGGATCAAAGAGCTCACCAAGGACGTCGGCGCGGACTCGGTGCTGGAATGCGTCGGCACGGCGGAATCCTTCGACCAGGCGCTGGCCTGCTCTCGCCCCGGCGGCACCATCGGCTATGTCGGCGTGCCGCATGGCGTGAGCTTCGATGGCCAGAACCTCTTCTTCGGCCAGAAGCGCATGCTCGGCGGCCCGGCGCCGGTGCGCCGCTTCCTGCCCGACCTTATGGACCGTGTGCTCAACGGCAGGATCAAGCCCGGCAAAGTCTTCGACCTCAAGCTGCCGTTGGCCGAGGTCGCTGAAGGCTACCGCGCCATGGACGAGCGGCGCGCCATCAAGGTCATGCTTTCGGTTTGAGCGAAGATTGGGCGGACGGGCACCCACAAATCAGAAAAGGAACAACGCATATGACGATGAGATTGAAGATAGCCGCCCTTGCGCTTTCGGTCGCCACGCCGGCTTTCTCGCAAGAGTCCCCGATCGTCGGTGCGTGGCGTATGACGTCGCTCGAGGTCAGCGCAGGCGGAAATCTCAAGCCCGTACCGTATTCCGGTCAGGTCATTTTCACCGAGGCCGGCACCCTCACGGTGCAGGCCCAGAACCCCGACGCCAAGGCGCCGGACACGCCTTACACAAAGAATGGCTACGAAGCCTATTACGGGCCGGTCGCCATCAACGACCAGGACAAGACCTTCGTCATCACGATCGAGTCCTCCCTGGTCCGCAACCTTGTCGGGAAGAGCATGAAACGCAAATTCGAAGTCTCGGACAACAAACTGGTCCTCACGCCGGACAATCCGGCCGAAGGCTGGCGCGTGACCTACGCACGTTACTGATCGGAACAGCTCGGCTGTCAAAGTGTTATCGGTGGCGGCAATGGCGCGGACTTCAGAGCGAAATGGCGTGATGGCGGAACTGGTGCCAATCATGGCGGCTGTCTTCGCCGGCTTCCTACTGATCGGCTTGGCGCTACCCGTCCTGCCGCTGCATCTTCACCAGCAGCTCGGCTTCGGCCCTTTCGCGGTCGGGCTGGTGACGGGCAGCCAGTTCGTCGCCTCGATGCTGTCGCGCATTGGAGCCGGAAATTATGCCGATGGGCGCGGCGGCAAGCGGGCCGTCATCGTCGGCCTCATTGCCGCTGCCCTGGCGGGGTTCATTTACCTAGGCTCGCTGGCATTGCTCGACCGGCCGGTAGCGTCCGCATCGGCGCTCTTCGCCGGTCGGGCCGTACTGGGCGCGTCCGAGAGCTTCATCATCACCGGCGGCGTCGCCTGGGGCCTCTCCCTCGCGGGCGGACAGAACTCCGGAAAGGTCATAGCCTGGGTGGGCACGGCGATGTTCGCGGCGCTCGCGCTAGGCGCGCCGATTGGATCTGCGCTTCACGCGGCGAGCGGCTTCGCCGCGATCGCAGTCGCGACGGTCGGCCTGCCGCTTGCGACGCTGCTTGCCATCCTGCCTATGCGTGGCACCAGTCTCGCCGCGAGCGCCGCGCGACACTCATGGACGGGCGTGGCGCAAGCGGTCTGGCTTCCCGGAGTGGGAGCAGCTTTTAGCAGCCTCGGCTATGGTGCGATTCTGGGTTTCGGCGCCCTGCTCTTTGCCGAACGCGGTTGGCAGCCGGTCTGGCTTCCCTTCACCGCCTATGCCGCGTCGCTGATCGTGGCAAGGCTGTGCTTCGGTCACCTGCCTGACAGGTTGGGGGGTGCGCGCGTCGCCGCGATCTTCGTGGCGGTCGAGGCTGTCGGGCTCATGCTGATCTGGCTTGCGCCCGGGCCCGTTCTCGCCGCCATCGGAGCGGGCCTGACTGGCCTTGGCTACTCGCTGGTCTATCCAGGCCTCGGTGCCGAGGCCGTAAGCCGTCTTCCGCCACGCAGCCGCGGCCTGGCCATGGGACTCTACACAGTCTTCCTCGACGTGGCGCTCGGCTTCGGCAGTCCGGCGCTCGGCTTGGTGGCTGCGTCGGCCGGGCTGCAATTCGTCTTCCTGGCCGTCGCGACGGCGACGCTTCCGGCGTTGGGCATCGCTCTGCTGCTGAGTCGCCGCAACGCTCCACTATAGAGCCGGATAGTCTGGGCTCGAGATGTCGCGCAACCACGATCGCTCCCGCTTCGGGCGACGTCTGCTTCCGAGCAATGGCAAGATCGACTTCTACGGCCGACATTGGGCGCGAAGCTGTCGTTCGCGTCGTGGAAAACGTTCGTCGGCTTCGGGTCAGACTTTCCCGTTCTCCACCGGTCTTTGCAGCACCAAGACAGGTCCATCACGCCCAACACCGTAGAAAATACTGCAAGTCTTCTGAGTGGGGGGAAAGGCGGTAGCGCTCTCCCGCTACCAAAAATCGAATAAGTTATTGAAATAGTTAGAAATTTCCGCATATTTGGTAGCGCCTTCGGAAAAATTTCACAAATAATTTCAATGCTGCATGGTTGGCGCTCCGAACAGGATGCTCCCATCCGCTGCCGACCAGACATTCGGATTGGCCGTTCGAGGGGGCGGTCAATATCGTTCCAGAGGTAATCGCCGATGAGCGCGATATAAACCAATGGCATCGGTGCGACCTGGGACAAAAGCCCGCCGCCCTATCTCCTCTGCGTTCCGGCCGCAAGCAGTGCGGGTCTATCGCGTCACGGCCGACGCCGAGCCATCGAGACGGGGCGTCTACCCCTGTTAGTCCCTGTCAGCTTGCCGGATTGCGCGCGGTGACGATCCACGCCGCGCCGTCGATCATCACCGACCGCTCACCGGGGCAGCCCGCGAAGGCGGCACGAATCGCTGCCGAGGCGCTGGCGCGGATGTCGTCGGGCTGATCAGCGAGAGCGCGCGACAGCGGGCCGACCTCGAGTGTCATCTTCACCGCGTCGTCGAGCGCCGCGTCCCGCGTCTCCCCCTTGCCGAACGGGATGGAGGCATCGAAGGGCGCGATAGCGACATCGGTGAAGCCAGCCACCGTTAGAATACGCGCCACCCGCCCCTGGTCGCCAAACGAGAACGGGCCGGGCGCTTCGGGACCGGGCGGCGTCATCGGCGGAAGGATGCCCTTCATCGCGCCCATCGGCAAGCGCACCCAATCGTTCTAACATGCCGCGCCAGCAGACGAAAGCGACCCGCGCCCCCGGCTTGAGCGCACGGCGCATATGAGTGAAGGCCGCCGTAGGATCGTCAAAGAACATCACTCCGAAGCGCGAGAACAGGATGTCGAACGCGCCCTGGGGCAATTCGGTGCTGCTGGCGTCGGCCACCTGGAACACGGCCGGCGTATCCTGTGGCGCTAGCGCGCGCGCTCTGCTGATTAGCGCTTCGGATATGTCCACGCCCAGCACATGGCCCCCCGCGCCGACGCGGGCGGCCAGATCCAGACTAGTCGCTCCCGCGCCGCAGCCGACGTCCAGCACGCGTTCGCCCGTGGCGGGCGCGGCGGCTTCGATCGCGGCCCGGCCGAACACCGCCATCATGGCATCGAGCCGGGCCTGGTAAGCGACCCAGCGCTCCCCGCTTTGGCCATTCCAGTCGGCTACCTGATAAACATTTTTCTCTGCCATGCCATATCCTTGTTCTGATCCGTTCTTAACTAGGCTATCGGCCCGCGTGGTCGTTGCCACCGTGCGCGGCGATGAACATGGCGACGGCGGACCGGCAATAGGAATCGATTTCGTTGTCGTCCGCTGCTCTCGCCTCATCGAAGCGTGCGATAATCAGGAGATCGGATCCTTTGAAAAGCGCGGCAAACAAGCGGGCGGACCGGAGAGAATCGGGCACGTTCAGAACCGCCTTTGCGTGCAACTGACGCAACAGGGCCTCGATCTGGGCGATGACATGGGAGGGGCCGGCTTCGTAATGGAGCTTGCTTAACGACTTTGGATTCGTCTGGTCGGCCATTACCATGGCTTCGACACTGCGGACGTCTGATCTCAACAGCGTGCGAAGCAGGGATGATCCCACCGCCATGAGCTGATCTTCGACCGAACCGTCGAGGCCTTCAAGAAGGGCCTGTGGTGCAAACAACTGATGGCAGCCGGACGCGATGGCCGCGCTGAACAGCGCCTCCTTGTTCTCGAAGTGCCGATAGATGCTGAGCTTGGATATCTTCGCCCGCTGGGCGACCTTGTCCAATGTCGTCGCTTGAAAACCCAATTCCACAAAGAGTTCGGACGCAGCGTCGAGTATCGTTTGGCCAAGCGCCTCGTTGGCGGGCCGGCCGCGCCGGCCCTTGCTATTTTCGGTCACGGCAATTCCAGTACTTGACAGTATCCTAATCCTTGCATTACGATACCACGCAGTTTCAGAAATATGCAAGCCAAAGATTGGATTTTACCCTGTCCTCCAAATCAAGTTTCCCGAGGCCGCCCGGAGATATCGAATGCGGCATCGTCCGGCCGGTCAACACAGTGATGGGCGACTGTCTCGGCGATGCCGGAGCCCTGCTCGCTGCCCGTCTCGAGCGCGTATCGCTGGACGCTATTTCGCGACACGCCCAGCCCACACCCCTCCAACCGCAACACGGAGCCCATCACTATGGATGACGTCATCATCATCGGCGGCAGCTTTGCCGGTCTCGCCGCCGCCCTGCAGCTCGGCCGTGCCCGCCGCAAGGTCACCGTTCTCGATACCGGTCTGCCGCGCAACCGCTTCGCCGGCCACTCGCATGGCCTGCTCGGCCACGATCACAAGCCACCGCTGGACATCCTGGCCGAAGCGCGGCAGCAGCTGGCGCGCTATCCCACGATCAGGCTAGCCAGTGCCCGGGCCGACAGCGTCTCCGGCGCCATCGACGATTTCTCCGTCCTCACTGCCTATGGTGAAAGCCTTAGGGCGCGCCGCCTGATCCTGAGCTATGGCGTCGCCGACCAGATGCCTGATGTTCCGGGCTTTGCCGAAGGCTGGGGCACGTCCATCGTACCCTGCCCCTATTGCGATGGCTTTGAAGTCGCCGGCCAGCATTGGGGCCTCGTCTGGTCCGGCCCACAGTCGCACAATTATGTCAGGCTGTACCACGACTGGACCGACACGTTGACGGTCTTCGCCGATGGTCACGACATTGCACCCGATATCCGGGCCGATTTGGCGCGCCGCAACATACCTGTCGTCGATGGCCGGATCACCGGGATCGCCCGTCACGGGGGGCATAACGCCACCGTCAAGCTCGATACCGCCCCCGATGTCGCAGTCGATATCTTATTCGCGCATCCGCGCAACAAGCCGTCCGCAAGCCTGCATGAATCACTGGGCCTCGCCACGGTCAATACGCCCCTCGGCATCGCCCTCAAGGCCGACGAGCGCCGCGAAACCAGCATACCCGGCATGTACGCCGCCGGCGATCTTGCAAACCCAGCCATGGCTTCGGTCACCACGGCAATATCGCAGGGCGCGACGGCGGGTATCTCCGCCCAGCAGTCGATGCTGGTTTGAGAGCACAGACTGGAGGATGAGCATGACCGTCGAACCGGACAGCGCGGGTGTGCGCTTCCCTCCGCCTTTCGTCTATCTGGGAGCGCTGCTGTTGGGGCTGGCGGCGGAGCGATTCGTCACCCTGCGCTCTTTCGGCATCGACTGGTGGTTGCTGGTCGCGACGGGCGCGCTGCTGTTCGTTGCCGGCGCGGCGATGATGCTTGCGGCGGCGGGGCTGTTCCGGCGGCTGGGCACCAACGTTCCGCCGTCGCAGCCAACGACGCTCATCGCAACGACCGGTCCTTATCGGTGGACCCGCAATCCGATGTATCTCGGAATGGCGCTTATCTATGCCGGCCTTGCGACCGGCTTTGACGGGCCGATCGCCTTCGCCTTGCTCCCGTTGGTGCTGATTGCGATCCAGACGCAGGTGATCGCCCGCGAGGAGCGCTATCTCGAAGCGAAGTTCGGCGACGACTACCGCCGCTACAAGGCCGAGGTTCGCCGATGGCTCTGACCATTCCGCCGCTGCCGCCTGCGGGGCCCGAAACCAGCATTGGCTGGGAAGAAAAAGGAAGTATCGAATGAAACTCTACGACAGCGACCGAGCGCCCAATCCGCGGCGGGTTCGCGTTTTCCTTGCTGAGAAGGGGATCGCGGTTCCTTTGGTGTCGGTCGACATGGGCGCGCTTGAGCACAAGAGCCAGACGGTCAGCTCACGCAATCCGTTGCAACACCTGCCAGTGCTGGAGCTTGACAACGGCACCATCATCACCGAATCCGTCGCCATCTGCCGCTATTTCGAGGAGTTGCACCCCGAGCCCGCCCTGTTCGGGCGTGGCGCGCTCGGCAAGGCGCAGGTCGAGATGTGGCAGAGGCGGATGGAGTTCAACCTGCTCAGTTCCGTCGCGCAGGCCTTTCGCCATATCCATCCGGCCATGAAGGAATTGGAAATCCCGCAGATCCCCGAATGGGGCGAGGCCAACAAACCGAAGGCGGTCGCATTCCTGAAAATCCTCGACGACGAGCTGGCGTGCCGGGAATTCGTCGCCGGCGACAGCTATTCGATTGCCGATATCACCGGTCTGATCGCGGTCGACTTCATGAATCCGGCGCGCATCAAGGTGCCGGATGAATACACCAATGTGTTGCGCTGGCATCAGGCGGTCTCCAGCCGGCCGAGTGCCGCCGCTTGAGCGTGGAACTGGACAGTTTTGCAGCGACGGTTCGGGCCTGCCGCATCTGCGTCGAAAATCCCGTCGGCAAACCGCTGCCGCATGAGCCGCGCCGGTGCTGCGGCCATCATCCAGCGCCCGCATCCTGATCGCCAGCCAAGCGCCGGGATCCACCTGTCGGGCATGCCTTTCACCGATGCCTCGGGCGACCGCCTGCGCAGCCGACTTGAGGTGACCGGCGACGAATTCTACGACATTGAGAAATTCGTCATCGTGCCGATGGGCTTCAGGCAGTCTCGGATTTGGCGAAAATCGCGACCGACGTGGACATGATGTTCGACGTCAACGTCTATGGCCGGCTTCGCGTCGCGAAGGCGTTCGCACCGATCCTGCCGACGCCTACTCCGCTGCAGGGGCGCGGGGGCAGCGGCAAGTCCCAGGACGAGGCCAAGCGACGCAAGGGCGACAACTTTCGATCGAAACATGGGTGCACTCCAATCTTGTGAATGGACCCTCAATTGCTCGTGACGCGCTGATCAGTCATCGCATCAATTCCTACGACGCTAGCCGATATTAGGCGCGAAGCTGCCGTTCGCGCCACGAAAAACCTTCGTCGGCTTCGGTCAGACTTTCGCGTTCCATACCGTTCTTGCAGCACCAAGACAGCTCCGTCACGCCCAACTTCGCAGAAAATACCGCAAGTCTTTTGAGTGGGGAGAAAGGCGGTAGCGCTCTACGGACTCGAACCCCCAATACTCCGCAAATTGTTTGGCGCAGGACTCGACTTCCATTGCTCGAAACCGCTAATCCTTGCCACTCATCAGACCAGAAAGCAGGCGCCTGCTTGGAAGTACGGGCCAGCCAGTAGTGCGACGCACCGGTCCGTTCTCTCGCGAACGTCCAGCTTCGAGCATCCGACGTGAGATGGTCTCCTGCTGCTGGCGCAGGTGATCGTTCAGCAGCTTGTTGCGTGTGATGTAGCCTGCGTTAACCCCCGGGATCGAGTGGTTCATCAGAAGATGGACGTCCAACTCCGCAACGCCCGCGGCTTGGGCGATCGTGCGGAAAGTCTGACGCAGGTCATTCCCCCATTTCGACAGATCGCTGCGTTTCTCTTTGTGCTCGATGATGTGACCGCTTTCGCTGTCGGCCGGGAAGAGCCAGTCACGCGATTGCTCGGCGTAGAGAGCCCTACCGATGCGCATCACTCTCACCAGGCAGCGGATCATGGCTCGCGAAAGCGGTATGTCGAATGCCTTGACCTCACCACCCTTCGGCCTGGGTATGTGCAGGACACGCGCGCGAAAATCGACATGGTCGATCCGCGCCTTCCTGATCGCTTCAGGGCGATGGCCTGAGAGCAACATGAACAGATGTAGCTCCCGCCGAACAGGGTTCTTCAAAGTCGCGAGCTGGGTGAACCATTCCTCCAGATCCGAAAGCCCGAGCGCGGTGTTGCGCCGATGTTCGGCATTCCAGTCGATGGCCGAGACCGGGTTGTCCGCCGGCAGCGTGCGGGCGACCTTGCGAGCGTGGTTGTAAACAGCGCGTAACGTTCGCATGCAGCCGTTGGCTATATAGGCGCCGTTTCTCTTGGTGAGTTTCTCGTGCCGCACAGTCACGAGGGAAGGATCGTTACCCAACTTGGAAAGCGGCTCGTCAAGCCAATCGGCCAAGAGCCGCTCGATGTGATCCCGATAGTTATTGATCGTCCCATTGCTGCGGCCTTTGTTCTTCATATGCCCGTCGCGATAGCGCTCCCAGGCAGTGCGCAGCGTGGGGTTCGTAATCGACGGCAGATCGACCGCTACAGCTTCGCCGTCCCGCTTGCGCGTCGACGCGCGAGGATCAATGCCGTTGGCAATCTTCCCGAGAATGTCCTTGGCCTTCGCCCGCGCCGCACGCGTTGTGAGTTCTCCAACTTCGGCAACCTTCATCCGGACGGACAGACGCTTGCCCGCCTTCATTCGATCACCCTGGACGACGAACGTTTTTTTCCGTTTGCCCACGAGCACCAAGAAGCCCTGCAGCTCGGTGTCGCGAGCAAAATATTGGCCCGAAGACGCCTGCTGGAGGCGTGCGACGGCGCGGTCTGTAAGGGCGATTCGAAGGTCTGCCATGAAATTAGTACGAGATTAGTACGGACACTGCGTGATGTTCGATCTGTTGGTCTGTCTACGCCATCACAGCCGCGCAGTACGAAAAATACAACAACTTGAGCATGTTAGAACACGAAAACGTACAACGACCTGTATTGGGAAACAATGGGAAAGACTGTCTGAAAAATTCCTAATCTGTAGGTCACAGGTTCGATTCCTGTCGGGATCACCATTCAGTCACTGTAGACATAGCTTATGTAGGCTGGCTCGAAATTCGGTCGACTTATCCGAGAGTTAGCGCAGCCTTCTCCGGACAGTCTGGCTGAGCCGCGCAACCCGTCTCTGTATCCGCCGAGTTTTCAAGGCAAAAAAGATTGCGCATCGACCTCGAAGGAGATGGCTGGATGCTCGTACGCCCCCGACCCAGCGCCGGGTTTCGTCCCACTCCAGACAGGCTTGGGACGCTGCTGTCGTTAGCGACTGCATGCGGTTTCTTTGAAAGTGTTGGTTCTGGACATATGACGGTACCCTGATCACAGCCGCAGCGGCGCTGCATTTGTGCCCTGTCATGTGCGGAGCCATCGTGGGCGACCGACATGAGACGTACTCGACCATAGAAGTCGCAGAACATCATTTATGGAGCCGTATTCGAAACGCGCCCGGCCAACACCGCGGAACACTGGATTATATCTGAGCTCACAGCTTCGACAGCCAGGCCGCGAATGAGATGGCTACAGAGTCAGCCCCGGTGCGATGCTTCGCCAATTTCTTGAGGGTTGCTTGTTCGCGGAACCATTCTCGCAGTGGTCTGGCGGGCATTCCGCCCCAGCGTTCGCCTGCCGGCACGTCTCTCATGAACCGCGAGGCCGCGGCAAGTTGAGCGCCCTGGCCGATGTGCAGATGGCCAGCAATCGCACTATGGCCGCCCACCGCTACGTAGTCCTCCAGCACGGTCGAGCCCGCGATCCCGACCTGGGCAGTGATCACGCAATGACGCCCGATCCGTACGTTGTGCGCAATCTGGACGAGATTATCGATCTTTGTTCCGTCTCCAATGACAGTATTGCCCGCACTACCGCGATCGACCGTGCTGTTGGCTCCGATCTCGACGTCGTTTCCGATCGTGACGCGGCCGAGTTGCGGGACTTTTACATGCCCTGAACCGCTCATCGCGAAGCCGAAACCATCCTGGCCTATACGCGCGCCCGCATAGACGATCGACCGATCACCTAAGCTGCAATGGGCTATTGAGACGCTAGGGCCGATGGAGCAGTCCCAGCCGATCACCACGTCTGGACCCAGCACCACATGGGCGCCTATTGTGGTGCCGGCTCCGATGAACACCCGATCTCCTATGACAACACCAGGATCGAGCACGACGCCGGCGCCGATCTGCGCCGATGGATGCACAAAACATCCCTCGGTGACATCAGGGCTGCCCAAAAGCGGCGGGGTTCGCAATGCCTCGGGGTGTAGCCGGGCAAGCACCTTGGCATAAACAAGGCGGGGATCCCGAACGGTGATGGGAACGGTGCCAGGCGGCACCAGATGGGCGAAGCGCTCCGTGACAAAGCAAGCGCCGGCCTTGGTGGTGCGCAAGGCGTTCGTGTAGCGTGCATGATCAATGTACGCGATATGCCACGACCGTGCCGTCTCAAGGCTCGCCCCGCTCTGCAGAAGCATGTCTGGGTTGGCAGCTGCGGGTAGCAGCACTCCCGCCTCTTTGGCGAGTTCGGCTAAAGCTAATCCGCTCGGCTGAAAGATCGGCGGCACGATCAGGCTCGGTTCATGACAGGACTGGTTTTGGTTTGATTTGATTTGCATTCATCAAAGCGTCGGTCGGCCTGTCGGGGGGCAGGGGAGTGCAGGCCGACCGACTTACCGCGGGTCCGCATACGGACGCGCAGTCCATTAATCCGGATGTCCGGCGATGGAGTTGGTCGATACAAATTCTGCTCTAGCTTTGCGGACGAGCTGGCTTGTCCGTCCAGGACGGCGGCAAACCGAGTTGCCCGCCTGCGAAATCCTTCAGGCCTGGCGACCGACCGAACCTTTCGCAAGCCTGATATTTGGGTTTGCCGCCGAGCCCGGATTTCAGCTTCTGATAAGACGGAAGCTTCGGGAAGCCAAACTTGAATGGTGTTTTGCCCGTGACAAGCATCTTGGAAAAGTCGCTTCCGAAACTCTCCGCCAGAGAGTAGGCGTCGCCAATCTGTGACATCCGCGCGCCTGTTGTCACGAAATTCGCGCCCTTCGACCACACCATCGCAGCCGCCTGTTTTCCATCCTTCGTGGTCGCCTCGGCCTCGACGGCAAGCCCGCCCAGTCCCAGCGGAATCCTCGGGACAGGGACGGAGGAGGACGCGAACGAAGCCCCAATCGACGCCGCGGTCGACAGGCCGGCGACTGTGGCGTTCGTTGGCACGATGCGGGTGACCGTCGCATGAACAACCAGATCGGCGCTTTCTCTGTCTCCCGTGACTACGAAACGATCGCTGACGCCAACGCAAAGCGCGCGGCTAACTACGGTTGCCACTAAGGCCTGATCGGCGGGTTTTATGGAGGATTGCGCTGCGGTTGGCGAAACCAGCGTAGGCTCAATGTACACTGTTTTGCTGACGTCGAGATCCTCGGGGACAGCCTTGTACTCTGCCTTCCTTATTCGCCCGTCGACCTTGGTGAGACCGTCATAGGAGGCCAGCGAGTTGTCCGGCTGGAGTGGCACCGAGGTGCAGCCGGCAACTGCCGATACAAGCAGCGACGGCAGAATCGCGGCGCCGATCGATCTATGCTGCAGCCGACCGGCAGCCTGGTTTGTATGGAAATTTGGCACTTCGTTCTCCTGTTGGGCTTGGGGAATGGAGGGAGGCAGGCGCGTGGCTACTGCGTCTGTTTCGCTGGCTGAGCGGCAGCAACCTTGTCGGTGAACACGGGCCTGTCTTGCCACAGGCTGCCACCAGCCATTTTTGTGTATCCGAGGTTGTAAACGGCGCGCATGTAGTCGGTGTTGAACGGATCGGTCATGCTGTAGGGGAGCTGCTTGTCGATCGAAGCCACGCGAAATCGAATGCCGTTCTTTTGGGCGTAGACGTAAGTGGCCAGCAGCGCACTGCGGGTCTGTGACTTGACAAGGGTGGAATTCGCCCTGGCCATGACAGAAAACGTATTGTTCGTTGTCGTGGTAAATTCTGGCATGAGCGCATTGTTGATGATGATGTACATGTTGAACTTGAGGTTCTTAGGCAGGACGCTTTTGTCCGAATTGGCTATCCACCCCTCCGGGATCGTCAGGATCTGGGTCGCCGAACCGCCGTCGGAGTGCATTTCTTCAAACGCCTCCCCTCCAGCTTCGGCCCGGATGAGGACGGCCGGATAAATGCCGGGGATACTTGCCGAGGCGATGAGTATGTCCTGGAAGAGTTTCAGCGAACCGCGCCGCCCGCTGGCGGCGATGGCGCCCATGTTCCAGATCACCGCTCTTTGGGAATCGAGGTTGGAGGTCAAAACAAGCAGTCGTCGCCCCTTGCGGTGCTCAGTTGCGATCTTTTCCAGTACGTCTTGCGTTACATAGCGCTCGACCATTTTGCGAAGCGGCTCCTGTTTCAGGAGACTTGCTCCGAACAGGCCTTTCGGTAGGAAATCCGCATCGACTAACTCCTTGGCGACACCGCTTGTATAGAGTTCCACGAGGGGCTGGTCGTAGGCAGAGCCTAGGAAGGCATAGGGCGCAATTAGCGCGCCCGTGCTGACACCGCTGACCATGTCGAATTCCGGCCGCTGTCCATTGTCCGACCAAGCCTTGAGCGCCCCGACGCTGAATGCGCCTGCGCCACCGCCGCTCGACAGGACGAGGTAGTTGATTTCCTTGTGTCTCGGGATGGGCAGCCAGGTTTGCGCGTCGCGCAGTTTCCGGGCCGAATCTGCATAAATACGAATGTCGCTGAACCCTTGGATGCTGGCTAGCGTCGCAGCCTTCGGCCCGTAAACAATGCGATCGGGCGCCAAACAGCCCGCAAGGAAGGCCAGCAGGACGATGGCCACCAGTCGATACATGTCTACCGCCTTGTCCCGGGCCATCGCCGGAAGGAACCATCAAGGTCGCCACCGGCGGTCGGCATACCCGCGACCGCTGTTCGCAATCGCGTCTGGCGGCATTAATCCCGATTTGTCGTTGCCGTGGGTTTTGGATTGTTAAGAGTTGTTTCGCCCTGCAATCCTCGCCGGCAAACGCTCTTGCGCTTAGGAAGCCGCGCCGCGGAGTCGAAGGTCGCGACCGTCAATGGTTTGACTTTTTGAAGGAACGGGCTTGGCGACGATCGTCGCACAATGTGCCAATGCCGGGCTAGTACCGCATCTTGCGGTCGGCGGTGCTATGCGGATGGTTGCCCGACCGACCTTAGCATCGAACTGAGCTGGTCCTGATGGCGGACGTTTCGTGCGCTGCCGGTTTGGCCCTTGTTCGTTTGGTTGACTGTAAAGCGCGCGCCCTCTCCCACGGGCCGTCCCCGACGACGCTTACGCCGACACCCGGATCAGATCGGCAGAGATTTTCTCCGCCAACATGATCGTGGGCGCGTAAAGATTCGCCGTGGGGATCGTGGGGAAGATGGATGCGTCCACCACCCTCAGATTGTCGAACCCGTGCACTTTTCCGGACGAGTCCACAACACTCCCCTCTCCACTCCCCATACGCAACGTGCAGGAGGAATGGTAGCTGGATTTCGCGACCCGTTTTGCCCAGGACAGCAACGTCTTATCGGTGCGACAGGCGACCTGTTCCCCGACCTCGCCCTTGAGCTTGGTCACCATGCTGGGCTGGTTCATCAAGTCACGCAATTGCCTGAGTGCGACAACCGCGAGCTTCCGGTCATGCTCTGTTCGTAGGTAGTTGAACCGAAAGGCCGGGGGAGCAAAAGGATCGGCGCTACTCAGCCAAACAAGACCCGTACTTGTAGGCCGCTGAAGGCTGACAACACACTGAAACCCTGGGGCAATGCTGATTTCACCGGCGCCGAAGCTCGATCGCGCCGCAAGACATTCTATCTGCATATCGGGCCGGCTCACCGTCTGATCGGACGATAGCATCGCTCCTACCTCGAAAAGACCAGAGGTCAGCGGGCCGCGCCGAGATAATAACCATTCCAGACCCGGCGTAAGTCCTCCACCAAAGCGCAGGGTTTGAGCGTCCGACTCGCGGGAATCCTTGACTTCATATTCAACACAGAAACAGATGTGGTCGCTCAATCCCTGACCAACTGCCGGCAAGTGAGAGACGACCGGTATGCCTAGCTGTCGCAAATGGTCCGCATGTCCGACACCCGACAGCATGAGCAGTTGCGGCGAGACTAATGCTCCTGCGCAGCAAATGGCTTCTTGATGGACCGGGATCGTGATGCGGGTGCGGTTTTTGACTACCTCGACCGCAACACAACAATGGCCCTGGAAAATGATGCGAACTACGCGCGCGTCGAGCAAGACATCCAGATTTGGCCGGACCGGCCGATTGTGGAGATAGGCGAAGGACGCACTCATTCGGCGCCCGTTGCCGATGTTGTGTTGGATGCGGTGAACGCCGCTTTGATGAGCCGCGTTGTGGTCGTGATTCACGCCGTGACCTGCCTCAACGCCCGCGGCAAGAAAGGCCTGGAACAGAGGATTGTCGGCTTTGGAACGCTCAACCTGAATCGGGCCTTGGCTCCCCCTGAACCGATCGTCGCCACCCTCGAAAGCCTCAGACATTTTCAAGAACGGCAGAACCTCATCGTAACTCCAACCCTGAACGCCATAGCTTGCCCAACTGTCGTAGTCTTCCCTGTTGCCGCGCGTCCAGTTCATCCGGCCGATAGACGAAGAGCCTCCCAACACCTTGCCGCAGGGTTGATAGACGCCGACGTCCTGGCCCCTCCTCATCTCAGGCATACCGAAATATTTCCAGTTATACCGATCGCTTATCAACGGAAGACCTATGGCCGCAGGCATGCTTCCATCGATCGACAGGTCGGACCCGCCCGCCTCAATGAGAACGACCGTTCGGGCAGAATCCTCCGCCAATCGGCTGGCCACCACACTACCGGCCGAACCAGAGCCGATGACCACGTAGTCGTATCCTCCTTTCCTGGGGGACCGCACGACTTGGATCATCTGGGTTCCCTCGATCCATGGTTAAACGGCCTGGCAACCCTGCCCAACGGGGAAGGCCACCATCGCGTCGACGGTGCGCCTGAGCTGCTGCAGGATCAGGTTGTCTTCAGAGCGGCCAGCCGCTGACGTCCGCAGTTTGATGTGGGCTAGGTCGGCGGTGGATGGCTGACGACAAGCTCATCGTTCACTCCCGATCGCGTCCGATCTTCTGGCGATCCGGTAAACCTGCGCAGGCGGCGCGTTTGCGAAAACCCATTCCATAAACGTCGCCTCAAAACGGTTATGTGGCGCGCCACATAACCGTTCTTATGCGTCGGGCGAGATTATGTGGCGGAGCCTTCCTGGTGCCAGCCTAGGCCCGCCGGTCCGGATTTTTCCGCCACATAATATTTAGATGCTGTTCAGCAGTTGCAGAACGGAGTCATTTGGTCGGAAACGCACGCCGTGAGCGCCGGTGACGCCCGCCTTCTCGAGTCCATTGCGCATCATCTCGACATCCGCTGCGGCATAGCGGTGGGTCGTGGCGACCTGTGCGTGCCCGAGCCAGGCTTGGATCGTCAAAAGGTCCACGCCGGACTGGAGAAGCTTCATGGCGAGGGAGTGCCGGAAGATGTGCGGCGATATGGGCTTGTCGGCCAAGGCCGGCCTGGTAGGCACGGCCTCTGTGGCCGCACGCCGCACGATATGGATCGCTCCGAAACGAGTCAGGCGTTCGTTGCGGGCGCCGACGAATATCGCTCGCGGCTCGTGATGGGTGATCCCGCGCTCGCTCAACAAGGATGTCAGCGCCCGCGCCAGGTCCTTAGCAATGGGGACGACGCGGTCTCTGCGCCCTTTGCCGCGCAGCAGCACTTGTGGG